>NZ_JCAFRI010000031.1:0-42778 GCF_059367915.1 Stenotrophomonas sp. YJH_SMC_19
AGGCCCGAGCGACTCGGCCAACTCCACGGCTTGGTGCTTGAACTCATCGGTGTAGCTACGGCGGGTGATACGGGACATAAGGGACCTCCAAGTGCGATCAAAGTATCGCTTCTTGGCGTCCGCTGACGGGGGGCCAGATCACGTCCCCCCATAAATATCAAGGCCCATCTTGCTGCTCCATCGCTCCGACCACCGGGGCGTTGGAGTAATCATCCAAAGTGAGGGCTGCCATAGATACGGATATTGGAGGCCTCCAATTCCATTCAGTTGCCGTTAGAGGCGCCTAGCGCCCTGATGGGGCGTCTTTTGAGGCGCTGACTGCAGGTGCTCGTCCAATACTTGCCTACTAACCTGAGCGCGGGTGGTTTCCAACCGTTGCGCCAAATCGCGGAAGTAAGCCGCCTGTGCTTTTGCCATCTTGAAGAACGTGTCAGCCCAGGCGCGTTTGATGTCAGGCCTCAGCCAAGGCATGGCAAAGGCATCTGCAAACGTCCTGAAGATGACTTTACAGTTGTTCGCACGTCCAAGCTCCTGTATCTGTTGAAGGAGCGCATCGGAGATGTCTTTGCCGGACAGAGGCTCCACAATCACTCGCTGCGCTCCGGACGACTTGACCAGCAAGAAGGGCAACTTAGCTGTGAGCAAGGTATCGGGACTGGTTCCGCGTTCCGTCAGCGGCTTCCAGTAGCCCTCCCCCCTTAGCCAGTCGGCCCAGTCCATTAACCTGGATAGGGTAGTGGCCCTCTTGCGAGTCCCTTTGACCTCGAACAGATGACCCTTGGGAGGGTGCTGTTGGAGCAGTGTCTCCAACTGGCCAGTGCTGATGGCGAGAACACCGGCGGCTTCGTTGAAGGTCAGTTCAAGATCCAAGATGGGACGCCTCAGCCCGTGGCGACGCTGTTCTTTGACAGCCCTCTCCATACCTCCCACCGTCTGCGTCCCCGTGAGCTTTCCAAGAAACCGCTCGACCGCACGGCGGTAGGCATCCGCAGCACTGAGGGCCATTAGTTCCGCTCCCTCCCCTTACCACCGACCTTCGTAGAGCGTGCGGAGGTATTGCTGCTGCGCCGCCCGATCTTGCGTGCCGGCAGGGTCCGCAGCGCCTCCAGGTCGATCCCGTAATCAAGCACCCCCAGAGCTGGGGTTCCCCCGGCACCATTGAGCTTCTCACTCACCGTAAAAGGCCTGCTGTAAGTCGCGTGGTGTTCGTCGTCCAATTCGTGGCCGACGATTTGGGCTCGCATCTCAGAAGCAACACCGCTGCCCTGCATCTCCTGAATCACGGTCTTTCGGAGACTATGGAAACCGCGCTTTGCTTTCGGCCACCCTCCGCTGTGCTTTTGAAGGTAGTAGCTGAACGCCTTCGATATCCAGTTCCCCGCACCATTCTTCGCCTTACTGTCAGCCTGCGGAAACAATCGCCAGTCCCCGCTCTCCCTTCGTTCGGCGACGTAGTCCAAGAAACCGAGCTTGATCAGGTCGGGATGCAACGGGACGACCCGATTGGAAACATCGGTCTTCAACCGCTGATCCTCCCCCTCATCGGTAAACCGTATGCACGGGATTCGCTCCTCCTCCTTGACGTCGAGGGTGAACAGCTGCCCCACCTCACCCGCCCGGGCACCCGTATACAAGCCCAACAAAGCCGCCCAGCGCGCTCCCGTTGAAAGCTGCCTGAAGCTATCGGGCGCGAAGAGTTGATGGACCTGGTCCGAGGTAAAGGCCTGGAAGCCAAATTTCCGGCGCTTGCGCTTCTCCGCCATCGAGACGCTGACGTGACCTGCGGCGACATTGTCTCCCTTGAGCACATAGCCTGAAGCCATTGCCCAAGTGAAGAATCCTCTCTTACCTGCGAGGTAGCTCTGGCGATTGTTGAGCGTAGAGCGCGTTAACCCGCGCTTGGCCAAATGGTCGTAGAAGCGGGCCATCTCAGGCCGCGTGATGGTATGCAGCTCGCGCTCGGCGCCCAAGAACTCGATCAGCTCTGTCACGGGAAGCAGTTTGATGCCGACCGTTTTGACCTCAATGTCCTCGGCAGCGACTTTGTCCTGCCAGATTCGCTTCGCATCGATGAGGCTGATCGTCTCAGCTGGCAGGGGCTGCGCCGCCGCTGATTCCAACGGGTTTGGCCCAGCCGCCGCCGGAACTGCACCCGCATCACGGAAGTGGAACTTGCCGATTTCTTCCAGCGCCTCCATTGCTCGAGCATGGTCGGCCGCATCCGTGGTCCGAAGACGGAAGCCCGGCAAGTCAATTTCATAACGCCTGGAGCCGTTCTCCGCGACGCTGCGGAGAACATCCTCAACCGTGAGTCCCTTCTTGGTCATGCACCCATCCCTGATGGCATCGAATGCTTGAGCATAACGCTGCGCGATGGCCAAGGCAGCCACTCTTGCGCTATGCAGGTGGATGCCCAAGGGATGCTTGACGAAAGGTTTGCCGACGATGCCGCGCATGTCCGTCGGAACGCGCATGCGAAACTGGTAACGACCTGTGGAAGAGCGAGTGAGATAGCTTGGTAATCGCATCGGAGTTGTGCCCCGATTTGTGCCCCAAGCCGCCCTTCAAGCCCCTAAAAAATGTCGTTTAAAAACAAACACTTGCTAAGGTTTGGCGGAGAGAGTGGGATTCGAACCCACGGAAGGTTTGACCCTTCGCCGGTTTTCAAGACCGGTGCCTTAAACCGCTCGGCCATCTCTCCAATCGGGTCCCGGTCGCCCGGGCAGCGCCGTATTCTCGCACGTGAAGGCCATTTGCCCAAGACCACCCTTGCTCCCGCCCTTCGCATCCGGCACGGTGGGGCCTCCACTGCAATCGGATCCCCCATGGCCCACCTCGATCTGGCCAACCTGCGCACCACCCTGCTGGACGACACCCAGCTGGCCGCAATGGCCCTGCATCGCACCTTCGCCGGGCACCTGCCGGTCAGCAGCGGGCATCTGGTGGTCTGCGATCCGCTGGTCCAGGCCGAGGCGCCCGCGCTGGCCGACTACACCGCCCCGCTGGGCCGGCATCCGGTCGAAATCATCGTGCACAGCGGCCGCCCGGCGTTGGCCGTGGTCTGGTTCAAACCCCGCGAAGCCCTCACTGCGTCTGCCCTGCACTGGCAGATGGCGCGCTGGACCACGCAGGATCTGACCGGTCTGGATGAAGACAGCTTCATCGGCTATCCGGTCGACGCTGGCATCGGCTGCTTCATGGATACAGACACCCAGCGGGCGCTGCTGGCCCTGATCGAACAGGCCGATGGCGACGAAGACAACGCGTGGTCGGATGCGCTGATCGACCATGACGGCCTGGATGAAGGCGCCGAGTACCGCCCCTGGGGCGAGGACTCACCGCACGGCCTGGTCGTATTCACCAGCGGCTGGGGCGACGGCGTCTATCCGAGCTACTGGGGGCTGGATACGTCCGGCATTCCGGTCGCTCTGGTCACCGATTTCCTGTGCATCCAAGGCGGTGATGGGCGCGACGATCGCGAGATCGCCGACCAGGCCTATCGCGACAGCCTTCCGCCCGAAGAGGCTGAAGCGCTGGCACGGCTTGTAGCGGCCGTGAACCACGATGACCCGGATGCGCTGCGAGAGCTGCTGAAGGATGCGCCACAGCGCGCCAACCAGATTGAGCCCGGATGCGGTGGCACCGCCCTGTTCGAGGCGATCCGTCTGGACCGCCCAGAGGCGTTGCGGGTACTGCTGCAGGGCGGCGCCTTGCCGGCCATGCCCGAGCGCCTGCACATGAGCAAGGTGACCAGCTATCTGGACTACGCGCGCTTCCTGAAGAAGCCGCGCAGCGCGGAACTGATGGCGGTGCTGGAAGCGCCGGTCATTGCCGAGCCCACACCGGCCGCACCCCCGCGGCGCAGCTTCTGGGACCGGCTGTTCGGCCGGAACTGACCGGGGCCGGAAAGCAGCAACGCCGGGCATGGCCCGGCGCTACCGTTTCACAGATCGGCGGTGCAGTTGCGGGTAGGTACCTCAGCCCGCGTCCACCGCCAGCGCACCCAGTGCACTGGCCTTGATCCGCTCCTTGGCCTTTTCACAGGCGCCACCGCAATCCAGGCGCGAGGCCTCCAGCTGCGGCGGCAGGTGCTCGGCCAGGAAGTCGATGAACACGCGCACTGCCGGCAACAGGCCGCGGCGCGAGGCGAACACGGCGTGGCACACGCCCTGCGGCAGCGACCAGTCCGGCAGCACCACTTCCAGTTCGCCGTTGCGCACCGCATCGGCGCACACGGTCTCCGGCAGCATGGTGATGCCAAAACCGTCCTTCACCATGCTCTGCAGCAACGGGAAGTCGAAACCGGCTACGCGCGGCTGCAGGTCAACCCGGCGAACCTCGCCTTCCGGGCCGTGCAGCTCCCAGCGCTGGCGGGCTTCGTCTTCGCTGATGCTGAGGGTGACATGCTGGGTCAGCTCTTCCGGATCCTTCGGCCGGCCGGCGCGGTCCAGGTACTTCGGGCTGGCCACCAGCAGTTCCTGCACCTGGCCAAAGCTGCGCATCACCAGGCTGCCATCGTCGTCCAGGCGCGAACGCACGCGCAGGGCCACGTCGTAGCCTTCGTTGATGATGTCCACGCGACGATTGCTGATGTTCAGCTGCAGGCGCACCTTCGGGTACTGCTCGAGGAACTTGGGCAGCAGCTTGGGCAGCTGCATCTGCGCCAGCGACACCGGCACGCTGGCGCGCACCACGCCGCGCGGCTCCGCGCTGAGCCGGTCCACAACTTCGCGCGCGGCCTGGGCCTCGGCCAGCATCGTCTGCGCATGGCGGTGCACGCTGGTGCCGACATCGGTGACCGCGAAACGGCGCGTGGAGCGCTGCAGCAGACGCACGCCCAGGTCGGTTTCCAGCTGGCTGATGCGGCGGCTCAGTCGCGACTTGGGGATACCCAAGGCGCGCTCGGCAGCGGCGAAGCCGCCGTGGTCGACCACCATCGCGAAGTAGTACAGATCATTCAGGTCATGCATGCCCGAGTTCCATATCTAGAACAATACGTGGCATTCAATCACCTTTATTCCGCCTTTGCAACAACCTATCGTTCTCTCCGTCGGCGGGGCCACCCCGCCCCTTCCCTCCAGAACATAGGTGACTGCCATGAAGCTTCTGCATCTCGACGCCAGCGTGCTTGGCGACAATTCCGTCTCGCGCCAGCTGTCGGCCGCCGTGGTCGCCCGCTTCACGGGCCAGATCGATGGCCTGCAGGTCGATTATCGCGATCTTGACGCCAATCCGGTACCGCATCTGCGCAGCAGCTCGCTGGCCAAGACCGATGCCGCCGAGGCGACCGATGCTGAACAGGTGATGCAGCAGTTCCTGGAGGCTGACATCGTGGTGATCGGCGCGCCGATGTACAACTTCAGCATTCCTTCCACGCTGAAGGCCTGGATCGACCGCGTGGCCGTGGCCGGCCGCACCTTCAAGTACACCGAGAACGGCCCGGTGGGCCTGGCCGGTGGCAAGCGGGTGATCATCGCCAGCAGCCGCGGCGGCATCTACACCGACTCGCCGGCCGACTTCCAGGAGCCGTTCCTGCGCCAGGTGTTCGCCTTCATGGGCATCAACGAGGTCGAGTTCGTGCGCGCCGAGGGCATCGCCTACTCGCCGCAGCACCGTGAAGACGCCATTGCCGGTGCACTGGCAGCTCTGCCGTCGCACGAAGTGGTCGAAGCCGTCGCTGCATAAGCGTTCCAGCGTTCGGCGCCGCTCTCTCCTCGTCGAGGCGCTGAACGCGGGCCGTGGATCCCCTCCCCCATCCCGGCCCACCCTGGCGGCCCCGCTTTGCGGGGCCGTTTTTTTGCGTCAGTAGATCCACGCCATGCGTGGATTCGGTGCCATGCGCGGCGCTCACCAGCACGTTAGGCTGGGGCCATGAACTACATCGTGACCACTGCGCACCGCAGCGAATTTCCGCACCCGATCACCCTGCGCCGCGGCCAGACGCTGGTAGTGGGCGAACGCTATGAAGGCCCGGAGGGCTGGGATGACTGGTTCCTGTGCGAGGCCGAGGAGCAGCACCCCGGTTTCGTGCCGGCGCCGGTGATCGGTCGCGACGCGCAGGGTGGCGCGTTTGCCACGGAGGACTACTGCGCGCGGGAACTGGATGTGGATCCCGGACAGCTGCTGCGTGGGCAGCGCACGCTCAATGGCTGGGCGTGGTGCGTGCCGGAGGCCGGCGACCCGGGATGGGTGCCGGTGGAGAAGGTGCGGGTTGTGGAGTGATCGTGGGGTTCATCCACGCATGGCGTGGATACGGTGCCATGCAAGGCAAGCATGGCACCCACCAGAGCCGCAGCACCGCCCGATCAGGGAATCAGGCGATGGTTTCCAGGCCGCCCATGTACGGGCGCAGGGCTTCCGGCACGGTGATGCTGCCGTCGGCGTTCTGGTAGTTCTCCATCACCGCGATCATCGCGCGGCCGACGGCCACGCCCGAGCCGTTCAGCGTGTGCGCCAGCTCCGGCTTGCCGGTGGCCGGGTTGCGCCAGCGCGCCTGCATGCGGCGGGCCTGGAAATCACCACAGTTCGAGCAAGAGGAGATCTCGCGGTAGGTCTCCTGCGACGGCAGCCAGACTTCCAGGTCGTAGGTCTTCACCGCCGAGAAGCCCATGTCGCCGGTGCACAGCAGCACCTTGCGGTACGGCAGGCCCAGCTTTTCCAGCACCACTTCGGCGCAGCGGGTCATGCGCTGGTGTTCGGCATCGCTGTCTTCCGGGCGGCTGATCGAGACCAGCTCGACCTTCTCGAACTGGTGCTGGCGGATCATGCCGCGCACGTCGCGACCACCGCTGCCGGCCTCGGCACGGAAGCACATCGAGTGGGCGGTCATGCGCAACGGCAGGCGTTCGGCGTCCACGATCTCGTCGCGCACGATGTTGGTCAGCGGCACTTCCGAGGTCGGGATCAGGTAGCGCGTGGAATCGCCCACGGCCGTCTTGAACAGGTCGTCCTCGAACTTCGGCAGCTGGCTGGTGCCACGCAGCGAGTCAGCGTTGACCAGCAGCGGCACGTTGGTTTCCTCATAGCCGTGCTCGCCGGTGTGCAGGTCGACCATGAACTGGGCCAGCGCACGGTGCAGGCGCGCGATCGGGCCGCGCAGCACGGTGAAGCGCGAGCCGGACAGCTTGGCCGCGGTCTCGCCGTCCAGCCAGCCGTTGCGGGCGCCCAGTTCGACGTGGTCGAGCACCTTGAAATCGAACTGGCGCGGGGTTCCCCAGCGCGACTGCTCGACGTTGTCGTTCTCGTCGGCACCGGCCGGCACGTCATCGGCCGGCAGGTTCGGGATGCCCATCGAAATCGCTTCGATCTTCTCGCGCAGCTCGTCCAGCGCCACTTCCGAGGCCTTCAGCTCGTCGGCGAAGGCTGCGACCTCGGCCATGATGGCCGAGACGTCCTCGCCCTTGGCCTTGGCCTGGCCGATGGCTTTGGAACGGCTGTTGCGCAGGCTCTGCAGCTCCTGGGTCCGCACCTGGATGCGCTTGCGATCAGCCTCCAGGGACTCCAGGGCAGACACGTCGAGCTCGAAGCCGCGGCTGGTGCGCAGGCGTTCGGCGAGGTCGGCGGGCTGGTGGCGGAGCAGGGCTGGATCAAGCATGGCAGGTGTCGTGGTGGGTATCAGGGATGGGATTATCGCTTGTTATACGGATTTCTGCCGCCCGGTTCATTCCCGCCGTGGCAGAATCGAGCCATTCCGTACTGGTCCGGTCCATGTCTGCACCCCGCTCGTCGTCCGCCAAGTCGTTCACTGTGCATATCCCGCGCAACGCCCTGAAGATCGCCGGCATCGCCTTCGGCGTGGGCGTACTGCTGTTCGTGCTGGTCTGGCTGACCGGCCGCGACAAGGAGTTCTTCCGCGCCGATCCGGCTGCCCAGACCCCGCAGGAAACCGCCCAGATCGAGCCCCTGCCGGAACCGCTGGCCGCTGCCGCCGGTTCCAGCGACATGCCCGATGCCAAGCCGGCACCGGTGGAGGAAGAAGCGCCGAAGCTGGTGGAAACGGCCCCGCCGCCGCCCGCGCCCATGGCTGAAGCGGCCCCGGCTGCACCGGGCCCTGCGCCGGCGGCCACCGGCAACAGCCAGCCGATGCCGATTGCCGGACAGTCGCCGCCACCGTCCTATCCCGCCGCCGCCCTGCGCGCCGGTGAAACCGGTACGGTGGTGGTACGCGTGGACGTGGACGCCACCGGCTATCCGAACAACGCCACGGTGATCCAGCGCAGCGGTTCACGCGAGCTCGACCGTGCCGCCACCGACGCTGTGCGCCGCTGGCGCTTCACTCCGGCGCAAAGCAACGGCCAGGCCGTACCCGGCAGCATTGAAGTGCCGTTCGACTTCAAGACGCAGTAACTGAACACTTCCCGGCAGGCAAACTGAACCCTGCCGGTGGCGTTGACGCAACGCTGACACTTCCCGTCCGTAGCTCGGGCAACACTGCCCACGTCGTCCATTGACGGAAGGAGTTTGCGATGACCGCCACCACCCACGAAGACCTTCATTCGCCGCAGCTGCCGCAGGATTCAAGCGCGCAGCACAAGCCCACGTCGCCCTGGATGTGGATCGCGCTGATCGTGGCGATGTTTGCCGGCGCCTTGCTCTGGCTGCGTCATTCGAACCAGGAAGACGTGGCACCGGCGCCGGTCGGTGAGCGCATGCTGCCCGCCCCTGAACAGGCAGTGGTGACAGATGCAGCGGCCCCTGCCGCGCGCCAGGCAGCCCCGGCGACTGCTTCGCGGAAGGCCGCGCCGGTAGTGCGCAATCGTGAGGCCCGCCCGCTGGCCAGCAACCGCATGCCCACCTACCCCGCCGCAGCTCTGCGTAGTGGCGTGCAGGGCAGCGTGATTGCCAGCCTGAGTGTCGATACCCGCGGCAACGTCGCCAATGCCGCGATCGTTTCGCGCAGCGGCGAGCGCAGTCGCGATCTGGACCGCGCGGTGCTGAGCACTGTGCAGAACTGGAAGTTCCAGCCGGCGATGCACGAAGGCCGTGCCGTCGCCAGCGTGGTGCGGGTCCCGGTGGATTTCCGTACCGAGCAGCGTTGATCGCGGACGAGGGGTTCGTGATGTTTAGACGGAGGCTTCGGCCTCCGTCCTTTTATGCGGGAAAGCGTGCCAACCAAGGTTGGCACCTACCGGGAGATGTGTGCGTGCCAACCAAGGTCGGCACCTACCGGGCATTGCGATCCGCCTGGCAGGGCCCGGCGGACGCGGTGACGATCAGGCCAGGTTGAATCCGGCGCTGCGGGCCAGGCCGTCGAAGTCCGGGAAGGACGTGGCGACGTTGGCGATATCGTTGATGCGCACCTCGCCGTCACTGATCTGGCCGGCAATGGCGAACGCCATGGCGATGCGGTGGTCGCCGTGGCTTTCGATGGTGCCGCTGCCCAGGCGCACGCCACCATGCAGGGTGGCACCGTCGTCGGTTTCGTCCACCTGCATGCCCAGCGCGCGCAGGCCGGTGGCCATCGCCGCAAGGCGATCGGATTCCTTCACCCGCAGCTCGGCGGCACCGCTCACCACGGTCTGGCCTTCGGCGGCGGCGGCGGCCACGAACAGCGCGGGGAACTCGTCGATCATGTCCGGCACCAGTGCTTCCGGAATGCGTGCACCCTTCAGCGGGGCATAGCGCACCACCAGGTCCGCCACCGGTTCACCGCCCTGCTCGGCCGGATTCTCTTCGGTGATGTCGGCACCCATCAGGCGCAGCGCGTGCAGCAGGCCGGTGCGGCGCGGGTTCAGGCCGACCTGTTTCAGGCGCAGCTCGGAGCCCGGAATGATGCTGGCAGCCACCAGATAGAACGCCGCTGACGAGAAGTCGGCCGGCACCACGATATCCGTGGCACGAAGGCGTTGGCCGCCGCGCAGGCGCGCCTTGCCCGGCGAGAATTCGATGTCCACGCCGAACGCGGACAGCATGCGTTCGGTGTAGTCGCGGGTCGGGTGCGGCTCGACAACGCTGGTTTCGCCCTGTGCGTACAGGCCTGCCAGCAACACCGCCGACTTGATCTGCGCGCTGGCCACCGGCGAGGCGAAGTCGATGCCGTGCAGCGTCTGGCCGCCATGCACGTGCAGCGGCGGCGTGCCGTCATCCTGGGTGTCGATCTTCGCGCCCATCTGCGACAGCGGGCCGGTGACGCGGCGCATCGGTCGGCCGGACAGCGACTCGTCGCCAATCAGCGTGCAGTCGAACGCCTGGCCCGCCAGCAGGCCAGCCAGCAGGCGCATGCCGGTACCGGCGTTGCCGCAGTCCAGCGGCGCATCCGGCGCCTTCAGGCCGTCGATGCCGACGCCGTGCACGATGCGCTGCGACGCGCTGGGGGTTTCGATGCGCACGCCCAGCTGGCTGAAGATGCGCGCGGTAGCGCGGGTATCTTCGCCTTCCAGGAAACCTTCGATATGCGAGGTGCCATCGGCCAGCGCGGCGAACATCACCGAGCGGTGCGAGACCGACTTGTCGCCGGGAATGGTCAGGCTGCCCTGCAGCGGCTGGCCCTTGCGGGCGATCCAGTGTTGCGCGTTGCTCATCGTTCGATCATTCCGTAAACGCCGGCAGCGCCGGCGATGCATCAGGGAGCGGCGGCCAGGGCCGCCGCAGCAGCACTCAGGGCACGGCCACCGGATAGGAGCCCAGCACCTTGATCTGCGCCGAGTGCGCTTCCAGTTCGGCCAGGGCAGCCTGCATCGGCGCGTCGTCGATGTGGCCGGCCAGGTCGATGAAGAAGCCGTATTCCCACTTGCCGTGGTGCGACGGGCGCGACTCGATGCGGTTCATGCTGATGCCGTGGCGGGCGAACGGGCTGAGCACGTCGAACAGCGCACCGGGCTTGTCATGGATGAACACCAGCACCGAGGTGCGGTCGTGGCCGGAGGTCGGGAAGATGTTACGGCCCACCACCAGGAAGCGGGTGGTGTTGTCGGCATCGTTCTGGATCGGCTTGGTGACCACCTTCTTCAGGCCATACACGTGGCCGGCACTCTCGCCGCCGATGGCCGCTGCGTCGTCGGCGTTGCGCGCACGGCGCGCACCTTCGGCGTTGCTGGATACCGGAATCTTCTCGGCCTTCGGCAGGTTGGCGCGCAGCCACGCCGAGGTCTGCATGAACGACTGCGGGTGTGCGTAGATGCGCTCGATGTCCTCGATGCGGCCGCTGCGCGACATCAGGTACTGCTGCACGCGCAGTTCCACTTCGCCACAGATCTTCAGGTTGGAGGTCAGGAACATGTCCAGGGTGATCTGGATGGTGCCCTGCCCCGAATTTTCCACCGGCACCACACCGAAATCGGCGTTGCCCGCTTCCACTTCCTGGAACACTTCCTCGATGCTGGCCATCGGCAGGCCCAGCGCGGAGCGGCCGAAATGCTTGAGCACCGCCTGCTGGCTGAAGGTGCCTTCCGGGCCGAGGTAGCCGATCTTCAGCGGCTCCTGCTGCGCCAGGCAGGCCGACATGATCTCGCGGTAGACGTGCACCAGCAGCTCATCGCTGAGCGGGCCTTCATTGCGATCGACCACCATGCGCAGCACCTGCGCTTCGCGCTCGGGGCGGTAGTAGTCGACGGCAGCGGCCAGCTTGCCCTTGGCCTTGCCGACCTGGTGGGCGAAACGTGCGCGCTCGGCGATCAGGCTCTGGATGTCGCGGTCGATCTGGTCGATCTTCGAACGCACATCGGCCAGCGCCAGCGGCGCCAGGGTGGGCGCCGGGTTCGACGCAGCCTTGGACGTGCTCTTGCCCTTGGCCTTGGTGGAGGCGCTGTCCTTGGCCGGTTCGGCCTTCTTCGGCGCCTTCTTGCTGGATTTGCTGCTTGCCATCGGAATTCCCTGTTGCGGGGCACGCACCCGACGGTGCGCGCCGTTCATTGCTCAACCGTGACGCTGCTGGAAATCGGCCATGAAGGCGACCAGCGCCTCGGCCCCGGCCAGCGGCATGGCGTTGTACAGCGAAGCCCGGATGCCGCCGACCACCTTGTGACCCTTCAGCGCCAGCAGGCCAGCGGCCTTGGCTTCGGCGACGAAGCGGGCGTCGAGTTCGGCATCGGGCAGGAAGAACGGAATGTTCATGCGCGAACGGGCCGCATGTGCGACTTCATTGCGGTAGAAGCCGCCGGAGCCGTCGATGACGCCGTACACCAGCGCGGCCTTGGCGGCGTTGCGCTTGGCGAACTCGGTCACGCCGCCCTCGGCCAGCATCCACTTGAACACCAGGCCGGCCAGATACCAGTTCCAGGTCGGCGGGGTGTTGAGCATCGAATCGCGGGCGACGTGCGAGCGGTAATCGAAGATGTCCGCGCGCGGCTGGCCACTGCGCTCGAGCAGGTCGCGGCGGATGATCATCACCGCGATGCCGACCGGGCCCAGGTTCTTCTGCGCGCCGGCGTAGATCACGCCATAACGGCACACATCCAGCGGTTCGCTGGCGATGGACGAGCTGAAGTCGGCGATCAGCGGGACGTTGCCGGTATCGGGCACATCACGGAATTCGACGCCGTGGATGGTCTCGTTGGCGGTGATGTGCACGTAGGCGGCATCGCGCGACAGCTGCCAGTCGGCACGCGCCGGCAGCTCGCGGTAGCCGTGGGCCTCGCTGCTGGCGGCGATGTTGACGTCGACGTAGACCCCGGCCTGCTTGACCGCGGTCCTGCCCCAGTGACCACTGACCACGTAGTCGGCACGCTGGCCGGGGCTGGCGAAGTTGAGCGGGATCAGCGCCTGCTGGGTGGTGGCGCCACCGGACAGGAACAGCACCGCATAGTCGTCGGGGATGTCGAGCAGGCGACGCAGGTCGGCCTCGGCTTCGGCAGCCACGGACATGAATTCCGCGCCGCGATGGCTCATTTCCACGATCGAAGCGCCGGACCCGTGCCAGTCCAGCATTTCCGCCTGCGCCTGGCGCAGGACCGATTCCGGCAAGGTCGCAGGGCCGGCACTGAAGTTGAACGCGCGCGTCATGTCACACCTGTGGGGCAAGACCCCTAGTATGCCGCAGTGCACCAGCCTTGCGGCCTTGTGGCGCAAGGGAAATTTGGTTTCATTGGAATCCATTGGCGACGCGACCGGGTAGTGCCGGCCGCTGGCCGGCAACCTCATGGATTCAGGGCGGCGGTTGCCGGCCAGCGGCCGGCACTACCGTCACCGCGCGACCGTCAGCGCGCGCCGAACCAGAGCAGCAGGCTGAGCACTGCCGCCAGCAACAAGGCGCTGGCCAGCAGCCACGGCCAGCGCCGGACCCTGCGCGGCGTCACCGGCAGCACCGGCGCCTGTTCCGCGTCCTCGCCGGACTCGTCCTCGGCCGGCAACGGCCGCCGACGTGGATCATGCGGCACTTCCAGCACAAAACGATGCTGGCCATCGAACACCACCTGGTCGCCGGCCTGCAGCCAGCAGTGGCGCACGGCTACGCCGTTGACCCGGGTGCCGTCGGCACTGCCGAGGTCGCGCAGCAGCACACGATCACCGTGCACTTCCACGCGGGCGTGCTGTTCGGCGAAGGCCGGATCGTCGATGGCGATGTCGGCGTCGCTGCCGCGGCCGATCAACCGTGCCCGCGACAGCGTATAGCTGCGGCCATGATGCAGGCCGCCGACACCGCGCAGCAGGCGCTGCTGCTCATCGGTGCCATCGTCGTTCTTCGGCGCGGGTGCCTGCAGCAGGCTCTCGACCTCGCCCTGCAGCACCATCTCCACGCCGTCCACATAGACCGCATCGCCTGCACGCAGCAGCGCCATGCGGCGCACCGGCCGACCATTCACGTGGATGCCACGGATACCGTTGCCGACCTGCAGCCACAGGCCGCGATCGTCCATGCAGAACTGCGCCAGCAGCAGGGCGCCGTGGCCGGCGTCGCCGAGCCGCACGCTGCCGTTGGCCTGGCGCACGATGCGTTGCACCCCGGGCCGCAGCGGCTGGTCGGGCTGTTGTTGTTGACTGAAGTGAACAAGCAGGTTCTGCACGCGGCGCAGCCTAGCAGGTTGGCCGCCAACGAAGAAGAACCTGCGATGAGTGCTTGGCGCGACGGCCCTCGATGCGCACAATGCTCGCCCTCATTGATCATCCCCGCCCTGCGCCAGGAGCCTGCATGTCCACCATCGATGTCCGCCACGCCCACGCCCTGCCCGACGCACAGGCACGCGCCGCGATCGAACAGGTCGCCGCCAAGCTGTCCGAGCGCTTCGGCCTGAAGTCGTCCTGGGCCGCCGACGTGCTGAACTTCTCTGGCAGCGGCGTGGACGGTGCGATCGAACTGCAGCCGGGCGCCGTGCGCGTGACCGCCAAGCTGGGCTTCCTGCTGTCGGCGATGAAGGGCATGGTCGAGGGCGAGATCCAGCGCGTGCTGAAGGAAAAGCTGGGCTGAACCCCGGCGACGGCCGTCACGGCCGTGCAACGCCAGTGCGCGCTACTCTCGGGGCAGGCCCAACTCCCACGGGAAGTGCGATGAACCAGTACGAAAACGATGACCGCCGCAACGACGACGCCTCGTTCGGTGACCAGGCCGAGCGCTTCTCGCGCAAGCTGAGTGACTCGGCGCAGCAGGTCTGGCTGGCCGGCCTGGGCGCCCTGGGCCGTGCACAGGCCGAAGGCAGCCGCTTCTTCGACGGCCTGGTGAAGGAAGGCGAAGCCTGGGAGGCCCGCCGCCGTGAACGCCACGGCGAACAGGGCCCGGGCTGGCGCGACAACGTGGAATCCTCACTGGATGAGGCCCGCGAGAAGGCCTCTGGCACCTGGAACAAGGTCGAAAAGGCCTTCGATGACCAGGTGCAGGGCGTGCTCAAGCGCCTGCATGTCCCCACTGCGGACGAGGTGACCGCGCTGGAAGCCCGTATCGACGCCCTGCACGCGCGGCTGGCCAAGCTGGAAAACCGTGCGGCCTCGGGCCCCGATGCTCCCGCCCCGGGCAGCCATCAGTCGCCAGGCAGCGTGCCCTGACCGGCCATTGTTGCAATGCAATAAAATTTGATTGACAATCGCGAGCAACCCGCCAATCGCTTCGGCTGCCGTTTGTTCCCTCCCCTCACGGCTTCAGGATTGGCGGGTTTTTCGTGCTCGCCGTATGCCGATCTGAGCGTTCCATCACGCTTCCTGTCAGGAACGTCCTGACCCAGCCGGATAGTGCGACCTTTACACTGTCGTCTTCCGCATTCGCCCCTTCCGCGCACCTCCTGCATGCTCCCTTGGATCCTGGCCCTGCTGTCGGCCCTGCTTACCTGTTCCCTGGCTGTTGTCTATCTGTGGTGGATCAAGCGGCGGCAGAAGGAGATGCAACTCGGCCTGCAAGCGCTGGCCGGCATGCACTGGCGCGAGTTCTCGGTACTGGTCAAGCGCATGCTGCGCGAACAGCGCGGCCTGCGTGAACTGAATGACCCGGCGGAGGAGTCCCGCGAGCCAAGCAGCGACTTCCTGCTCAGCGACGGCCCCAACCAGTGGCTGGTGTCCTGCAAGCATGGCCTTGCCTACCGTATCGGCACCGCCGCAGTGAACGAGCTGGGGGCTGCTGCGCGCCTGGCCGGCGCCAAGGGCGGCGTGCTGCTGACCGAAGGCCGGATGGAACGCGACGGGCGCAGCGCTGCCGAGAAGCAGGCGGTCGAGGTGCTGGACGGTCCACGCCTGTGGCCGCTGCTGCAGCCCTACCTGCCGGCGGAAATCGAAACCCGTGTGCGCGCCAGCGCCCGCCATGAAGCCTTGCGCCGGATCGCCATTGCCGCGCTCGGCGCGGTCACGCTGGGCCTGCTGGTGGGATTGAGCCTGCAAGGCTTGCATGTGCAGGACACCGCGCCTGTTGCCGAGGTGGCGGACACCCCCGCGCCGGTTGCGCCTGCGGTTGAAGCGGCGCCCGAACCGGCGCCGGCCTCCGCCACCACGCCGCCGGCCGCTGCGCCTGCACCGGCCGCGCCCTCAGCCGACGCGCGCAGCAACCCCAACCCGGATGCCGCCACGCTGGAGCGCTTCCAGGCCGATCTTTCCCGCGCCTTGGCCGGCAAGCCCGGTATCGCCAGCGGGGTCTGGCTGACCCGCCAGACGCTGGCGATCAACCGCACGGGCGAGCTGGACGCGGTCTGGCCGCAGGTCTGCGAGGAAGTGCTGCACTACCCCGCCCTGCGCAACGTGCGCATCCAGCTCAACGCCCGCCCCGGCGTGGATGAGCCGGTGCGCTGGCGGCAGTGCGCCACGTACTGATGGGGCCGCATCCACGCGTGGCGTGGATCTACTGAACCCCGATGCGCGACCCCTTGGTAGATCCACGCCACGCGTGGATGCCTTTGCAGAGTTGAGCCACACGCGAACAGCAGCCGAGCATCGGCTCGGCTCCACATGGCGCCAGCTCAGCCCAATGCCGCGAGATGGGCGATGTAACTGGAGCGCGATTCACCCGCCGCTCTGGCCTGCGCATCCAGCCTCGCCAGGATCCGGCGTGGCAGGCTGATATTGACCCGCTCGATGGTATCGTCCAGCAGAGCCGGATCAATGCAGATGTACGCAAGAATCCAACGGATGTCCTTGGATGCCTCGGCGGCGATCTTCTGTGGCGCGGAAGGTGTCGGAATCGAGCGCCCCTCATCCAGGGCCGCATCAATCCAGGCGAGTGCAGCTTCCTCGGCAGCGCTGAGCGCATCATCAAGCGTATCGGCCGCCGAGAAGCACCCCGGCAGATCTGGAACGACCACACCCCACGCGGTGCGCTCATCGCCTGCCTCGATCAGGACTGGATATCGCATGGGCCCTCCTACGTCAGTCCTGCGAGCTTCCGCAACGCCTGCACCAGCCCTTTCCCCAGATCCTTCCTTTGGGTGAGGAAGGGTGATGATGTGAGGGTGCTGCGGGTGCACGAATACATGATGGGATCCGCGGATCCGGCGACAGATCCAACCTGCCGCTTCCAGATCCCGGATGAGGTCCCTGCTCTTCATGCAGGGACGATACACATCGTACACACGCCCCGACAGAGCTCAAGGCGACAGTCGTTCCGGCCCAGTAGATCCACGCCATGCGTGGATGGAATCCCTATCGCGCGCCCGGCGCGAAACGCGCCACCAGGTCCCAGGCATCCCCCAGGAACACCTGGCGCACGCGGGTGATCGGCTGTTCGCCACGCCAGGTCAGGCGTTCGATCACCAGGCAGGCGGTACCGGGCTTCACGTCCAGCAGCTTGGCGGTGGCGGTATCTGCCCCCCAGGCACTGATGCGGTGCTGGGCACGGGTCCACGACACGTTCTGCAGCAGCCAGCTGCCCGGCGCGGTAGTGCTGAAGTCGACCTCCAGTACCTCAGGCACGCCCACCGGGCTGATCAGGCGATGCTCCAGCGCCAGCGGGCGACCATCGGCCAGGTGCAGGCAGCGCATCGCCAGCAGGTTTTCCTGCCCGGCCAGCTCGACTTCACCGGCATTGCCGGCATCGGCAAGGCGCAGGTCGCGCTGCAGCAGGCGATAGGCGTACTGGTGGCCGCGCGAGCCAACCTCCATCGCGATATCGGGAATCTCCAGCGCCACCTGCTCCAGGTGCGGGGGCTGCCGCGCCACGAACGAACCGGCACGGCGACGGCGTTCGATCATGCCGCTCTCGGCCAGCGCGGTCAGCACCTTGTTCACCGTCATCCGCGAGCAGCCGTACTGCTCCATCAGCTCGTGTTCGTACGGAATCCGAAAGCCCGGCGCCCATTCTCCGCTGAGGATGCGGCTTTCCAGATCGCTGCGGATACGCTGGTTGAGCGTGGCGGACTTGCTGGCCTTCACGTAATGGGGTCTCGGTAGCGGGAGGCGATCAGCCCAGCACGCCACGCAGGGCGGCAGTAAAGGCGGTGGTGATCGCCTCGCGCTGCAGGTGGCGGCCCTCGGCCACGCATTGGCGGCCATGGCGCCAGACCGATCGCAGCGCGCCATTACGTGCGGCGAACACCCAGCTGTCAAGCCATGCGTCATCCTGTCGCGCCTGCAGCGCCGGGTGCCCGGCATCCAGTTCGACCAGGTCGGCACTGCCGCCGATCTGCAGGCCAGCGGCCACGCCCAGCGCCTGTGCACCACCGTGCAGTGCGCCTTCGAACAGGAAGCGGCCGGTACTGCGGGTGGCATCCGGGGCCAGCACGTTGCGACCGCGCAGGGTCAGGCGCTGGCCGTATTCGAGCAGGCGCAGTTCTTCGGCCGCATCGATCAGCACATTGGAATCGGAGCCGACACCGAAGCGCCCGCCCTCGCGCGCGAACGCCTGCATCGGGAACAGGCCGTCGCCCAGATTGGCTTCGGTGATCGGGCACAGGCCGGCCACGGCCTGGCTGGCCACGATGGCGGCGCGCTCATCGTCGGTGATGTGGGTGGCGTGCACCAGGCACCAGCGCGCATCCACCGGTGCATGGTCGTACAGCCACTGCACCGGACGCTGGCCGCTCCAGGCCAGGCAGGCCTCGACTTCACGCACCTGCTCGGCGATATGGATGTGCACCGGGCCGTCGGTCAGCGGCAGCAACGCACTCAATTCCTCGCCGGTGACTGCACGCAGGCTGTGCGGCGCGATGCCGAGCACCGCATCCGGCAGCGCGGCCAGTGCCGGCTTGGCGGCGTCCAGCAGCTGCGCGAAACCGTCCACATCGTGGATCAGGCGACGCTGCGCCGGATTCGGCGGCGCGCCACCGAAATCGGCATGTGCATAGAACACCGGCAGCAGGGTCAGGCCGATACCGGTCTGGTCGGCCGCCGCCGCGATCCGCGCACTCATCTCAGCGCGGTTGGCATAGGCGCGACCCTCGGCGTCGTGGTGCAGGTAATGGAATTCGCCGACGCGGGTGAAGCCGCTTTCCAGCATTTCCATGTAGGCCTGGGCGGCGATGGCCTGCACTGCGTCCGGGCGCAGATGGGCCAGGAAGCGGTACATCAGCTCACGCCAGCTCCAGAAGCTGTCACCGTCACCGCCGCCGATCTCGGTCAGCCCGGCCATGCCGCGCTGGAAGGCGTGGCTGTGCAGGTTGGGCAGGCCCGGCACCAGGATGTCGACGCGGGTGTCGCCGTGCTGGGCGCCCTGCCCCATATGGATCGCCGTGATGCGGCCGTCCTGCACCTGCAGGCGGACATCGCGGGCCCAGCCATCGGCCAGCAGGGCGTGGGCGGCATGGAAACAGTGTGGGGAACGCGAATCGGACATGGCTGGACAACCCGAAATGGACGCCTATATTGTATAGACATATAAGCACAGCCGCGTTGTGGATGCCATGCACGTCGATACCCTCTGGTCCAACGTCCACCTGATGACCCTCGATGGCGAGGGGCTGGGTGTCATCCGCGATGGCGTACTGGCCTGCGCTGGCGGCCGCATCGTCCATGTTGGCCCGGCCGGCAGCGACGCCCACCTGCAGCCGACCACCCGCATCGATGGCGAAGGCCGCTGGATCTCGCCCGGCCTGATCGACTGCCACACCCACCTGGTCTACGCCGGCAACCGCGCCAACGAATTCGAGCAGCGCCTGCAGGGCGTCAGCTATGCCGAGATCGCCCGTGCCGGCGGCGGCATCGTCTCCACCGTGCGCGCCACCCGTGCTGCCACCCCGGAACAGCTGGCCAGCGAAAGCCGGCCGCGCCTGCTGGCGATGCGTGCCGAAGGCGTGACCACGATCGAGATCAAGTCCGGCTACGGCCTGACCCTGCCCGACGAACGCAAGCAGCTGCAGGTAGCGCGTGCGCTGGGCGAGGAGTGCCGGGTCAACGTGGTGACCACATTCCTCGGCGCACACGCGATTCCGCCAGGCCGCGAGGCGCAGGAATACACCGACGAGGTGTGCAACGTGATGATTCCGGCCATCGCCGCCGAAGGCCTGGCCGAAGCGGTGGACGTATTCTGCGAGAACATCGCCTTCTCGCCGGCGCAGGCGCGGCAGGTCTTCGAAGCGGCGCGCGCCAACGGGCTGGCGGTGAAGATTCATGCCGAGCAGCTGAGCAACCAGCATGGCGCCGAACTGGCCGCCAGCTTCGGTGCCCTCTCGGCCGACCATATCGAACATCTGGACGATGCCGGCATCGCCGCGATGGCCGCCGCCGGCACCGTCGCCGTGCTGTTGCCCGGTGCCTTCTATTTCACCCGCGATACCACCCTGCCGCCGATCGCTGCGCTGCGTGCGGCCGGCGTGCCGCTGGCGCTGGCCACCGACAGCAATCCGGGCACTTCGCCGCTGACCAGCCCGCTGCTGGCGATGAACATGGGCGCCACCCTGTTCCGCCTGACCGTCGATGAGTGCATCGCCGGCTTCACCCGTGAAGCGGCGCGCGCGCTCGGACGCAGCGATCGCATCGGCCGCCTCGCCGTGGGCCTGGACTGCGACCTGGCGATCTGGGACATCGATGGCCCCGCCGACCTGGTCTATCGCATTGGATTCAACCCGCTGCACGCGCGCGTGGTGCGCGGACAGCCCGACCTGCCTGCCTCCTGGAGCAACACATGAGCAACACCCTGGTTCTTCGCCCCGGCCGTGTCACTCTCGCCCAGTGGCGGCAGGTCTATCGCGGTGCGCCGCTTGCACTGGACCCGGCCGCGCTGCCGGTGGTGCGCGCCAGTGCGGCGGCGGTGGCCGCCATCGTCGCCAAGGGCGCGCCGGTGTATGGCATCAATACCGGCTTCGGCAAGCTGGCCAGCGTGCGCATCGAGCGCGAAGATCTAGCCACCCTGCAGCGGAACATCGTGCTCTCGCATGCCGCTGGCGTGGGCGAGCCGATGCCGGCCAGCGTGGTGCGCCTGATGATGGCGCTGAAGCTGGTCAGCCTGGCGCAGGGGGCTTCGGGCATTCGCGAGGAAACCCTGCTACTGCTGGAAGCGATGCTGGTCAAGGGCGTGCTGCCGGTGGTGCCCGCACAGGGTTCGGTGGGTGCCTCGGGCGATCTGGCGCCGCTCTCGCACCTGGCCAGCGTGATGCTGGGCGTTGGCGAAGCCTTCATCGGTGACGAGCGCCTACCGGCAGCCGACGCACTGGCACGTGCCGGCCTGCAGCCGATCGAACTGGGCGCGAAGGAAGGCCTGGCGCTGCTCAACGGCACCCAGTTCTCCACCGCCTATGCGCTGGCGGGCCTGTTCGAGATCGAGACCGTGTTCCAGGCCGCACTGGTCACCGGCGCGCTGTCGGTGGAAGCTGCCAAGGGTTCCGACACGCCCTTCGACCCGCGCATACACGCGATCCGCGGCCAGCGCGGGCAGATCGCCACCGCCGCCACCCTGCGCGCGCTGATGCAGGGCTCGGACATCCGCGAGTCGCATCGCGACAACGACGTACGCGTGCAGGACCCGTACTGCCTGCGCTGCCAGCCGCAGGTGATGGGCGCGGCCCTGGACATCCTGCGCCAGGCCGCGACCACGCTGGAAATTGAAGCCAACGGCGTGTCCGACAATCCGCTGGTGTTCACCGACACCGGCGAAGCGCTGTCCGGTGGCAACTTCCACGCCGAGCCGGTGGCCTTCGCCGCCGACATGCTGGCGATGGCGGTGTGCGAGATCGGTTCGATCAGCGAGCGCCGCCTGGCGATGCTGGTGGACCCGGCCCTGTCCGGCCTGCCGGCGTTCCTGACCCCGCGCCCGGGCCTGAATTCCGGCTTCATGATTCCGCAGGTGACCGCCGCCGCGCTGGTCTCGGAAAACAAGCAGCGCGCCTACCCGGCCAGCGTTGATTCGATTCCGACCTCGGCCAACCAGGAAGACCATGTGTCGATGGCCGCGCATGGCGCGCGCCGGCTGATGCAGATGGCCGAGAACGCCGCCAACGTGATCGGCATCGAGCTGCTGGCCGCCGCGCAGGGCTGTGATTTCCATGCGCCGCTGCGCTCCAGCGCCGCGCTGGAAACGGTGCGCGCCACCCTGCGTGCGCAGGTGCCGACGCTCGAAGAAGACCGCTATTTCCACCCCGACATGGTGACCGCCACGAATCTTGTGCGCAGTGGCGCGCTGGCGCAGGGCCTGGGCGATCTGTTGCCGACTGTGGAACCGCAGGCATGACGACCCTTCCTGAATGGTTGACGGTGCACGAGGGCGATGCCCCCCTCATCGTCAGCTTCCCGCATACCGGCAGCGAGCTGCCGCACGACCTGATCGGCGACTACCACTCGCCGTGGCTGGCCCGCCGCGATGCCGACTGGTGGGTGCACGAGCTGTACGACTTCGTGCGCGGCATGGGCGCGACCACGGTGCGCTCGGCGATCTCGCGTTCGGTGATCGACCTCAACCGCGATCCCAGCGGCGTGTCGCTGTACCCGGGCCAGAACACCACCGGCCTGTGTCCGCTGACCACCTTCGACAACCAGCCGCTGTACCACGCCGGGCGCGAACCGGACGAAGCAGAAATCGCCCGTCGTCGCGACACGTATTTCCTGCCTTACCACGATGCGCTGGCTTCGCAGATCACGCGCCTGCGTGCACGCCACGGCACCGTGGTGGTGTACGACGCGCACTCGATCCGCTCGCATATCCCGCACCTGTTCGAGGGCGAACTGCCGCAGTTCAACCTGGGGACTGCCGGTCCGTCCGGCGCACCGGACACCTCCTGCGACAACGCCCTGAGCGACGTGGTGGAAAACCTGCTGAAGATCAGCGGCATGAGCCAGGTGCGCAACGGCCGCTTCAAGGGCGGCTGGATCACCCGCCACTACAGCAACATCGCCGGCGGCGTGCACAGCCTGCAGATGGAACTGGCCTGCCGCGGCTACATGCACGAACCCCTGCCGGACCAGGTGGACGAACACAGCTGGCCCACCCCGCTCGACCCCGACCACGCCGCACCACTGCGCCACACCCTGGCGCAGGTGCTCAACGCCTGCCTTGAATTCGCTACGAACCGGAGCGCCGCATGACCCGCAACGACCCGTCCCGCACCATCGCCGCGCCGACCGGCACCACGCTCAATGCCAAGAGCTGGCTGACCGAAGCACCGCTGCGCATGCTGATGAACAACCTGCACCCGGACGTGGCCGAGCGCCCGCAGGAACTGGTGGTGTATGGCGGCATCGGCCGCGCCGCACGCGACTGGGAAAGCTTCGACGCCATCGTCGAAACGCTCAAGCGCCTGGACGATGACCAGACCCTGCTGGTGCAATCGGGCAAGCCGGTGGGCGTGTTCCGCACCCACGCCGATGCACCGCGCGTGCTGATCGCCAATTCCAACCTGGTGCCGCGCTGGGCCAACTGGGACCACTTCAACGAGCTGGATAAGAAGGGCCTGGCCATGTACGGCCAGATGACCGCCGGCAGCTGGATCTACATCGGTGCGCAGGGCATCGTGCAGGGCACCTACGAGACCTTCGTGGAAATGGGGCGCCAGCATTTCGGCGGCGACCTGACCGGGAAGTGGCTGTTCACCGGTGGCCTCGGCGGCATGGGTGGTGCACAGCCGCTGGCTGCCGTGATGGCCGGTGCCTCCTGCCTGGCCGTCGAGTGCCGCAAGAGCAGCATCGACATGCGCCTGCGCACCGGCTACCTCGACACCTGGACCGACAATCTGGACGAAGCGCTGCGCCTGATCGATGAATCGTGCAAGGCCGGTACGCCGAAGTCGGTGGGCCTGCTCGGCAACGTTGCCGATGTGCTGGCCGAACTGCTCAAGCGCGGCGTGAAGCCGGACCTGCTGACCGACCAGACCTCCGCGCACGACCCGGTGAACGGCTACCTGCCGCAGGGCTGGACGGTCGAACAGTGGGATGAGAAGCGCGCTTCCGCCCCCAAGGAAGTGGAGAAGGCCGCGCGTGCATCGATGGCCAACCACATCCGCGCCATGCTCGGCTTCCATGCGCTGGGCGTACCGACCGTGGACTACGGCAACAACCTGCGGCAGATGGCGCTGGAAGAAGGCGTGGCCAATGCGTTCGATTTCCCGGGTTTCGTGCCGGCCTACATCCGCCCGTTGTTCTGCCGCGGCATCGGCCCGTTCCGTTGGGCGGCACTGAGTGGCGACCCGGAAGACATCGCCAAGACCGATGCCAAGGTGAAGGAACTGATTCCGGACAACCCGCACCTGCACCGCTGGCTGGACATGGCCGCCGAGAAGATCAAGTTCCAGGGCCTGCCGGCGCGCATCTGCTGGGTCGGCCTGGGTGATCGTGATCGACTTGGCCTGGCGTTCAACGAGATGGTCGCCAACGGCGAACTGAAGGCGCCGGTGGTGATCGGTCGCGACCACCTGGACAGTGGCAGCGTCGCCTCGCCGAACCGCGAAACCGAAGCGATGGCCGACGGCTCCGATGCGGTGTCCGACTGGCCGCTGCTGAACGCCCTGCTCAACACCGCCAGCGGCGCGACCTGGGTGTCGCTGCATCACGGTGGTGGCGTCGGCATGGGCTTCTCGCAGCACGCCGGCATGGTGATCGTCTGCGACGGCACCGAGGCAGCGGCCAAGCGGATTGGCCGCGTGCTGTGGAACGACCCGGCCACCGGCGTGATGCGCCATGCCGATGCGGGGTACGACATCGCGATCGACTGCGCGAAGGAAAAGGGGCTGGATCTGCCAGGGATTCTCGGCTGATCGCAGGGGTGCCGGCCAGCGGCCGGCACTACCGGAAACGTGTGGTAGTGCCGGCCGCTGGCCGGCTCTCCCTGATGCGGGAATCGGTGCCCTTGACCCGCTCTTCCGACGTGACCAACATGCGCCATCACCGCTGATGGATCACCGCGATGTACCGCACCCTGGCCGTTGCATTGCTCTGCACGCTGTTTGCGATCCCACCCGTTTCGGCGCTTGAAACTGCCGGCGATCTTTCCAAGCAGCTCAGCACCCAGCTGCAGACCAACCGCGAACGCTACGGCATCGCCGGCCAGGCGATACTGGTCGCCCACAACGGTCAGGTGCTGTACCAGGGCGCCAGCGGTGAACGTGATCCCGCTACCCATGCGCCCGCCACCGTCGAGACCATCTTCGCCGCGCAGTCGATGGCCAAGCTGCTGACCAGCACGCTGGTGATGCAGTTGGTCGACCAGGGCAAGGTGGATCTGGATGCACCGGCCAGCCGCTATGTGCCGGACCTGCCTGCAGCATGGCAGGCGATCCACGTGCGCGATTTCCTCAACCACAGCTCGGGTATCGGCGAGTACTACGATCGTGTCGACAACCGTTGGGTCAGCAAGGGCTACCCCGGTGTAGCCCCTGACCTTGGCGCTGCACTGAAGGTAGCCGGCGCGACACCGATGCAGTTCGCCACCGGCAGCCGCGTACAGTACATCCAGGCCAACTACCTGGTGCTGACCGCCTTGCTGGAAGCGCATTACCGCAAGCCCTACCCAGCCATCGCGCGCGAACGCATCCTGCAGCCATTGAAGATGGCCAGCACGTCATGGGCCATCGCCAGCGTGCCAGCCACGCGCGCGGCGGTGCCTTACATCGGCAAGGACGGCCAGCTGCAGCCGGCCAATGAAGATGCCTGGCCGGATTACGGCTGGGGCCATGCCGATCTGCAGACCAGCGTGGGCGACATGAACCGTTTCCTGCAGGCGCTGGCGAGCGGAAAGCTGGTGCGCACGGCGACCCTGGAAAAGCTCTGGCAGCCGCAGAAACTGAGCGGTGGCGGTAGCAATTTCTTCTCCACCGGTTGGGACACCACCCGAAGCGACGGCTACACCCAGGTCGGCCACGATGGTGGCACCCGTGTACGTGCGCGATTGGCCTACAAGGGCACGCTGGCCAGCGGCTACTGGGTGTTCGTGTACCTGACCAACGGCAGCGCCCGCAATGTCTGGTCCAGCACGCTGGTGGAGAGCATGATGGGGGTGGCCGCGCCCGGGGAGTTTCCGCATGCGGTGTTGTCCGAGCGGTTGATCGGCTATGCGCGGGATGACAGCACCGATGCGAAACCGCAGATGCGTAGCTGGCTGCGCGACAGCAATGGCGTTCCCACAGGTGAACTGGAACGTGCGATCAACGGTGATGGCTATGCCATCCGCGAGAGTCTGGGTGCCAGCAAGGCGCTGAAAGTGTTCGCGCTCAACGCCGAGTTGTATCCGGATTCGGCCAACGCGTGGGACAGCCTGGCCGAGTGCCATGCGGCATTGGGCGATAGGGAAGCGGCTGATCGGCTGTACGCGAAGGCCAAGGCGCTGGCGAAGCCCTCGCCCTAAACCCTGCTGCAGAGCCGAGCCCATGCTCGGCTGCTCTTCGTTGCGATCTCAGGAGACCCCCGCTGCGCGCGATAGCCGAGCATGGACTCGGCTCTACATGGATGTTGCGGGCGGCCATACGCCGCCGGTGGGTGACGTGACGCCGCCGAACTGTTAACTTGCGCGCCACTTTTGTGGTTTACAGCATTCCCGCATGTCGCTCTCGTCGTACCGCCCCACCCCCTCGCTGCTGTTCCTGGCCGTTTCCCTCGGCCTCTCTTCCACCGCCGCTGCGGCCCCACAGGCCACCACGCTGGATGCCGTGCAGGTCACCGCTGCCGCCGATGCCAGCGCGCAGGCGCGCGAGGCGCTGAAGCGCGTTCCCGGCGCCAGCAACCTGATCGACGTGGCCAAGGCCGACAGCCGACTGTCCACCAGCGCCGATGTGCTGGCCTACCAACCGGGCATCAGCGCGCAGTCGCCGGGCAATGAGGGCACCAAGATCTCGATCCGTGGCTCGGGCATCAACCGTGGCCCGGGCGCGCACGCCTCGGGCATTGCGGTGTCGATCGACGGCCTGCCACTGACCGGCCCGGGCGGCACGCCCTACGAGCTGCTGGAACCGCTGTGGCTGTCGCGCGTGGAAGTCCTGCGCGGCGCCAACGGCTTCGAGCGCGGTGCGTTGGCGCTGGGTGGTGCCATCGACTACGTCAGCCGTAGCGGTCGTGATTCGGCGGGTGTGCAGCTGCACTACGAAGCCGGCAGGCGTGGCTACCAGAAGCGCGGCATCAGCTGGGGCGGCGTCAGTGGTGATGTCGACTACTTCCTGGCCTACACCGATACCGAGTTCGACGGTTACCAGCGTCATGCGCGCGGCGACGGCAAGGGTGCGATGGCCAACATCGGCTGGCAGATCACGCCCGACCTGCAGACGCGCTTCTTCGTGCGCTATCGCGAAACCAATCATGAAACGCCCGGCCGCCTGACCCGCGACCAGATCCGCAACGATCCGCGTGCCGCGAATGCGGCCAACCTGGCCATCGATGCGCGTCGCCCGCAGCCGGGCAGCACCTGGGTGGGCAACGTCACCACGCTGCAGATCGATGAGGACTCCTCGTTCCAGGCCGGGCTGGTCTATCACAAGTACCCGATGGACTTGAACGAGAGCCTGTACCGGCAGCAGCTGGACTACGCCAACCTCAACGCCACGCTGGACTACCGCCGCCGCCACCGGCTGTTCGGCCTGGACAGCGAGACCACGGTCGGCCTGCGCGTCACCCACGATCTGGACGCCGATGTGCGCGAGTCGCTGCGCTTTGCCAGCAACGGCTATGCCGCGGGTACGCGCACGCGTGACTTCCGGCACCACGGCACCGACAGCACGCTGCACGTCAGCAATACCCTCACCTTCAATGACCGCCTGCGCATGCAGACCGGGCTGGCGCTGATCAAAACCCGCCGCGATGTGCAGGTGACCTGGCCGAGCAGCGGTGGCCGCCTGCGCGACCACGACTGGGACTATGCGCCGCGACTGGGCTTCACCTGGCAGCACAGCGCCCAGACCCAGTGGTTCGGCAACCTCAGCCGCTCGGTGGAGGCGCCGCACCCCTGGTCGATGATCTGGGGCTCGAACCAGTACTTCGGGCCGGGCAATGGCCCGTCTACCGGCCGCCAGCGCGCGCCGGTGCCGATGCAGAACCAGACCGCCACCACGCTGGAACTGGGTGCGCGCGGTGACGCGGCGCTGGGTCGCTGGGAACTGACCGGCTACTACGCGCACGTAAACCACGAACTGCTCAGCGTCGAACTGCAACCGGTGCCGAACCTGTTCATCGCCGAGAACAACGCCAGCCCCACCGTTCACCGCGGCATCGAGGCCGGATTGGACAGCACGCTGTGGCAGGCTGCACCGGGCCGCCTGTCGCTGCGCCAGGCGTATACCTTCAGCGATTTCCGCTATCGCCACGACGCGCGTTTCGGCAGCAACCGCCTGCCCGGCCTGCCGCGCCACGCCTACCAGGCCGAGCTGCGCTTCGATCATGCATCCGGCCTGTACGCCGCGCTCAATACCGAATACGCCTCGCGCATCGCCGTGGACTACGCCAACAGCTACTGGGCTGACAGCCATGTGATCTTCGGCAGCCGCATCGGCTACGACGCACCCGGTGGCCGCTGGCAGGCCTGGGCGGAGATGCGCAACCTCGGCAACCGCCACTACGCCGCCACGGTCACGCCGGGCTACGACGACGCCGGCAAGGATGTCGCGCGCTCGACCCCGGGCGATGGGCGTGGCGTCTATGCGGGCGTGCGCTGGCGCTTTGACTGATGACCGCAGGCGGCGCCGGGTGTGATCCGGCGCCGTCGTTCCAGGATCAGCCGATACGCCAGGCCGGCAGGCGCTCGCTGCGCTTCCAGATGGAAGGCGCGAAACCAATCAACGCCAGCGCCGCCAGCCACTTCGGTGAGGTGTTGAGCAGTGTCGAGGTAAGCGAACCATCGACAGGGGCGGCCATTTCCTGCCACGGGTTGTAGCCCAGGTAGACGACGCTGCCAGCCCACCACAGCAATGCCACACCGACACCCACCAGCAACAGAGCCAGCGTGCGGCAGGTCCAGCGCTGCGAGGTGGTGCCCCACTCGCGGGACGCCGCTACCAGCAGGCCCACCACCAGCAGCGACACCAGTGCAACCAGCCCGATATCGACCTTGTGCCCGATACGCTCGTAGGTGCAGGCGCGGCATCGCGCCTCTTCCGCGGCAGTGGCGGCTTCGGCGCCATCGGCCTCCCCGGCTGCGGGCTGCGCCAGTGCCGCAAACGGCATCAATACTGCCAGCAGCGTCACCATGATCCAACGAAACAACGTCCTGTTCCTGCGTGCAGCGACATCCATGCGCTCTTCCTCGTCAGTGGTTGTACGTCCAGGGCCGCAGTATGCGGCCGTCCCATACGCCGCCCAGACCCCGTTCCGGGGGTTCGGCCATCCAGCGTTCTTGTTCCCGATGCAGCACGACAAGCTCCCGGTAGACGAAATCGTCGGAACACGAATCCCAGGCGACCGCAATCATAGCCCACTGCCCATCGACGCTGAAAACAGGCCGGGTCAGATAGGCGACGTGGTCGTATGTCCGAGTCGGCCCATGCACCGTTGCCCCGCACCCTTGCTCCCGCAGCGCTCGAAGCCCCGCGCCGTCCATCCGCTGCGCACCGGCCAATGCGGCCGCAGGCACTGGCGTGGACCGGCGATTGACGGGAACCAGGTCCGCCTGCAGCTGCAACCGCAGCGCATGGATGTCCGGCGGCCACCGGTCGTCCAGCGGCAGGACCAGGTCGTCCACCTCCTGGCAGATGGAGGCACTGCTGCCCGGCCAGCAATAGGGCAAGGTCTGCTCCATCACGTAGATGTCCTCCCCCACCGGGTCGGTCAACTGCGGCTGTTCCTGCGGGCGCCATTGATCAACGCGCGTGGACGGTGTCTGCGGTGCGCTGGGCACCTCGCTCAGCGACGATGGCAGAACTGGCGTTGGCTGCGGCACTGGCGGGGGTGGAGGGGGGAATGGGGGGCTCTGCCGGATCGCCAGCGCCATCGCCTCCGCCTGCATCTGCGCTGTTCCCAGGTTGATCGGTAGCCGACCGATCTCCTGCTGCCACCTCGGGCGCAGGCTGCAGATCCCGGCCATGAGCGCCAAGGCCGACAGCGCCGCCGCCAGCGATGCAATGCGTCGCCAGGCGATCCGTTGTTGGCAGTCACGGTTTGGCTTGAACGAGGTATCTGTCATCACGACTCCGGCAACGCGGGCCACAGGCCCTGTCCAAAGCTCATATGGCGGACAGGCTCCACTCGAACACGCTCCCAGCCGCCCTTCCTGCGATGCAGAAGGTAGAGGACACGCATCGCCGTTCCTCCACTGCACAGATCCGAGGCGACCGATGCCATTGCCCAGTTCCCATCCAGGCTGAACACAGGACGCTGCAGATAGACAACGCCCAGATCCGGATGGCCCGGGCCACCCGTGCATCCCTCGATACCGCGCGCGCGCCGTTGCTGAAGCTCGTCCCACGTCATCCGTTGCGCCCGCACGTGTGCAAGCTCGAACGCGAGACCGGGTACCCGTGAAGCCCGGCGGTTCGCAACCTGCAGCATCGACTCCAGATGCTGCTGCAGTTGAAAGGACGCCGCACTGTCATCATCGCGCCACTCGACGACGCTGTGACGAACCTGGCAGACCGGGGCGGGATATCCTTCACCGCAGGAAGGCGCAGTCCATTCCATCACAGCGAATGGAATGTCGGGCTCCCAGCCGCGCGGCTCGAAGTGTGCTGGCGCGACGTCTTCCAACCGCACCGCTGCGGTCGCGAACCCACTGTTACCGGCCAGCATCGGGGAGGAGACTCCCTTCATTGGAGTCGGTGGAACCGGCGGCTTTCCTGGCGGTGTCGGTCGCAGGTCGATGAGCTCTGCCATCACTTCGGCCTGCATCCGTGCCGTTCCCAGATTGATCGGCGGCGGTCCGACTTCCCGCCGCCACTGCGGGCGCACGCTGGCCAGCAGCGCTACGACCGCAACCATCGATAGAACGACCGTTGTGGCCAGGACGCGTTTCCGTGCAATGCGCTGTCGCATGAAGATCCTGGAAAAAGTGAAGCACAGACGAAATCGCCCGGAATTGCAGTACTACCCGGCCAGCACTACCGCAATCGGGTAGCGCAGCGGCATTGCATCGACAGCGGCCGCCAACTGCAGACCCGAGGCATGGAAAACGGTGGCGCCGGTCAACGCGACGATCATGGCCACCGCGTGCGCGGCCAGCCGCACGCACGACTTCACTGCCGCGGCTCCTGGGCAACTTCAATGCACTGATGGAAAAATGGCGCGAGTTCTTCATGCCGCCGCCAGCGGGCGCGTGGCATTGCGGCCAGGGACCTCAGAAACCTGATACTGCATGCGGACATCCTTGCCGGGCACGCGTAGGCGGTGGTGGACGGATTCTAGCGCGATGGGGCCGTGGGTCCATCACCCACAGTCCGCACTGGCGCCGGCCTTGTACCCGCGCGCCGGCGGCTGGATTATGATTTTCCACCAGAAGAGCTATGCGCCACGGCATGCACGCCTCCCAGTTCACCCGCGCCACCGCGCTCGTGATGTTCGTTCCAATGATTGGCCTCGCCGGTTGGGGTTCGTGGTTTGGTAGCCGCTGCTTCAGCGATGGCTGCCTCGGCGTCCTGGTGGCATGGCTTGCCGCCGTGGCCACCTTTGCGGTGCAGGCGTTGCTGGTGCTCCCGACGCATGCCTGGGCCCTCAAGCGGCAGGGATGCCCCGCCTCCCGCAGCTACCTGCGTTGGCTTGGCGCGTCGGCCATCGCTGCCTTCCTGCCCATCGCGCTCGGCTGGGGCTACCTGATGATCTTCCGATGACCTGCTGCGCGTCTTCCGCACACGTATAGCCGGATCAAGGAGGCGCGGCCGCCTTCAGCAACTGCGCGGCCACCTGGTCGAACGGGGCGATGTCCTGCAGTGCGCGGCACATCGCCACGGCGCCTTCCACGCTGGCGATCACCAGGCTGGCCAGTCCATCCGCCGCCGCAGGTTCGTGGCCGTCGGCAATGAAGGCTGCGGCCAGATGCCCCTGCCAGCGCACGAACACCTCTGCGGCGGCCACGCGCGGTTGGCTGGTAACCGCCTCGACCGGCTCTTCGACGGCAGCGGCCAGCACCGGACAACCCGCGCGGAACCCGGAGCGCAGCAGGCGCTCGCGCCACATCGCCAGAAACTGCTGCAGGCCCTGCACGGCCCCGCCCTTCAACAACTCAACGAGGAGCGCCTCCACCTTGTCACCAGCCATGTGGGTGGCGCGCGCCAGCAGCTCCTGCTTGCCGCCGGGAAAGTGGTGATAGGTGGAGCCCAGCGGCGCCTCGGCCAGCTTGGTCACCTCACGGATGCTGGTGGCATTGAGACCCACGCGCGCCAGCATCTGTGCCGCAGCATCAATCACGCGTTGTGGCGCATCAGAGGGACGCGGGCTCACGACAAGCTCCTTGCCAGGACAGTCGTCATAGATTAGCGTACCGGCGATTCTATAACAGTCGTCATAACCATGAATCTCTGGTTCCGCCTGCTCCACCTGCTGCTGTGCAGCCTGTTCCGGCCGAAGGTGGAGGCGCCGTTCGGGGTCTCGCGGCTGCAGTTCCGGGTACTGCCCAACGATCTGGACAGCAACCTGCACATGACCAACGGCCGCTACTGGAACATCTTCGATCTGGGCCGGCTGGACCTGATCCTGCGCATGGGCCTGGGCCGGGTGGCGCTGCGCGAGAAGTGGGCACCGATCGTCGGCGCCGGCACCATCCAGTTCCGCCGCGAACTGAAGCCGTTCCAGCGCTTCACCCTGGAAACACGCCTGGTCGGCTGGATCGGCTCGCGCGGCATCATGGAGCAGCGCGTGCTGATCGGGCCCGAGCAGAAGATCGCCACCCGTGCGCTGCTGGTCACCGGCATCTACGACCGTCGCGCGCGCCAGTTCCTGGGCATGCCGAAGATGATGGAAGCGATCGGCGTGGTTGCCCCGCCGTCGCCGCCGCTCAGTGCAGCCGCCGAGGCGCTGCTGGCGGCCGATGCGGCGTTGAAGCAGGACGACGCCTGAGGCACCTCAGCCTACCTTCGGCATGTTCTTGGTCACGCAATGGATGCCGCCACCGCCACCGGCGATCGCATCGATGTCCACCTGTTCGATCACACGACCGGGATACATGTCTTCCAGTAGTTCACGGCAGTAGCCATCGGCTGCGTCGTCACCGAACTGCGGCGCGACCACCGCGCCGTTGATCGGCAGGTAGTTGATGTAGCCCATCGCCAGATCATCGTTGTCGCGGGTATGCACGTTGTCGCGCCCGTCCAGCGGCGGCGGCAGCGTGTGCACCTGCAGACGACGGCCATCGGCATCGGTGGCGCCGCGCAGAATCTCCAGGTGCTCGCGGGTCAGATCGTAGTCGTAGGACTCCGGATCGTCGTCCAGATTGGCGATCACCACGCCCGGACGCACGAAGCGCGCATAGAAATCCACGTGTGCGTCAGTGATGTCCTCGCCGGCGATGCCGGGCAGCCAGATCACCTTGCGCAGGCCGAGGTGGTGCATCAGCTCGGCCTCGATATCCGCGCGCGACCAGCCGGGATTGCGATTGCGGTTCACCCAGCAGCTTTCGGTGAGGATGGCCGTGCCATGGCCATCGACTTCGATGCCGCCACCCTCGCCCACCAGATCGCTTTCCAGCAGCGTGGCACCGGTCACCTGCGCCAGCCACGGCGCCACCGCACCATCGTTCCGTGCGCTCTGCTTGCCGCCCCAGCCGTTGAAGTTGAAATCAACCAGGCCCAGCCCGCCCTTGCCATCGGTGACGAAACAACCGCCGTAGTCGCGCACCCAGATGTCATCCAGCGGCACCTCGAGGAACTCGATGTTGTCGCGGCCGCAGCGATCCTGCGCCAGCTTCCGCTGCGCCGGGCGGCACAGCACGCTGACCGGCTGGTGGCGGGCGATGGTGCGGGCCAGCCGGGCCACAGCGGTGTTCACCGCATCGGCCTGCGCGCCCCAGACCCGAGGCTGCGCGGCGAAGGCCAGGAAAACGCGCTCCTGCGGGCCGTGCTCGTCCGGCATGCGCCAGACGCCCGCTGCTGGCCCCGCTGCGGATACGCGCGCGGGCAGCCCCGCCAGGCCGAGGGCGGCCAGGCCGCCAAGGCCAGCGGCGCCCGCCAGCTGGGTGAGGAAGTGACGACGGCTGCTCATGACGGGCTCCAGGGCCGGTGTGGGATGGACCTATGCTGCGCTTGCGTATCGATAAGCACAAACGATAGATTCAGCCACCAATTGAACAGTTTTACTTATCTGAAATGCTGAAGCATTGGCCACCGCTGAACGCGCTGCGTGGTTTCGAGGCCGCCGCCCGCCTGGGTAGTTTCCACAGGGCGGCCGAGGAACTGCATCTGACCCAGTCGGCCATCAGCCAGCAGATCCGGGGCCTGGAAGCCTCGCTGCAGCAGCCGTTGTTCTTCCGGCAGGGCCGCAGCGTCACCCTCACCGACGCCGGCATCGACCTGCTGGAAACCACCCAGTCCCTGCTGCGGCAGCTGGCCAGCGGCATCCGCCGGCTCGATCAGTACCGCAAGCCGAATCAACTGATCGTCAACACCAGTCCAGCCTTTGCCCGGCATTGGCTGGTGCCGCGCCTGGCCAGCTTCCACCGCCTGCATCCCGACGCCGACCTGTGGCTGCTGACCAGCGAGGAGGCACCGGATATGACCACGCAGACGCTGGACGTGGCGGTACGCGATGACCTCGACTCACAGGCGCAGTGCCAGCATCGCGTGCTGCTGCAGGATCGCCTCTTTCCGGCCTGCCATCCGGCCCTGCTCGCCACGCCGGTGCACGAACGCCTCACCCTGCATGGCGAGCGCGAAATGGACTGGAGCCAGTGGCAGGTACAGGGGGGCGCCGATGTCGGCCAGCGCCGCGAAGGCATGAACTTCTCCGAACCCGGGCAGCTGCTGGATGCTGCCTGCCAAGGGCTGGGTATCGCCCTGGTCAGCGAGCTGCTGGCGGCACGCGCCTGCGATCAGGGGCTGCTGCAGCCGCTGGATGAGGCACGCGTGCGCGGCCCGCGCTGGAGCTGGCTGGTGCATGAGGACAGCGCGGCCGATCCGCTGGTGATCAGTTTCTGTGAGTGGTTGCTGGCGAGTCTGCCCGCAGAAGCTACTTCTGCTGCAGCGCGCGCTTGACCGCCGCCTCGGCCAACGGCGCCATCACCGCATAGCCCTTCGCCGTGGGATGCACGCCATCCTCGGCCAGCTGCGCATCGAGTCCTCCGGCGGCATTGGCCATCGGCGTGTAGTAGTCCAGATAGACCACCTGCTTCGCATCGGCATAGCGCTTCAACGCCGTGTTCAATGCACGCACCTTGGGCGCTGGCGTTGTTCCCGGCAACCAGGGGTAATCGCTGACCGGCAGCACCGATGCCAGCACCACGGCGATGCCATGTGCACGCGCCAGGTCCACCATCGCGTGCAGGTTGTCCTCGATCATCGCCTGCGTGGACGGGCCGGTGTTGCCGGCAATGTCGTTGGTGCCGGCCAGGATCACCACCACCTGTGGCTTCAGTGCCAGCACGTCCTGCGGGAAGCGCACCAGCATCTGCGCCGTGGTCTGGCCGCTGATGCCGCGGTTGAGCCAGCCCTTGCCGGGGAAGAATCCAGCGCTGCCTTCCGCACCCCAGCCTTCGGTGATCGAGTCGCCGAAGAACACCACGCGCGGCTGGCCCGGCACGGCCGCAGGCAGTCGCGCGTTGGCATCACGATAGCGCTGCAACTCCGGAAAATCGGCCAGGCGCTGCTGCATGAAACGAACCTCGTCGGGGCGCAACTGGTCGATGGGCGTCTGCAGCAGCGGATTGACTGCGACGACTTCGGCGGCACCCAGCGGAGAAGCCAACGCGAGGCCCAACGTCACGACGGTTGCAGCGGCAAGCTCAACAGGTCCACGCATGCGGGTACTCCTGAAATCATCTTGCGCAGTCTAACGCCCTGCCCTGTGCTCAGCGTGCAGCCGTACGCGCCGCTACACCCGTGACTTTCGCCGGCATCCACATGCCCGGCGTCCAGCCGCTGGCGGCGAGGATCGTTTTCGGGTTGTCCTGCTGGATCAGCGCACGCACCGCATCACGCTTGTCCTTGGCCTGCAGGTAATAGGCCTTGGCGATGCGGTAACCCACCCAGTACCCCAGGTCGTAGGGTTCCTGCGAGCCCGGCTTGTAGTTGTACAGCCACGGCGACAGATCGGTGCTGTCCAGATCCAGCGCGAACGCGCTTTCGATATGCACTTCCCGGCCACGGGTCCAGGCCGCGTGACGCCCATTGCCGACGTTGCCGGAAATCAGCTCGGTGATGAATTCGGCGATGCCCTCGCCCAGCGAAACACGCAGCACTGTCGCGCGCGGGTCACCCGGCTCGAAGTCGATCAGGCCGGTCTGCTGGATGTGCACGTATTCGTGTGCGATCACATGCACGAAGCGATCCTGCACATTGGCATTCATGAAGTCGGCCGCGCACAGCGCTTCCAGACCAATGATCACGCCGCTTTTAGAGGTCAGCCCGACCGGCCGGCCGCGGCCCACCGCGATGGTCACCGGCGGGAACCGGGTCTGCGGGTAGATCGCCTGCAGGTTGGAAAACACCTGCGTCAGGCGTTGCTTCACCGCGGGCAGTTCGGCCAGGCAGTTTCGTCCCTGTGCATACAGCTCGGGCTGGCTGGCGATGGACTCGGCAATGCCTTCGGGAGTGACCCGGCGCGCCTTGGCCAGTTCGGCCAGGCCGGCCGAACCCTCGGCCAGGTATCCACGCAGCTGCGCAACGCTGGGCTTGCCGCCAGCGCTGTCATAAAGTGCATAGAAACGGCTGACATCCTCGGTGAGGATCTGCGGCCCTGCCGGTACCGCTGCGGTGGCCACGCCTACCGCCCCGGCATAGGCCAGGGCCAACAGGCCGCGCAGGATCATGAACATCGCTCCGTCCTTGGTGGAGTGCATGCGAAGCGCGCAATCTATCACTCCGCCCGGCCCACTGCAGCAGGCGGATGCGGGCGCACCGGCGCTGTGCCAGACTCGCTTCGGCACCTGCCATGGAAGATGGAGCACCGCACGATGATGATCGTTCCCGCGTATTGGGCCGAAGCCCGCCTGCAGGCCCGTTTCCGTGGCCGGCCGGTGGTCGTGCGCCGCTTCGGCTGGTCCGACGAAGGCCCTGCCGAGGCGCAGGTGCACGCCGATCGCCGCGCCAACGAAGCCCTCAATGCCATCCTCGCCGGGCAGGCGCTTCCTCGACGCGAAGTGCGCAGCAACTACGGCGTGGAGGGTGTGCCGATCCGCGAGCAGATCGTGCAGCGCGACGGCGACGTCATCATTACACGCAACAGCTACGGTGCGCTGTGCCTGAACACCCCGGACGTGCTGTTCGCCGACATCGATCATGCGCAGCCACCTGCCGGTTGCGTGATGCCTGCAATCATCGCCGCAGTGCTGCTGTTCGCTGGCGCCGTCATCGGCACTCTGATCTGGCACTGGCTGGTGGGACTGGTGCTGGGGGTGGCAGCGGTGCTGCTGGTCAACACGGCGATGCTGATGCAGCGCAAGCGGCGCCTGGCCGCGGCCGGTGGCGCCGAAGGCGTAGCCCTGCAGCGGGTCGCGGCCTTCAGCGAACAGCATCCGGACTGGCATCTGCGTACGTACCGCACGCCGGCTGGATTGCGCGTGCTGGCCATGCACGCCACGTTCCTGCCCGAAGACGAGCAGCTTCAGGCGTTCTTCAGAACGCTGGGCGCCGACACCCTGTACGCGCGCATGTGCCGGCTGCAGCACTGCTTCCGTGCGCGCCTGACACCAAAGCCGTGGCGCGTTGGCCTGAGGTACCGCATCCGTCCGCCGGTGGCCGCGTGGTCAGCCGAGCAGGCCAACAACCCGGATCGCCTGGCCTGGATTGCCGAGTACGAAAAGAAGAGTGCCGGCTTCGCCGCGTGCGCCTACCTGCGCAGTTTCGGTGATACCACGCGCATCCATGCCAAGGCCGAGCACGTGCGCGAACTGCACGACCGGTTGGCGCATGCGCAGGACCGCCTGCCGTTGGCGTGAGCTCGGGTGCTCAATCAGCGCTCTGCACGAACGGCTGCCCTGCCAGGGTAGTGCCCAGCCGCACCGCAATCTGCTGTTCACCCTTCTCGAAGGTCGCCGCGCACTGCTTCCCGCCCTTCTGGCACCCCACTTCCGGAAAGCCCTCCAGCGATTCCGGCGCGCCCTGCGCCGGCTTCACCTGCCATCCCGCAGCATCCAGCAGGCGCTTGGCCTTGGCGTAGGGCATGCCGGCGATGATCCCCAGCTGCGCCAGCTCGGTGGGCAGCGACTGGGCATGGGCGTTTGAAACCAGGACCAACGACAACGTTGCAGCAAGAACGATGGCTTTCATTGCACCGACCCGGGACGAACTCACAGGGCCAGCCTAGCCCATCTGCGTGGCACGCGAATGTGCCGGTAACACGTCGTTACCGAGTCTCCACAGTTGATTGCAGAGCACGTGCGGCTGGTTACAGCCGAGCGTGGGCTCGGCGCTACAGCAGGATGCAGGAAGGCCACCCGGAGGTGGCCTTCCTGTTCCTTCACTTGGCGTTCTTCACGTAGGTGTCGAACCAGTTCAGCATTTCCGACACCAGCTGCTCGTTCGACTCCAGCGCGGTGTACCAGTGCGGTTCGTTCGGCAGCATCACCAGGCGGGTGGTGCCGCCGTTGCCACGAATGGCCTGGTACAGCTTGCGCGACTGGAACGGCTCGGTGCCCGGGTTGGCGTCGTCCTCGCCGTGGACCAGCAGCAGCGGCAGCTTGATCTTGTCGGCATAGAAGAACGGCGAGGCCTTCAGGTACACGTCCTGCGCCTGCCAGACCGAGCGGCGTTCGTTCTGGAAGCCGAACGGGGTGAAGGTCTTGTTGTACGAACCACTGGTCGCCACGCCGGCCTTGAACAGCTTGGTGTGCGCGATCAGGTTGGCGGTCATCAGGCCACCGTGGCTGTGACCGGTCACGCCGATGCGGTTGCGGTCGACCACGCCCATGTCCACGGCCTTGTCCACCGCCGCCTTGGCGTCGGCTTCCAGCTGCTCCAGATAAGTGTCGTACGCGTTCTTCGGGTCCCCGACGATCGGGAACGAGGCGTTGTCGATGATCGCGTAGCCGGCCAGCAGCATCAGGCGGTACGGCTGCAGACGGGTGAAGGTCTGCTGCGAACCGGACACCTGGCCGGCCTGCGCGGCATTGGCGAAATCGGCCGGGTACGCATACAGGATCGCCGGCACGCGCTGGCCTTCCTTGTAGCCCGGCGGCGTGTACAGGGTGAACGACAGGTCCACGCCGTCGGCACGCTTGTAGGTCACCAGCTGCTTCTTGATCTGGCGCACCTCCGGGGTCGGGTCGACCAGCTTGGTCAGCGCGGTCGCGGTGGACGCGAACTGCGCCTCGCCGGTCTTCGCATCAGCCACTGCCTCACCCTGCTGGCGGATGAAGGCGTTCGGAGGATCGATCACCGACTGGTGCCAGGTCAGGTAGCGCCCCGGCGTGCTGCTGAAACCGAGGAACTGTTCGTAGGCGTCGGCACTGCTGCGGAACAGGCGCTCGCTCTTCAGGGTGCCCAGGTCCAGGCGGTCCAGGAACGGACGGTCGCCCTGCGGCGACGCGCCACGGCCGCTGAGGAACACATGGTTGCCCTCACGGCGCACCACCTGCGCGCCATTCGGCAAGCGGGTAAAGACCAGGTTGCCGGGGTTGCCATACAGCTCGTCGCTGGACATGTCCCACAGCAGGCGGCCTTCCTTCTTCGGCTGGTCCACATCGACGATGCGGGTCTGCATCCAGTGGCGGTTCTCGTCGTTCTCGTACTGGAACGCCACGGCCGGATCGGCGGTCCACGCGAAGCCCTCAAATCGCTGCGCGGTACGGGTGATTTCGGTCGGCTTGCCGTTGAACGGGGCCTTCAGCATCAGCACGCGGTCGCGGTGCGGCACGTTGACCTTCCAGTCGCCCTTGTCCAGTGCCTCGGCATAGACCAGGGTGGCCGGATCGGTGGCACGCCAGTCGAAGCCACGCGGGCCTTCCGGCACGCCATGCACCGGTACGCGGTCGGCCAGCGGCAGGCTGGCAATCGGCGTGGATTTGCCGCTGGCGATGTCCAGCACGGCCACGTCGTTGGCGAAGCGCTGGTAGGTCACCGCATGCGAGTACGGCGCCTTGATCGATTCGGTCAGCACGTGCACGCCATCGGGTGCGGCGCTGACTTCGTTGAACAGCGCCGGCTGCCCGACCGGACGCACGCTGTTGGCGGCGGTATCGACCACGGCCAGCTGCGAGGCACCGTAATAAGCGAACAGCTTCTCGTCATGCACGCTGGTCAGCGTGTCGCGGGCTTCGTAGGTGCTGCTCTCGCCACTGCTGCCCAGCGACTCCTGTGCATCCGGGCCGGTCGGTACGCCGCCGTTGGAAGGTGCCGGGCCCTGGTTGGCCGGTACGAGTTTCACCAGCAGGTTCTGGCTGCCGCCCAGCCACTGCACGGTGTAGCCGAAGATCGGGTTCAGCTGCACATTCGGCACCTGCTTCACCTGCCCGGTGGCCGCATCGCCCACCCACAGCTGCACGCTGGTATCAACCGCATTCTGGAAGGCGAAATGGCTGCCATCGGCCGACCACAGCGCGCCGGTGGCGCAGCCCTGCGGCAGGTTGACCTTGGTTTCCTTGCCGCTGCCGATGTCGACCAGGGTGAAGTCGGCCACGCAGGCCGGAATGCCGTAGCCACCGGGCGTGTCATGGCGGCTGCGGTTCTTCGGCTCCAGGCGCACGCCGGCCAGCTTCAGGTACGGCTGGGCGACGCGGCTGATCGACGGGTAGGTTTGCGCGGTGGTCAGCAGCAGGCGCTGGCCGCCCGGGGCCACGTTCGGCGCCGGCGGCGGCGGTGCCTTCAACACCTTGAGCAGGTGTTCCGGCGGCTTCGCGTAATCGGCAAGCGCCGGGCCAGCGGCCAGCAGGCCGACGGTGGCAACGGCAACCGCCGCTGCCAGAGAGGTTCGACGGATGAGCATCCTTATCCCCTGAGGTGTGAATGGGCGCCCGGAATCGGGCATGGACCCGAATCTAGCACCGCAGGGGTTGTCGTGAATGGGCCGGAAGGACTAGTGGCCGGATGGGGCAAAGTGCGGCTCCGGGAGGTGCCGGGGCACTGCCGGCACCTGCCAGGCATGGCCTGGCACTACTGCTGCGCGTGCAGGTCCCAGGTGGCCAGGTAGTCGGGGTCGACCACGATCATGCCGCTGGTGCGCATGCGGTACTCGCCGGGTTCGGCTGGTTGGTACTGGTCCAGCATCGGTGGCAGGTAGCGCTCGTGGCCATCATTCTCGTCGGCCAGCACCACGCCCTCGTCGGCGCTGATGCGCAACACCGTGCCGGCGTACTGCTCCAGCCCCTTTACCTGACCGTCGCCGCCATAGCGGGTAACCCCGACCAGTACGACCTTGCCGATCATTTCTTCCGCCTTGGCATCGTCCAAGGTCGGCAGAATGGGAGTGAATTCGTCGCTCATCGGTGCACCTCCGTAGCCTGCAGGACATCGTGGATGAGGTTTCCGCTTCGCAGTGCGCGTCGCTGGCAGCCGAGCAGGTACCCAGCCTGGAGCCTCTGCATCGAGAGTGCCAGTACGCCCATGAACCCAAGGGTTCCTGTAGCAGGATGCTGCCATCGCAGGCGGAAGGGACAGGTGAAGGCCGAAATCGGTCCTCGCCGGTCAGAGGGTTGCGCCTGCACCCACGCTAGAATGCACGCATGCGCACCGTACATGCCCTCCGCTACATCACGCCCTTGCGGGAAGGTGGCTCCCTGCCGGCCGTGGTCGAGACCGACGACGACGGCATGGCCGTGCTGAAGTTCCGTGGCGCCGGCCAGGGCCCGAAAGCGTTGATCGCCGAGCTGATCGCCGGCGAGATGGCACGCACGCTGGGCCTGCCGATTCCGGAAATCCTGTTCGTCGAGCTGGACCGCGAGTTCGCCCGCACCGAGCCCGACCCGGAAATCCAGGAGCTGATCCGCGCCAGCGAAGGCCTGAACCTGGGCCTGGACTACCTGCCCGGTGCGATCAATTACGATCCGGCGGCAATGCCGGTGGATGCCGACCTGGCCTCGCGCATCGTCTGGTTCGATGCGTTCACCAGCAATGTCGATCGCACCACGCGCAACCCGAACCTGATGGTGTGGCATCGAAAGCTGTACCTGATCGATCACGGTGCGGCCATGTACTTCCATCACGACTGGGCCAACGCCGGCGATGCCTGCGAAAAGCCGTTCGTGTTGATCCGCGACCATGTGCTGCTGTCGTTCGCCAGTCGCATCGCCGAGGTGGATGCCGAGCTGGCCGCGCGCCTGACCGATGCCGAGATCGAACGCATCGTCGGCCTGGTGCCGGACAGCTGGCTGGTCAACGAGCCGGCGTTCGACAGCCCCCAAGCCTACCGCCAGGGTTACATCGATTATCTCAAGCACCGCCTGAAAGTGCGTGCGGTGTTCGTGCAGGAGGCCATCCGTGCCCACGCTGCACACGTATGACTATGCGGTCATCCGCGTGGTACCGCGGGTGGAACGCGAGGAGTTCATCAACGTCGGGGTGATCGTCTCCTGCCCTGGCGCGCGCCATCTGGAAGCGGCCATCGAGATCGATCCTGCGCGCCTGCAGGCCTTCGCGCCGGCGCTGGACCAGGAGGCGCTACAACCGTGGCTGGATGCGATCGTGGCCATCTGCCGCGGTGACGCCAGCGCCGGACCCATCGCGCAGCTGCCCGCGCGTGCCCGCTTCCACTTCCTCACCGCCAAGCGCAGCTCGATCGTGCAGATGTCGAGCACGCATGTGGGCCGCACGGCGGACCCTGCGGGTGTGGTGGAACACTTGATGACGAAGATGGTGCGGGTGCCGGCACCTAACGCGTAGCGGCGACTGGTAGAGTCGACTGTTAGTCGATTAACGCACGCAGTGCGGGCTCTTCGGCGGCATTGATTAAGGCAGTCGACTAACTGTGATCTCTCTGTACGTTGTTCATCCGGGACATCTTTGGAAAATGGTGGTTACCACACCTCTCCAGACCCCAAAGAGCCCGGATGAACCACCATAAAAATGCCCGTTTGACCGTCCATAGTCGAGCA
>NZ_JCAFRI010000032.1:0-40157 GCF_059367915.1 Stenotrophomonas sp. YJH_SMC_19
CCGGGTGCGCGACGCTGAAAACGGGCTGGTCCCTGCCTAAGGCCAGCCAGGGCGCAAGACCAAAGGCTGCCGGCCAGCGGCCGGCACTACCGTGCCCGTCTCATGGAGGGGCCAAGTCCCTCCATCAACACAGTTGCTACATGGACGTATTTACGGCGTCCCCCGCAACTGGACCCACCCCGCCATCCCACAGGAAACCCGCTGTTGCTGTTGCTCTGGCCTCTGCGGGTGCAGGGCGCCGCCCTGCCGAACTAAACTACCCGCCGTTGTCCCTGCAGGATTGCCCATGTTCGATACCTCGCCCCAGCTCGATTGCGCCGGCCGCATCCTGCGCCTCGATCGTGCCCAGGTCATGGGCATCGTCAACGTCACCCCGGACTCGTTCTCCGATGGCGGCGCGCACGACACCACCGAGGCTGCGGTCGCCCATGGCCTGAAGCTGGTCGAGGAGGGCGCGGACCTGCTCGATATCGGCGGCGAATCGACCCGGCCGGGCGCTGCGCCGGTATCGGTGGAGGAGGAACTGCGCCGGGTGATCCCGGTGATCGAGCAGCTGGCCGCACGCACCCGGGTGCCGATCAGCATCGACACCTTCAAGCCGGAAGTGATGCGCGCGGCCGTGGCGGCTGGCGCCGGCATGATCAACGACATCTACGGCCTGCGTCAGGAAGGGGCGCTGGACGCCGCCGCTGCAACCGGCGTGCCGGTGGTGCTGATGCACATGCAGGGCGAGCCAGGCCACATGCAGGCCGATCCACATTACGACGACGTGGTCGCCGAGGTGCACGGCTTCCTGGTCCAGCGCCTGTTCGCTGCCGAGATGGCGGGCATTGCGAAGAAGAACCTGCTGATCGATCTCGGTTTCGGTTTCGGCAAAACCACTGCCCACAACATGACCCTGCTGGCACGCTCCGAGCGGTTCCTGGAGCTGGGCGTGCCGATGCTGGCTGGCCTGTCGCGCAAGCGCAGCCTGGGCGAACTGACCGGTCGCGACACGCCGTCCGAGCGCGTGGCCGCCTCGGTGGCCGCGCACCTGATCGCGGTGCAGCGCGGCGCACGCATCGTGCGCGTGCATGACGTGACCGCCACCGTTGATGCACTGAAGATCTGGCAGGCAGTCGAGGCCGTGCCAACGCCGCGCGCCGACGCCACGCCGACGATCCGCTGGCCGGACGAAGACTGATGGGCATCGACCGGCGGCCACTGGCGATCGCCGTGATGGGGCCGACCGCGAGTGGCAAGACCGCCACCGCGATCGCCCTGGCGAAGCAGCTGGATGGCGAGATCGTCAGCGTCGATTCGGCGCTGGTCTACCGGCATCTGGATATCGGCTCGGCCAAGCCGGATGCGGCCGAGCGGGCGCAGGCGCCGCACCATCTGCTGGACCTGCGCGATCCGTGGCAGACCTATTCGGCGGCCGAGTTCGCCGCCGATGCCGGCCGCGTCGTGGCCGACATCGTGGCACGCGGCAAAACGCCGATCCTGGCAGGTGGCACGGGGCTGTACTTCCGGGCCCTGCTGCAGGGCCTGTCGCCGATGCCGGAGGCCGACCCGGTGATGCGCGAAGCACTCAGCACCGAGGCGGCCGAGCGGGGCTGGGCGGCACTGCACGCAGAACTGGCCAAGGTCGATCCAGCCGCAGCCGCACGTATCCATGCCACCGACCCGCAACGCATCCAGCGGGCATTGGAGGTCTATCGCCTCACCGGCACGCCGATCAGTGAATGGCAGCGCCGGCCGGGCGTCGCGCCATTGCCGGTGCGCACCCTCAAGCTGATCCTCGCCCCGCGTGACCGCGCGGTACTGCACCAGCGCATCGAGGCGCGCTTCGACGCCATGCTGGCGCAGGGCTTCCTGGACGAGGTGCGGGCACTGCGTGCAATGCCGGAAATGGCCGCCGTGACGGCGCCGCTGGACCTGCCGGCGGTGCGCGCGGTTGGCTATCGCCAGGCCTGGGAATACCTGGACGGGGAGGGTGATGCCGCCCGTTTCCGTGACAAGGCAATCTTCGCCACCCGGCAGCTGGCCAAGCGCCAGCTGACCTGGCTGCGCGGCGAGCTTGATGCGCGCTGGTTCGACCCCCATGTCGATGGGGAGCGCCTGGCCGGCGCGGTGTCGACCTTCGTCGCACGCTGAACCCCCGCCAGCCGTGTAACATCATCGGTCGGCGGGCGGCTCGGGGGCCGTGGCAACCGTCGGCAACCCAATAAGAACAATAATCAGGAGTGTGCAATGTCCAAGGGGCAATCGCTGCAGGATCCTTTCTTGAATGCACTTCGGCGCGAGCGCGTGCCGGTTTCGGTGTACCTGGTCAACGGCATCAAGCTGCAGGGCACGATCGAGTCGTTCGACCAGTTCGTGGTCCTGCTGCGCAACACGGTCAGTCAGATGGTCTACAAGCACGCCATTTCCACGGTCGTTCCGGCACGCAACGTGAAGGTCGGTCCGGGCGGTGGTTACGTGCAGTCGGGTGAAGGTGGTCAGGCAGGTGATGAAGCAGACGAGTAAGACCGGAGCGGTGAATGTTTGACCGCTCGAAAAAGGGCGAACACGCCCTGTTGATCCAGCCCCATTTCGGCAAGCTGGAAGACGATGTGCTGGAAGAATTCGGTGATCTGGCCCGCTCGGCTGGGGCCAGCATCGCCGCGACGATCACCGCGCGCCTGGACCGTCCGAATCCGTCGACCCTGATCGGCAGCGGCAAGCTGGACGAGATCAAGGCTGCGGCCGACGCCAGCGGTGCCGACCTGATCCTGGTCAACCATGCGTTGAGCCCGGGCCAGGAACGCAATCTGGAACGCTTCCTCGAGCGCCGGGTGATCGACCGTACCGGCCTGATCCTGGACATCTTCGCCCAGCGTGCGCACAGCCACGAGGGCAAGCTGCAGGTCGAGCTGGCGCAGCTGCGCCACCTGGCCACGCGGCTGGTGCGCGGCTGGACCCACCTGGAGCGCCAGCGCGGTGGTTCGATCGGCCTGCGTGGCCCGGGTGAAACCCAGCTGGAAACCGACCGCCGCCTGCTGCAGAAGCGGGTCGAACAGCTGCAGAAACGCCTGGAAAAGGTGGAAGTGCAGCGCACCCAGATGCGCCGTGCACGCGTGCGCAGCGAACTGCCGCGCGTGGCCCTGGTGGGCTACACCAACGCAGGCAAGTCGACCCTGTTCAACGCCATGACCGGCGCCGAGGCCTATGCCGCCGACCAGCTGTTTGCAACGCTGGATCCGACCGTGCGCCGCATTGCGGTTCCGGGGGGCAACGTGGTCCTGGCCGACACCGTCGGCTTCGTCCGCGACCTGCCACATGACCTGGTTGCGGCGTTCCGCTCGACCCTGTCCGAGGCGCGCGAGGCGGATTTCCTGCTGCACGTGGTCGACGCTGCCGATCCGCACCGCGAGGAGCGCATCGCACAGGTCGACGAGGTACTGACCGCAGTCGGTGCCGGTGACCTGCCGCAGTTGCTGGTGTTCAACAAGATCGACCGCATCGACGGTGCCGACGTCCGCCACGACGGCCAGGATGGCATCCCGGACGAATCGCGCCGCGAGCGGGTGTGGATTTCCGCACGCGACGGGCAGGGCCTGGAGCTGCTGCAGGCGGTGCTGGGCAAGCGCCTGGGCCTGCAGCACGTCACCGGCGAACTGCGCCTGCCACCCGATGCCGGCCGCCTGCGCGCGCGCCTGCACCAGCTGGAAGTGATCCGCAGCGAGCAGGCCGATGAAGACGGCTGGCTGCTGCAGGTCGACCTGCCGATCGCCGAAGCCGAAAAGCTGGCCGCCAGTGCCGACGGCGCGCCGATCCGGGCGCTGCTGCCGGAGAAGCTGCCGGAGTGGTGAGCTAGCGGCCAATCCCCGGTAGTGCCGGTCGCTGGCCGGCAGCGACCGTGCTGGAGGGGCGCGACATCCGCCTGTCATCTGCGGTACAACGTGCAGGTTCTTCACCCCACCGTCATGCCGATGTCCATCCCCACCGACGCCGACCTCAACGCCCAGTCCGCCGCGCTCGGGCAGCGCCTGCAGCAGGCTTCGCTGCAGCTGGTGACCGCTGAAAGCTGCAGTGGTGGCTGGATCGCCAAATGCATGACCGATATCGCCGGTTCCTCGGCGTTCTTCGACTGCGGCATGGTGGTCTACAGCTACGAGGCCAAGCAGCGCCTGCTGGGTGTGCGCGCGCAGACGCTGGAGCAGTTCGGCGCGGTCAGCCGCGAAACCGTGCTGGAGATGGTGTCCGGCGCACTGGTCAATTCCGGTGCCGGCATCGCCGTGGCGGTGACCGGCATCGCGGGTCCTGGCGGTGGCAGCCCGGACAAGCCGGTCGGCAGTGTCTGGATCGGCTGGAAACGCCGGGGCGGCTATGCCCGCGCCGAGCTGTTCCAGTTCAATGGCGACCGCGAAGCCATCCGCCGGCAAACCGTGGCGGCGGCATTGCGCGGTATCGACGCCCAGCTGTGACATGCTGCTCCGGTAATCGTCCGGAGCACGCATGATGTGGGAAACGCTGGGCACGGTCCGCGACCTGGGCCGACTGCAGGAAATCGCCGTCGTCCTGATCCGCTATGGCTTCGGCGACGTGGTGCGGCGCATCGGCCTGGCCAGTACGCTGGAGCGGGCAGGGCGCCTCCTGCACTGGAACGAGGAGCGGCAGGAACTGTTGCGGATGACCGCACCGGTGCGCGTGCGCAGCGCGATGCAGGATCTCGGTCCCACTTTCGTCAAGCTCGGGCAGGTGCTGGCGACGCGCGTTGACCTGCTGCCGCCGGAATGGATCGCCGAGCTGTCCGAACTGCAGAACGCGGTGCCGGCGCTGCCGTACGCGGATATCCGCGAGCAGCTCGAAGCCGACCTTGGCGCCTCGCCGACGGAAGTGTTCGCCTTCCTCGATGAAACCCCGATGGCCGCCGCTTCGTTGGCGCAGGCCCATCGCGCGCGCCTGCATGATGGTCGCGAGGTGGTGCTGAAGGTGCGGCGCCCCGGCATCCGCGATGTGGTCGAGGCCGACCTGCGGCTGCTGGCCCGCCTGGCCGAGATTGTCGAGGCGCGCCTGCCGGACCTGCGTCGTTACCGCCCGGCCGAGGTCGTGCAGCAGTTCACCGTGTCGCTGCGCCGCGAGCTGGATTTCGCTGCCGAATGCCGCAATGCCGAGCGCATCGCGCGCAACTTCAGCGGCCGTGACGACATACTGATTCCGAAGGTGCACTGGCAGTGGACCTGCGAGAGCCTGAACGTGCAGGACTTCGTCGACGGCATTCCTGGCCGAGACCTGGCCGGCGTCGATGCGGCGGGCCTGGACCGGCGCGAGCTGGCACGGCGTGGCGCCGGCATCGTGCTGAAGATGGTGCTGGAGGACGGCAGCTTCCACGCCGACCCGCACCCCGGCAACATCATCTACCTGCGTGACGGCCGCATCGGCGTGATCGATTTCGGCATGGTCGGCGCCTTGTCGGAAGTGCGGCGTTTCCAGGTGGCTCAGCTGCTGCACGGGCTGGTCGAGCAGGACCCGCAGGGCGTGGCCGACGTGCTGCTGGACTGGGCCGGCGGTGTTGAGGTGGACGAGAACCGGCTGCAGCACGACATCAGCCAGTTCGTAGATCAATACCGTGGCGTGCCGCTGAAGGACCTGCGCATCGGCCTGATGCTGGGCGACATCACCCAGCTGCTGCGCAGCTACAGCCTGACCCTGCCGGCTGACCTGGCGCTGATGATCAAGGCGTTCCTGACCCTGGAAGGCATGGGCCGGCAGCTGGACCCGGATTTCGACATGGCCAGTGCCGCGCGCCCGTTCCTGGAGCGGGTGGTGCTGCAGCGCTACGCGCCCAAGGCGCTGCTCAAGCGCGGCCGCCGCAGCCTGCTGGGCCTGGTCGACTTCGCCGGTGAGCTTCCCCGCGACCTGCGCAAGCTGGTGCAGGCGGCGCGCCGGGGACGCCTGCAGTTGAAGGTGGAAACCACGGCGCTGCAGGGCTTTGGCGAACAGGTGAACCGCGCAGCGAACCGGTTGGTGATGGGCATCGTCACTGCTGCGCTGATCATCGGTTCCTCGATCGTGATGCACAGCGTCGGCGGCGTCTCCAGCCGCTGGCTGCTGGCGCTGGGCGTCTGCGGCTTCATCGGCGCCGGCTTCTGCGGCGTGTGGATCCTGTTCTCGATATGGAGAAGCGGTAAACACACCTGAGTGTGTTTACCGCGGAATCGCGCAGCGATTCCTGTAGAGCCGACTGTTAGTCGGCTGCCTTTGCTCCTGGTGCCGGGCCATACCCGGCGACGCTTGCCGAGCATGCCTCGGCCCAACAGGCCCGCACCACTCCATGTCGTTTGCGGCACTTGCAGTCCCGGATATTAGTAGTAATACTACTAACCATGGACCTGACCGACACCCAGCAGGCGATCCTGCAGTTGATCGCCGAGCGTATCGAGAGCGAAGGCGCGCCGCCCTCGCAGACTGAAATCGCACGTGCGTTCGGCTTCAAGGGCGTGCGCGCGGCCCAGTACCACCTGGAAGCCCTGGAGCAGGCCGGTGCGATCCGTCGCATCCCGGGCCAGGCCCGCGGCATCCGCCTGGTGCAGGCACCGCCGGTCGAGAAGCTGGCCGAGCCGGGCCTGCCCGACAGTGTGCTGCGCCTGCCGGTGCTGGGCCGGGTTGCGGCCGGCCTGCCGATCGGCGCCGACATCGGCTCGGACGATTTCGTGGTGCTGGACCGGGTGTTCTTCTCGCCAGCGCCGGACTACCTGCTGAAGGTGCAGGGCGATTCGATGATCGACGAGGGCATCTTCGACGGTGACCTGATCGGCGTGCACCGCACCCGCGACGCCCATTCCGGGCAGATCGTGGTGGCGCGCATCGATGACGAGATCACGGTCAAGCTGCTGAAGATCGCCAAGGATCGTATCCGCCTGCTGCCGCGCAATCCCGACTACAAGCCGATCGAGGTGCTGCCGGATCAGGACTTCGCGATCGAGGGCCTCTATTGCGGCCTGCTGCGGCCCAACCGTTGACCCGTTCCATGGCGCATTACCCCGCGGTCTTTTGTGGCGATTCTCTGGTTCCACTGAGGTTGGTACGGATGTCCGATAATTCTTTTCAGAGCGCCGGGCAGAATCTCAGCCTGTGCGATACGTCCGACTTAAAGTGAACCCATGGCAAAGAAGACCCCCAAAGACAGCACCTCCAACGACACGACCTCTGCAAGGACCAATCCGATGGACGAGAACAAGAAGCGCGCCCTCGCTGCAGCTCTGGGCCAGATCGAAAAGCAGTTCGGCAAGGGCTCGGTGATGCGCATGGGCGACCGCGTGGTCGAACCCGTCGAAGCCATCCCGACCGGTTCGCTGATGCTCGACATCGCGCTGGGCATTGGTGGTCTGCCGAAGGGCCGTGTCGTTGAGATCTACGGGCCGGAATCCTCGGGCAAGACCACCTTGACCCTGCAGGCCATCGCCGAATGCCAGAAGATGGGCGGTACCGCGGCCTTCATCGACGCCGAGCACGCGCTGGACCCGATCTACGCCGCCAAGCTGGGCGTGAACGTGGACGACCTGCTGCTGTCGCAGCCGGACACCGGTGAGCAGGCGCTGGAAATCGCCGACATGCTGGTCCGTTCGGGTTCGGTCGACATCCTGGTGATCGACTCGGTTGCCGCGCTGACCCCGAAGGCCGAAATCGAAGGCGAGATGGGCGACCAGCTGCCAGGCCTTCAGGCCCGCCTGATGAGCCAGGCGCTGCGCAAGCTGACCGGCAACATCAAGCGCTCCAACACCCTGGTGATCTTCATCAACCAGCTGCGCATGAAGATCGGCGTGATGATGCCGGGCCAGAGCCCGGAAACCACCACGGGTGGCAACGCGCTGAAGTTCTACGCCTCGGTCCGCCTGGACATCCGCCGTATCGGCGCGATCAAGAAAGGTGACGAGATCATCGGTAACCAGACCAAGATCAAGGTCGTCAAGAACAAGCTGGCACCTCCGTTCAAGCAGGTCATCACCGAGATCCTGTATGGCGAAGGCATCAGCCGTGAAGGCGAGCTGATCGACATGGGTGTGGATGCCAAGCTGGTCGAGAAGGCTGGCGCCTGGTACAGCTACGGTGAAGAACGCATTGGCCAGGGCAAGGACAACGCCCGCGGCTACCTGCGCGACAACCCGACTGTCGCCGCCAAGCTCGAGGCCGAGCTGCGCGAGAAATTCCAGCCGGCCGAGGCGGCGCGCGAGGAAGGCGACGACGAAGGCGAAGACGAATAAGGCTTGCTGTGGGGCAGGGTGGCGCCGTCAGTGACGTCGCCCTGTCCCGCAGGTTCGAATCGCCCAGGGATGGGCTGGGCGCCACGGATGGCGCCACCCTTGGAGTACCCATGTCCGACGCCGAAGACATTCCGACCGGCCGCAAGCGCCGGCCGCGTGAGCAGACCCCCGTGCAACGGGCACTGGGCCTGCTGGTCCGCCGCGAGCACTCGCGCAAGGAACTCACCCGCAAGCTGACCGCCCGTGGCATCGAAGACGAAGCCGCGCAGGCCGCTGTCGCCAAGTTGACCGAGGCCGGCTGGCAGGACGACACCCGTTTTGCCGAGAACCTGGTGAGGATGCGCGCCAACACCGGTTATGGGCCGATCCATGTCCGCGCCGAGCTGGGGACCCACGGCCTGGACAGTGCCGCGATTGCCGCAGCGATGGACAGCTACGAAGGCGACTGGCAGGAAAACGCCCGTGATCTGGTCCGCCGACGCTTTGGCGAGGCCGGCCCGCAGGACCTGACACAGCGGCGCAAGGCTGCCGATCTGCTGGCCCGGCGGGGCTTCGACGGCGACAGCATCCGCCGCGCGACCCGCTACGACCCGGATGACTGAGACTGGCGGCGCCGGGCCTGATACCCTTTAGGTTTTCGGCGGTCCCTCGCGACCCTGGCCAACGCGGCCGGTGGTCCGGGTCCGCCGGCCCGCAGACTGCCAGCCCCCAATGAACGCATCCGCCAAATTCACGACTTCCCAGATCCGCAGCGACTTCCTTGAATTCTTCAAGGGCAAAGGCCACACCATCGTGCCGTCGGCGCCGCTGGTGCCGGGCAATGATCCGACCCTGCTGTTCACCAACTCCGGCATGGTGCAGTTCAAGGACGTGTTCCTTGGCGCGGAAAAGCGCAGCTACGTGCGCGCGGCCGACGTCCAGCGCTGCCTGCGCGCGGGCGGCAAGCACAACGACCTCGACCAGGTCGGCTACACCGCGCGCCACCACACTTTCTTCGAAATGCTGGGCAACTGGTCGTTCGGCGACTACTTCAAGAAGGACGCGATCGCCTGGGCCTGGGAACTGCTGACCCAGGTCTGGAAGCTGCCGGCCGAACGCCTGCTGGTCACCGTCTACCAGACCGATGACGAAGCCTACGCGCTGTGGCGCGACATGGTCGGCGTGCCGGAAGAGCGCATCGTGCGCATCGGCGACAACAAGGGCGCACCGTTCGCCTCGGACAACTTCTGGCAGATGGCCGACACCGGCCCGTGCGGCCCGTGCACCGAGATCTTCTACGACCACGGTGACCATATCGCCGGTGGCCCCCCGGGTTCCCCGGATGAAGACGGCGACCGCTTCATCGAAATCTGGAACCTGGTGTTCATGCAGTTCGACCGCCAGCCCGACGGCACCCTGGTACCACTGCCGGCGCCGTGCGTGGATACCGGCATGGGCCTGGAGCGCCTGGCGGCGATCCTGCAGCACGTGCACACCAACTATGAGATCGACCTGTTCCAGGCGCTGATCCGCAAGGCCTCCGAGCTGACCGGCACCGCCGACCTGGAAAACAAGTCGCTGCGCGTGATCGCCGACCACATCCGTGCCTGTTCGTTCCTGATCGTCGATGGCGTGCTGCCGTCCAACGAAGGCCGCGGTTACGTGCTGCGCCGTATCATCCGCCGCGCACTGCGCCACGGCTGGATGCTGGGCGTGCGCCAGCCGTTCTTCAGCAAGCTGGTGCCGACCCTGGTCGAGCAGATGGGCGAAGCCTATCCGGAACTGCCGGCTGCGGTGGACACCGTCACCCGTGCGCTGCAGGCCGAAGAAGAGCGTTTCGCCGAAACCCTCGATGCCGGCATGAAGATCTTCGAGGACGTCGCGGGCAAGGCCAGCAATGGCGTGATCCCGGGCGTTGACGCCTTCCGCCTGTACGACACCTATGGTTTCCCGCTCGACCTGACCCAGGACATCGCCCGCGAGCGCGACCTGACCGTCGACATTGCCGGCTTCGATGCCGCGATGGAGCAGCAGCGCGAGACCGCGCGCGCGGCCGGCAAGTTCGGTGGTGGCGTGACCCTGCCCGCCGAGCTGGTGGCGACCCTGAGCCCGACCCTGTTCCTGGGCTACGATCGCCTGCAGGCTGACGGCCTGACCGTGCTGGCCCTGCTCAAGGACGGCCGTCCGGTGCAGTCGGCCGATGCCGGTGACGCAGTCATCGTCATCACCAACCAGACCCCGTTCTACGCCGAGTCCGGCGGCCAGGTCGGTGACACCGGCGTACTGACCGGCAACGGCGTGCGCCTGGCGGTGGACGATACCCAGAAGTTCGCCGGCCAGTTCCATGGCCATGTCGGCACCCTGTCCGAAGGCGGCCTGAAGGTCGGCGACGTGCTCTCCGGCCAGGTCGATGGCGAGCGCCGTGGCGCCACCATCCTCAACCACTCGGCCACCCACCTGCTGCACGCCGCCCTGCGCGAAGTGCTGGGCAGCCACGTGCAGCAGAAGGGCTCGCTGGTCGCTCCGGACCGCCTGCGTTTCGACTTCTCGCACTTCCAGCCGATCAGCGCGGAAGAGCTTGCCGTGATCGAGCGCAAGGTCAACCAGCAGGTGCGCGCCAACAACGCCGCTGAAGTACACAACATGGGCATGCAGGAGGCGCTGGATTTCGGCGCGATGGCCCTGTTCGGCGAGAAGTACGGCGAGCACGTGCGCGTGCTGAAGATGGGTGACTACTCCACCGAACTGTGCGGTGGTACCCACGTCAACCGTACCGGCGACATCGGCCTGTTCAAGATCACCTCCGAGGGCGGCGTCTCCGCGGGCGTGCGCCGCATCGAGGCTGTTACCGGCCAGGGTGCGCTGGATTACGTGGACGCCGAAGAGGCCCGCCTGGCCGAGGCCGCTGAACTGCTCGGTGGCAGCGCTGCCGACGTGGTCGAGAAGATCCGTGCCCTCGGCCAGCGCCAGAAGCAGCTGGAGCGCGAACTGGAGGCCGTGAAGGCCAAGGTCGCCGCCGGTGCCACGGCCGATCTGTCCGGCCAGGCCGTCGAGGTTGCTGGCGTGAAGGTACTGGCTGCCCGCCTGGAGGGCTTCGACGCCAAGGCCCTGCGTGACGCCATGGACCGCCTGAAGCAGCAGCTGGGCGACGCGGTGATCGTGCTGGCCGGCGCCCAGGACGGCAAGGCCGCCCTGGTCGCGGGTGTGAACGGCAGTGCAATGGGCAAGGTCAAGGCCGGGGAACTGTTGTCCCATATTGCCAGTCAGATCGGGGGCAAGGGCGGCGGACGCCCGGACCTCGCCCAGGGTGGTGGCGAGGACGGGCCCGCCCTTGCCACTGCGCTGGCTGCAGTCGTCGAATGGGTCAGCCCCCGCCTGTGATGAACCTGGCCGTCCCCCTCCTTGTAGGAGCGGGACGGCTGACGGTACCATTGCGAATCTTTTCCCTTTGTCGTGGTAGCGCTTCTTGACGGAGCGTCAAGCCGGTGGGGGATACCCTTCCACACGGTTCCATGGAGACTTACAAAAATGTTGATCCTGACTCGCCGCGTCGGCGAAACCCTGATGATCGGAGACTCGGTGAGCGTCACCGTGCTTGGCGTCAAGGGTAACCAGGTGCGTATCGGCATCACCGCGCCGAAGGACGTTGCTGTGCATCGCGAAGAGATCTATCAGCGCATCCAGCGCGGTGACGAAGCCGGTGGCACCGGTAGCGAAAATTCTGCCGAATAACGCTTTACCTTCGCACTCGATTAACGTTATGATTCACGCCCCGCTGAGGTGCAACGCACCAGACGCGGAGAAAACCCCGGAGTGATGCCCGAGTGGCCGAAGGGGCTCCCCTGCTAAGGGAGTATAGGGTCAAAAGCTCTATCGAGGGTTCGAATCCCTCTCACTCCGCCAGATACAAAGAAGCGCCTGCAGATCCTCGATCTGCAGGCGTTTTTCTTTATCCGACACTCGCAGCGTGGAGCTGACTATCCTGGCTGATTGGTGCGGGAGGCAGGCGTTGGCATGGGCGCGGGTGTCGTCGCCGGTGCCGGAGCGGGTGTACCCGGCAGCTGTGGCGGTTCAATGTGGCGAGGTGGAATTTCCCGCCACAGCAACGCAAGCGTGCAGTCGTTGGCACGTTCCCTGCACATTCTTTCGGCCTTCCGCTGCGCGGCGTCCGCCGTCTTCTCACCCAGTGCAAAGCCCAACGCGATCGTGCCGGTCGCTATGGCCGAATAGCCTTCGCTGGTGGTGCTGGCGGACTGACCGCAATTGCGCGATCGCGCTGCGCAGTAGTGCAGCGACTGCTGCATCGCAGTGGTGAGGGAAGACTGGTTCATCGAATAGCCGTAGCGGCCATCCTTGTCGTAGGTGATCGCAGACGCAGCACTTGCGGCTGATGAAACGGACAACAACAGCGCCAGTGAAACCGCATGCTTCCAGTTCATCACGCTCTCCTCTTTTGCCGATGGTGAATCAACCGGCGCGTGTGGCGCAACCACGCAGGGGGGGTGGGGGAGAACGCCTGCAGGCCATTTGCCCGCAGGCGCGTACCGACGCGTTCGATCCTCAGAGCTTCACCGTCACGCCCACCTGGAAACCGCGCCCGGGCAGCGGCGCGATGTACTTCAGCGGCGAGTTGTGCGGCCGTGCTTCTTGATTGAGCAGGTTGCTGCCGTTGACGAACACCTCCATGCCGGCGATGTAGCTGTTGCGTACCGGCAGCTCACGGCTGACCTGCAGGTCGACCAGGTTGAATGCATCCAGCGGCACTTCCTCGCTCACGTTGCGGCCGAGGTACTTCTGCGTGTCGTAGTAGGTGCTGGACAGCTGCGCCTTCCAGCCCTCGCGCTGCCACTGCAGGGTGGCACCGTAGCGGTTGGTCGGCATGTTCGGCAGGTACTCGCCGTCATTGTGGGCACGCAACGAATCGGGGCGGTCGGCCTTGTTCTTCACCAGGTCGGCGAAGGCGGACAGGTTCAACGTGCCGTAGCGGCCCAGGTCCAATGCCTGCGAGGCATCGATCTCGAAGCCCTTCACCGTGGTGTCGGTCTGCTTCCAGTACTTCAGCGGCAGGCGGTTGGCGGTCTGCATGCCCGAGTAACCCAGGTACAGATAGTTCTCGTACTTCATCCGGTACGCGGTGGCCGACAGTTCGAAACCACCAAGGTGGAACAGGCCGGTCAGTTCCAGGTTCTTCGCGCGTTCCGGCTCGAGGTTCTGGTTGCCTTCTTCCTGGGTCATCACCGAATAGTGGGCATTGCTCGCATACAACTCGTTGATCTCCGGTGCGCGCTGCGAGGACGAGTAGCGCACCTTGGCGGCGAACAACGGACCGAGCTCGACATACGATCCCAGGCTGTAGCTGTTGAGCCGGTAGTCGCGGTCCTGCAGTTTCGCGTTGGCGGCATTGCGCGCGGTCTTGAAGCGGCTTGGTTGCAGGTCATGGTCAACCCGCTCGTGGCGCATGCCAGCGTCGAAACTGGCCCAGCCGAAGTCCAGCGTCTCCTTCAGGAACACCGCGTTGCTGCGGGTGTCGACGTCAGGCAGGTAGCGCAGCGAGCCACTGCCGGTGACATCACGCGACTGGTGGCTGAAACCCAGCATGCCGCTGAGCGGACCGACGCGCTGATGGCTGAGCAGCAGATCGGCCTGGGTGCTCTCGAAATCGTAGTCGTTGGCGCGGGTGGCACCCAGCCGCTCGCCCGAGGTGTTGTCCAGCTTGGAAACGCGCAGTTCGGCGCGCTCGAACCACGGCAGCGGATCGCGCAGCAGGGCTTCCAGTGCATAGCGTTCCTGCTTGATCACCACCCCCACCGGCAGCCCGTTGGCATAGTTTGAACCGAACGACAGGTTCTGCATCGAGAACCCCGGCACGCCGTACTCGCTGTCCTTGGCATCGATGCTGATACCCACGTAACCACGGTCGAAAAACAGGGTCGACCCGAGCGCCACCTGCGAATTTCTCGCGTAGCTGTTGCCCAACCGGCGATGGTAATCGGGCGTCACGTCGTTGTTGATCTGCTTCTGCACGTACGAAGGCGTGCCGGGTACGTAGGCCGGGTTGACCGGATTGATGTAGGTGCGGCGCTGCCAGACCGAAGTCGGATTGTTGGTGTAGAAGGAGAAATCGCCGTCGGCCCAGTCCGGGTTTTCGGTCATGAACTGGTCGATGTAGGGCTGCGACGCCTTGTTGTAGATCTGCTGGACGCGCGCTTCTTTCTGGCAGCTGTCGGCGAGGGCCGAGTTGACACCACCGGAGGCCGGGAACAGCCCGCTGTTGCAGACGCCGGCCTTGCTGTTGCCGGGAATATCGTAGTGCGAGATGTGCTGGCGCGAGACCTGCAGGTTGGTTGAGATGTTGCGCTGGTTGTTGAAGTTCATGCGGAAGCCCTGCGCATCGGCGGCGTTGAAGCCCTTGCGCAGGACCAGCTCCATCGACTGGTCCTTGTCTTCCATGCGGCGCGAGATCAGGCCCGAATCGATCTCCACGCTGCCGCCGATCGCATTGCCGCCGTAGCGCACGGTGTCGGAAGACTTGTTGACGGTGACACTGCGTACGAACAGCGGATCGAACGGGATGTTGATGTCGCCGCTGATCGCGTTCATCTCGAGGATGGACTGGCCGTCCTGCAGGATCTGCACGCGGTTGCCGCTGAGGCTGCGGATGACCGGGGCACCCGCGTTCGGCCCGAAAGCACTGTTCTGCACGCCGGAGACGTGTTCGAGCAGGCCGCCCAGGGTGCGGTTCTGCGCCTGTGGGTTGTCGACGGTGACCCGGCTGTCGATACGGGAGGGCTGGCTGGCCTGGACCTGGAGGGTGGGGAGGGTGGGTTCGTCCGCGGCCTGGGCGCTGTGGACGGCGAACAGAAGGGCGGTAGCAAGGAGATGGCGACGCATGGCACGGTCCGTGAAATTGACGTGAAATGTTATAACGTAACTATTCAGGTCAACAAGAGCGGAAACCGCCTCGATTCAATGGGGCAGGGTGCTTTGGCCTCTCGGGATGGGACGGAGTCTCCCTCGTTCAGCGCACCGCCTTGCGCGTGCTGCTGGCGACCGGCACGATCTGGGCACTGCCCCGCAACGCCCCACGCAGAGCTTCCTCATTCAAACGGAGCCCCGTATGAAGCTGTTGTCCGCTGTGTTGTTGTCTGCGCTTTCGCTCTCCGCCGTTCCGGCGCTGGCGGTGGAAGCTTCGCCTTCACCGCTGCTGGGGCGCTGGTCGCTGGATGTCGCGACCTCTGCGCTGCCCGAGGCGCAACGTCCGAAACAGGTGGTGCTGGAGTTCAAGGACGCCGGTGCGGGTCGGTGGAGTTCACACGTCGACATCGTCCTGCACGACGGCAAGACCATGAAATCCGACGGCACGTTGGCGCTGGACGGTACGCCGGGGCCCTTGTCCGGCACCTACGGCGCGGACAAGGCCAACCTGAAACTGCCGGCGCCGAATACCCTGGTGATGCAGCTGGTGGACCATGGCACGCCGGCCTCCACCCGCATCTATACCGTGGCGGCGGACCGTACGACGATGACCGAGACCAAGGCGTTCTACGGCCACGACGGTACGCCGATCCTGCAGACCAACCTGTTCAAGCGGATACCGTAGCGGCGCCGCTTGCGCCATGCCCACGGGGAGGGAATCCGCGGGCATGGCACCGGCAGCCTTACACCGAGGCCGGGTCGCGCTTGCCGGTGTCGATGCCGTACTTGTCGATGGCCTCCTGCATCCGCGAGCGCTCGATGCGGCCTTCGTCGGCCAGCGACTTCAGGGCGGCCAGCACGATGAAGTGGCGATCCACTTCGAAGAACGTGCGCAGCGACTCACGCGTGTCGGAACGGCCGAAGCCATCTGTACCGAGTGCGATGAAGCGGCGGTCGTTGATGAAGGGACGGATCTGGTCGCCGACGATCTTCATGTAGTCGGTGGCCACCACCACCGGGCCGTCATGGCCCTGCAGGCACTCCTGCACGTAGGGTACGCGCGGTTCCGCAGCCGGGTGCAGCAGGTTCCAGCGTTCGGCGGCCAGGCCGTCGCGGCGCAGTTCGGTCAGGCTGGTCGCGCTCCACACATCGCTGGCGATGCCGAAGTCCTGCTGCAGCAGTTCTGCCGCGGCTTCCACTTCGCGCAGGATCGAACCGCTGCCCATCAGCTGCACGCGTGGCTGTGAGTCGCTGTCGGCGGCCGCCGGGTGCAGCAGGTAGAGGCCCTTCAGGATGCCGGGCTCGGCGCCTTCGGGCAGTGCCGGCTGCGGGTAGTTCTCGTTGAGCACGGTGATGTAGTAGTAGATGTCTTCCTGGTCGACATACATGCGGCGCAGGCCGTCATGGATGATCACCGCCAGCTCGTAGTTGTAGGTCGGGTCGTAGGACACGCAGCTGGGAATCACCGACGACAGCACGTGGCTGTGGCCGTCATCGTGCTGCAGGCCTTCGCCCATCAGCGTGGTGCGGCCCGACGTGGCACCGAGCAGGAAGCCGCGGGTACGCGCATCGGCAGCGGCCCAGGCCAGGTCTCCGACGCGCTGCAGGCCGAACATCGAATAGAAGATGTAGAACGGGATCGTGGCCAGGCCGTGGTTGCTGTAGGCGGTACCGGCGGCGATCCACGAACAGATCGCACCGGATTCATTGATGCCTTCCTGCAGGATCTGGCCGTCCTTGGCTTCCTTGTAATAGCTCAGCTGGCCGGCGTCCTGCGGGGTGTACAGCTGGCCCAGGTAGGAGTGGATGCCGATCTGGCGGAACAGGCCTTCCATGCCGAAGGTGCGCGATTCATCGGGCACGATCGGAATCACCAGCTTGCCCAGTTCCGGGTCCTTCAGCAGGCTGGTGAGGATGCGCAAGAAGCCCATGGTGGTGGACTGACCGCGATCGCCGCTGCCCTGCAGCTGGGTGTTGAAGATCGACAGCGGCGGCAGCGGCAGCGGATCGACCTTGGCCAGGCGCGCCGGCAGCTGCCCGCCCTGGATGCGGCGGCGCTCGGCGAAGTAGACTGCTTCGGCGCTGCCCGGTTCCGGGCGCAGATAGGGCATCTCCTCCAGCTGCTCGTCGCTGACCGGCAGGTTGAAGCGGTCGCGGAAAGCGCGCACCGCATCGGCGCTCATCTTCTTCAGCTGGTGGTTGATGTTCTGGCCTTCGCCGGCTTCGCCCATGCCGAAACCCTTGACCGTCTTGGCCAGGATCACCGTCGGCCGGCCGCTGGTGTTCACCGCCTGCTGGTAGGCGGCGTACACCTTCTGCGGATCGTGGCCACCACGTGCCAGCGCCCAGATGTCGTCGTCGCTCATGTGCGCGACCAGCTCCAGCAGCTCCGGGTAGCGGCCGAAGAAATGCTCGCGCACGTAGGCGCCGCTCTGCGACTTGAAGGTCTGGTAGTCGCCGTCCACGCATTCCATCATGCGCTGGCGCAGCAGGCCGCTGTGGTCGCGGGCCAGCAGGTCGTCCCAGCCACTGCCCCAGATCAGCTTGATCACGTTCCAACCGGCCGCGCGGAAGGTGCCTTCCAGTTCCTGGATGACCTTGGCGTTGCCGCGTACCGGACCGTCCAGGCGCTGCAGGTTGCAGTTGACCACGAACACGATGTTGTCCAGCCGCTCGCGGCCGGCCAGGGAAATTGCCGCCAGCGATTCGGGCTGGTCCATCTCGCCGTCGCCGAGGAAGGCCCAGACCTTGCGGCCCTGGTGTTCTTTCAGGCCGCGGTATTCCAGGTAGCGCATGTAGCGCGCCTGGTAGGCGGCGGTCAGCGGGCCCAACCCCATCGACACGGTGGGGAACTGCCAGAACTCCGGCATCAATCGCGGGTGCGGATACGAGGACAGGCCTTCGCGACCGGCTTCGCGGCGGAAGTTGTCCATCCGTGCTGGATCGATGCGGCCTTCCACGTACGCGCGGCCGTAGATCCCCGGCGCGGAGTGGCCCTGGATGTAGATCATGTCGCCGTCGAAGGTGTCAGTACGGCCACGGAAGAAATGATCGAAGCCCACGTCGTACAGCACAGCCGCCGACTGGTAGGTGGCGATGTGGCCGCCGACGTTGGAGTGCTTGCCCGCACGCAGCACCATCACCATCGCGTTCCAGCGGATCATCGCGTTCAGGCGGCGCTCGATGGCCAGGTCACCCGGGTAGGCCGGCTGGCGCTCGGGCGGGATGGTGTTGACGTAGGCGGTCCAGGCACGGGTATGCAGGTCGCCGTGCTGCCGGGCGTCCAGATCGCTCAGCTGGTCGATCAGGTAGTGCGCGCGCGGCCGGCCGCCGGCCTGCATCACCGCCTCCAGCGATTCACGCCACTCCTGGGTTTCCAGTGGATCGGTATCGAAGGGAATGAGGGCTTGGTTCATGGCTGTCTCCAGAGGGCGCCGGTCGGACGTCTGCCTGGGCGACAACACCGGCAGGGCGCACAGCACTGGAGCGGGGTCGCAACGGCGGGCGCCGTGACGCGAAGGGCGACCGTGGCGGCCACCGAGAAGACAAGCGTAGGCCTGCCCCCCACGCTTCGGTAGGCGGGCGGGGCTTGGGTCTCTGGCAAGCAAGGGTTGGTGCCGCGCGCCGTATCATGGGCCGATGCGCTGGGCGCGGCCGCTGATCAGGCCGGGGACAGCCCCGGCAGGAACACCGGGATGATCGCCACGCCGACGCCCAGCAGGCACCAGGCGACGATGGGCAACCAGCGCGCCAGGCGTTGGGCGGGTTCCGGTGCACGACGACCGCCGATCCACAACAGCAGCGTGAGCACACCCAGCGCATAGGCGAGGACGACGATCACCGGATGCACATGGATGACCCGGCTGGGCGGCCACATCTGCTGCTGGTAGGCGGTGGTGTGGGCGACCAGCAGCAGGAACAGCAGGCTGCTGAGGGTGTTGATGGCGGTGCGTGCGTTGATGGGAGCACTCCTTGTGCGGGCTGCCGGGACATTGCAGGGGCCGCATTCTAGCGGCTGCCTGCCGGTCGTTGAAACGCCACTGTCATCGATGGCGGTCACCCTGCGGGGCTTTCCAGCCTCGGGGTGGTTGGCCGGCCGTGAACAGCGTGAGGATCTGGGAGAAGAGCTACGCGCTGCGGCGCCGGCTGCTGCGTGGCTTCTTCCTGCGTCGCGGTTCGGCCAGCGAGGATGCCGAAGACCTGGCGCAGGAGGTCTACCTGCGCCTGCTGCGCAGCACCGGCGAGGATGCCGATGCGGTCGAGAACCCGGAAGCCTACCTGTTCACCGTGGCGGCCAACCTGGCGCGCGAGCATGCGCGCGCGCGGTCGTCGCTGCCGCCGCTGGAAGACGTCGACCTGCTGGCCGAAGTGCTGAAAAGCGAAGAAGACATCGAAGGTGAATTCGAGCGTGCGCAGCGCTGGAATGATATCCGCAGCACCATCGCACGACTGCCGGCGACCACGCGGCGGGTGATGGAACTGCACTACCGCGACGGGCTGGACTGCCCGCGAATCAGCCAGCAGCTGCAGGTGTCGGTGCACATGGTGCGCAAGCACATCGGCAAGGGGCTGGAGGCCTGCAGGAAGGCGCTGGGCGCCAGGGAGCTCACATGAACCGGACCTCATCGCCCGTGGCCGACGAAACGATCGCCTGCGAGGCCATGACCTGGTTCCTGCGCAATCGCGAGGGACCATTGGATGAGGCCGGGCGCCTCGCGTTCCTGGACTGGATGAAGCGCTCGCCGGAGCACGTGCGCGCCTACATGCACGCCCTTGCGTTGCACCGGCAGGTGGGCGAGGCGCTGCAATCGCCGTTGCCTGATGACGCGGCGCTTCCACCGCGGCAGGTCGCCTCCAAGGTGGTGCCGCTGTTCGGTAGCGTGCACGCGCCGCCGCGCGCTGTGCCGCGTCGCGGTCGTGCGCGCTGGTGGGTGGCGGCGGCCGCAGCCTGTATCACCCTGCTCGGCGTGGGCCTGGTTCCGCAGGTGATGCCCACCGAGCAGCTTTACAGTGCCGGACAGGGTGAACTTCGCGACCTGGTGCTGCCCGACCAGACCCAGGTGCGGCTCAACGCGGACAGCCGCCTGCGGGCACGCATGGGCTGGTTCAGCCGCAAGGTGGAGCTGCTGCAGGGTGAGGCAACGTTCGACATCGCCCGCGACCGCCGTCCGTTCGAGGTGGCGGTGAACGGCCTGGAGATCCGCGACATCGGCACGGTGTTCGATGTATCGCGACGGCTGCAGAGCACGCGCATCGGCGTGGTCTCCGGCGAGGTGGAAGTATGGAGCCAGGGTGTGGACCCCCGGCGTCTTGCGCAACTGCGCGAAGGCCGGGTGGTGCAGATCGACGCGCGCAGCCATGCGGTCGAGTCATTGGACCTGCCATTGTCGATGCTGCTGGACTGGCAGCAGCGCAAGGTGTCCTTCCTCGACGAGCGGCTTGACGAGGTGGCCGCTGCCTTCAACCGGCACAACCAGGTGCAGGTACGCGTGCTGGACGAAGGTGCGGCATCGGCACGGTTGTCCGGCAGCCTCGATGCGCATCGCATCGGTGCGCTGCAGGCCTTCCTCGAACGCGACCCGCGCTTCGTGGTGAGGCGCGAAGGCGACACCGTGCGGGTTGGCAGCCGCTGAGGCCCGTGCGGTCGTGGACTGTCAGAAAAAATTCATCGAATCCGCGTTCTCCACTTCGGTGGATGCCGGCTCTTACTTGGGAGAAGCCGCTGCCGATCCGCGCAGGGGCACCTGCTGCCTTCTCTCTTCCAAGGACCCGTGATGCGCAACACGCTCTACCTGTCGATCATCCTCGCCCTGTCCCCCTGCAGCGTGCCGCTGGCCTTCGCCGCCGGTGCCGATGGCCTGGAGGCGCGTGTATCCACGCCGATCGCGGCGCAGCCGTTGGCGCGTGCGCTGGAGCAGCTGTCGCGCGGTTCCGGGGTGCAGTTCCTGTACTCGGCCGGCGGTGATGCCCGCATGGCCGGTGCGGTGCCGCGCGGTGCCACCGTCAGGCAGGCGCTGGACGCGCTGCTGGCCGGTACCGGCCTGGGGTACACCGTGGTGGATGGCAATGTCATCGCCATCGATCCGGCGCCAGCTCGCAACCAACCGAAGCCGGCCGCGCCGAAGCCGCGCGAGGCCGAGGCAATGGTGGCGCCGACCCTGGACACGGTGAAGGTGATTGCCGCACATGAGGTCATCGACCAGAAGAAGTCGTCGCCGGTGATCAAGGATTCGGTGGTGTATGACGAGATGGACAGCTACGGCGACGAGACCCTGGCAGAGAGCCTGATGGCCGCTCCAGGGCTGAGTGCGGTGGAGGATGCCGGCGAGCCACGTTACGTGACCGTGCGCGGCGTGCAGGCCAACCTCAACTACACCACCATCGATGGCATCGCGATTGCCAGCGTGGGGGGCAGTGGCTCCGGCGAGCGCATGAACAACCTGCAGCTGATTCCCAGCGACATCGGCACCCGTACCGACATCTACAAGAGCTTCAGTGCCGAGCAGGCACCGGATGCGATCGGCGGCGTGATCGACATCATCAGCCGCAGTGCCTTCGACCGGTCAGGCAAGTACGTGTTTGCCGATGTGGCAGGCATCTATTCCACCGCCGAGACCAACGTCGAGCGCAGCGCTGGCGGCAACCACGAGACCCTGGGTCACTTCGGCAAGAGCGCCAAGATGGTGTTCTCCAACCAGTTTGGTGTCGACCAGGAGTTCGGCATCGTTGCGGTGGCACGCTACGAGCAGCGTTCGCGCAACAGCGTCAAGCGCTGGGTGGAGTCGAACTACTACTACAACGGCGCTGGCAAATACCTCACCGACGGTACCACGGGTCCGGACCAGGCCAAGGGCTGGAACGGGCTGCGTGCGCCTGGCAACTTCAGCACTGGCACCTATACCAACTTCATCACCAACTTCGGTGGCTCCGCCAAGCTTGAGTGGAAGCCCTCGGATGATCCGTTCTACGCATCGTTGCTGCTGTATTCGTACCGGTTCTACGAGAACTCGACGATGAACAAGACGGATCTGTACGGCAACGCCAAGTTTCCGGTCCGCAACCAGACCGAAGACAGCGGCACCACCCAGATCAACAGCATCTACATCAAGAACCGCCACGACCGCTGGGACCGCAGCAACCGTGGCGCCATCGCCAGCTTCAACTGGGACATGGGTGACCGTTCGCGGCTGACCCTGCGCGGTGGCCATACCGAAGAGACCTTCCACAACAGCCAGGTCTACTGGGGCGTGCGCGCCTATCCAAGCAATCTGTTCGTCGACTACGAGAACGACAGCCACGGATTCCCCAACGCGGTGGCCGTTTCCGATTCCAGCCTGCTGACCAGTTCCGCATTCAAGCTCAATCCGGCGCAGGCCTACGTCTCCCCGCGCGATGCCAAGGAGAGCATCGACAACCTGCGCGCCGACTTCAGCTACAACATCGACGCCGATGCGAGAGGTTTCGGCCTGGCCGCCGGCGCCGAGTACCGCCACCTGAAGATCTGGCAGGACATCGACTTCGACTATTTCAAGAGCAGTGCCACGCTCAACGACTACCTGTATCCGGGTTCGACGCTGCTGGGCAGCGTGCCGGGCTTCCCGCTGATCGACAACCGCAAGTGGAACGAGCAACTGCTGCCGAAACTGGGCAACAACAATGCGGCGTATCCGAATGCCAACTTCACCAGTGACTACAAGTACGTGGAGGACATCACCAATGCCTATGTGTCCGCGCACTACGCCTGGGACCGGCTGCTGCTGATCGGCGGCCTGCGCTACGACCACACCCGCTTCGATGCCTACAGTCCGTTCAGCGATGATGGCGGCACTACCTATACCTCTGCGTTCCGCAACACGAGCGGTGGCTACAACAATCTGCTGCCCTCGTTGAACGCAACCTTCAAGCTCACCGAGGACCAGCGCCTGCGCTTCTCCGCCAGCCGCACGCTGGGCCGGCCGACGCCGAGCAACATCGCCCAGGCCACCAGCACCAGCTGTGGCGATGACGAGGAGGGCAGGGGCTTCTGCAGCATCAAGCAGGGCAATGCCGACCTGCAGCCGCGCCGTTCCACCAACATCGACCTGGCGTGGGACCTGTATTTCAACGGCAACAACGGCCTGGTCTCGGTGGCGCTGTTCGACAAGGTGATCAAGGACGACATCTACACCCTGACCACCTTCGAGGACGTGGGTGATACCCGCTACCGGGTGACCCAGCCGATGAACACCGATGAGTCCAAGCTGCGCGGTGTCGAGTTCGCGGTGGCCAACCGCAACCTGCAGTGGGGCCGCCAGCACTTCGACATGTACTTCAACGCCACGCGGCTGGAAGGCCAGACCAACTACCGCATCAGTGATGGCACCGAGCGCCGCCTGGACCGGCTGCTGTACCAGCCGGACTGGTCGCTCAACGGTTCGGTGATCTGGCGCATGCCGTGGAAGAGCGCGCAGCTGCGCCTGTCCGGCACCTACCGCAGCCGGATGCTGGTCGACTTCGGCGACACCCAGTGGCTGGATTCGTACTACGACCCGTACATGACCTTCAACATGGGCTTCAGCCACAAGGTCAGCAAGCACGTGACGCTGAAGTACGAGGCCAAGAACCTGTTCAACACCCAGCCGACCTACAGCACCGGCCCGAACGGGCGCTTCCGTACCGAGATCGACGACTACGGCCGCTTCTTCTACTTCCACATCATCTACAACTGAGGGCACAGCCGTGGAGACGATCAATCGCAGGCGATTCCTGGCCCTGGCCGGCCTGTCCGCTGCCGGTGCCTGGATGGGCACAGCACACGCGCTGGCCGCGCAGGCCGATGCCACCGCGCTGAACCCGCGCAACCTGCTGGCCAAGCCGCGCTTTGCCAGCACACCCTTCACCCTGGGCGTGGCCTCGGGTGATCCCTCGGCCGATGGCATGGTGCTGTGGACGCGCCTGGCGACCGAACCGCTGGTGTTCGGCGGCGGCATGCCGACCCGGCCGATGCTGGTCGAGTGGCAACTGGCCGCAGACGAAGGCATGCGCAGGGTGGTACGCCAGGGGGCGGCGATGGCGCATCCCGAACTCGGCCACGCCGTGCACGTGGAGCTGGACGGGTTGGCGCCCGGACGGCCCTACTGGTACCGCTTCAGCGTCGGTGGCCACGCCAGTGCGGTTGGTTGCACCCGCACGCTGCCCGCAGCCACGGCCGCGGTGGATCGCGTGCGCTTTGCGGTGGCCGGTTGCCAGCACTACGAAGAAGGCCACTACACTGCGTGGCGGCGCATTGCCGAAGAACCGCTTGATTTCGTCTTCCACTATGGTGACTACATCTACGAAGGCGAAAGCCAGCCGGGTCTGCGGAAGATGAACGGCCAGCCGTTCACCAACCTGCGCAACCACGTCGGCCCGCAGATCTACACGCTGGATGATTACCGCCGCCGCTACGCCCAGTACAAGAGCGATGCCGACCTGCAGGCCGCGCATGCGGCGGCACCGTGGTTCGTCACCTTTGACGACCATGAAGTGGACAACAACTGGGCCGGCGCCGAAGACCAGGATGACACGCCCAGCGAAGTATTCCTGCTGCGCCGCGCACAGGCGTTCCAGGCCTACTACGAGAACATGCCACTGCGCCGTTCGGCATTCCCGCGCGATGGCCACATGCAGATGTACCGACGTGCACGCTACGGCACGCTGATGGACCTGCACCTGCTCGACACCCGCCAGTACCGCAGCAAGCAGGTGAACATGGCCCTGCGTGAGGAGGTGGAATCGCCGGAGCGCAGCATTGTGGGGGCGAAGCAGGAGCGCTGGCTGTTCGACGGCCTGGCCGATGCCGCACCGCGCTGGCACACCATCGCCCACCAGGTGGCGCTGGGGAACTACATGCGCGAGAAGGACGGGGTGGTGCAGTCGTCCGACGACCAGTGGTCGGGCTATCTGGACAGCCGCCGGCGCCTGCTCGACCACATCGAGAAGGTGGGCTTCGGCAACGTGGTGACCGCCTGCGGCGACGCGCATCGCCACTATGCCAGCGATCTGGTGCAGGACCACCGTGACTCGGGCGTGATCTCCAGCGAGTTCCTCGCCACGTCGATCACCTCCGGCGCCGATGGCCAGGGTGTGGACGCGTATGCCAGGAACCAGCTTGCGCACAGCCCCTATCTGAAGGCGACCACCGACAAGCGTGGCTATGTGCTGTGCGATGTCACCCGCGATGCGTGGATCGGCGACATGAAGACGCTGGATACCGTGATGCAGCCGAATGGCGCGGTGCAGAGCTGGAAGCGCTATGCGGTGGAGCACGGCCGGCCGGGGCTGCAGGAGGCCTGAATCTACCGCTCTACAGAGATCCTTCAATCCTGCTCGAACCGCAGTGGTTCGCTGCCCATCGCCGGGTCACTCGTGCCGGGGCGCCCATCCTCGGCGCGACCGGCCAGGCGCAGCATGCTCTCGCCCGCGCCGATCTGCAGGTCATACCAGCCCGCCGTGGGCGTTGCGTCCCACGCCAACGCGGTTTCTGCGTGTGCGGGTAGTACCAGCGCCTGATCGGGCATGTGCCCGGCATAGGCACCAGGCTGCACACGCACCTGCTGCGCGCCGTCACCCAGGTTGCGCAGCCGCAGCCGCAGTTGGCCATCCGTGCGATCAATTGAAGCCTGCAGCGCAGGATCCTTGGCCGCCCCCTGGAAGTGGCGGTGGAAGCCGTTCGGGCCCAGCAGCCACAGGTCATAGCGGCCCTGGGCATCAAGCGGCCAGCGCTCGCGCAGCGCCATGCCCGGGAGCAGCGTGTAGCGGCGCGGCACCGCATCCAGCCGCAGCCGGTCGTAGACATGCAGCACTGCCGCCGCGCCTTCGCAGGATAGCGCCAGATCCACGCCCGAGGCGTCCACCGCAACCATCGATGCCTGCGGCCGATAGGGCAGGGCGCGCGCCGGGCGTATGCCGACTTCCTGCTTCCCTGGTTTCAGCCCCTCCGGCAGCGCCGGCACGGTTCGCCCTGGCAACGCAGCGGCGCGTGCGGCCACCGCGCTCACGTCGGGCAGGCCGCGTACGAACGGGCGGGTATCGCGCTGGGCGAAGTCGAAGGCGTTGCTGAGGTCGCCGCAGACCGCGCGGCGCCACGGCGAGATATCCGGTGCGGGCACGCCAAAGCGGCGTTCGATCAGTCGAATGACCGAGGTGTGGTCGTAGACCTGCGAGTCGACCCAGCCACCCCGACTCCACGGCGAGATCACATACAGCGGCACGCGCGGGCCCAGTCCATACGGGCGGCCGCGCAGTTCGGCGGCATCGTACTTCTCGTCGCCCGGTGCGGGATGGCGGTGGTATTCGCCCTCGGTACTGACCGAGGACGCACCCGCCCAGCCGCCATCCACCGGCGAAGGCGGTGCCGGTGGCGGCATGTGGTCGAAGAAGCCGTCGTTCTCATCGAACATCAGCAGCAGGGCGGTGCGGCTCCAGACTTCCGGATCGGCAGTCAGCGCATCCAGCACGCGCGCGGTATAGGCCGCGCCCTGCGCCGGACTGGAGGGTCCGGGGTGCTCGCTGCCGGCCGCGTCGGCGATGATGAAGCTGACCTGCGGCAGGCGCCCGTCGAGTACGTCCTGGCGTAGCTGTGGCAGGCCACGGGTGCTGACCCCGCGTGCGCGCAGTTGCGGGTCATGCCCGGGTGCAGCACTGTACGCCCGACGGAACGCCTCGAAGCCGGCCAGCGGGTTGTCGGTGAAGTTGTCCGCCATGTCCTGGTAGATCTGCCAGGACACGCCGGCCTTCTGCAGGCGCTCGACATAGCTGGTCCAGCGGTATGACGCCGGATGCCCGCCGTGTTCGGGGAAGTTGTCATGCGAGTTGGCGATCAACGGGCCGCCGGCGCGGGCCTGTGCATCGTTGTGGCCGGTCCACAGGAACACCCGGTTCGGGTTGGTGCCGGCCTGCATCGCGCAGTGGTAGGCGTCGCAGATCGTGAACGCATCGGCCAGCGCGAACTGGAACGGCATGTCGCTGCGCTGGAAGTAGCCCATGGAGTGGTTCTGCTTGGCCTTCGGCCAGTGCCCCATGCGGCCGTGGTCCCAGGCGCGCTGCGCATCGGGCCAGGTGTGCGGCGTGCCTTCCACCCGCATGTAGCCGAAGTGCGCGGCGGTATCCAGCGGGAACGGTGCGATCGCCCGCGTGCCACTGGCATCGGGCTGCAGCCACAGGTTGCGCGCGCGGCCACCGGCCTGCAGCGCGGGGGCCGGGGCCACGAAGCGGTCACCGAAACCACGTACGCCCGGCAGCGTGCCGAAGTAGTGGTCGAACGAACGGTTCTCCTGCATGAACACCACGATGTGCTGCAGGTCTTCGAGGCTGCGCGTCTGCGCGGCGGGGGCGATCGCTGCGGCCCGGGCGATGCTGGGCAGCAGCGGAGAAAGGCCGGCGGCAACGCCGGCCTGCAACAACCGGCGTCGGCCGATATCGGTCACGGGCTCACTCACAGGTCCACGCGGAAGGAGATGCCGACGGTGCGCGGGGCGCCGATGAAGGCGTTGTCGCGGCCGTCCACCCCCGCAAGATACCGCTTATCGGTGAGGTTGCTCACCACCAGGTTGGCACCCATGCCCTTCAGGCGCGGCGACAGGCCCTGCAGGTCGAAGCCGATGTTGGCGTTGAACACGGTGGCCGAGGGCAGCTTGTTGACGTTGGCGGCATCAAGGTAGCGCGTGCCCAGGTACCGTCCGGAGAGGCCGAAGTTCCAGTTGGCGCCCTGCCAGTCGGCCGACAGCACCAGGGTGTTCTCCGGCTGGCCGATCACCTTGGCACCGTCGACGATGCCGAGCTGCGTATCGCGTGCGGCATTGCCACTGCCCAGGTATTTGGAGCGGTTGTAGGTGTAGGCCGCGTTGATCCGCCAGCCATTGTCCCACCCATAGCCGAACGCCGCTTCCAGGCCGTTGCTTTCCACGCCACCGAAGTTCTCGTAGACGCCGTCGGTCTCGCCCAGGTAGTCGATGCCGCTGACGAAGCCCGCCGGCAGGTAGACGATGCGGTTGTCGAACTTGATGTTGTACAGGGTCACCGAGGCGGTCAGCGGCCAGCGGCTGATGCGCATGCCCACTTCGATGTTGTCGGCGGTCTCCGGTTCGACATTGCGGAAGCGCTGCGGGTCGGTCTCGCCAAGTACGCCTGAAGGAATGGCGGCGAAATTCTGCGAGAAGCCGGCGAACAGCTCCATGCCTTCCACGCCCGGTGCCCAGGTGAAGCCGGTGGACAGCAGCGGATCGGACCTGGAATCGGATTTGACGTGCTCGCTGGCACCGATCACGCGGCGGCGCGACTGGTCGACGAAGAACTGCTTCACGCCCAGGCGGGCACTGAACGGCCCGAAGCGGGCCACGTCCTCGACGTAGTACATCTGCTCGTCAACCTTGTACTTGTCCTCGAACTGCACCCAGTACGGCTGGTGGTCGAAGGCGATGTCCTGGCCGACATTGAGCAGGCGGTGCCAGTCACGGCGTGCCGAACGGTCCAGCTTCTCCACCCACAGGCCGCCGCGGATCGTGTTGTCGATCGCACCGAAGGTCTGCCGCCATTCGACGTCGGCGGTCACGCCCATGCGGTCGTTGTCGTAGTGGGTGTGGCGGTAGGACTGCGCGCCCAGCACGTTGCCCGCGTAGCAGTTCGGATCGTACTCGGCGGTGAAGCCCAGGCGCGGGGTGCAGCTGGCCAGGCGCTGCGCGGCGCTGCCATCGGGATTGACGAAGAAGATCTGGCCACGGTTGCTGCCGCCGTACACGGTCTTGCCACCGAGATATTCCGATTCGGGGCGGCCCGCACCCTCATCGCTGACCTGCGCCAGGTAGGGTGGCAGCCAGTCGCCACGACCTTGCATGCGGTGCCCGTAGGCGGCCACCGAGGCCTTGAACCCGTTGCCGCCGTCGAAGGCCGCACGCAGGTAACCAAAGGTGTTCTCGCGCAGTGCACGCGAGCCGGAACGGTAGTTCTGGTCCAGATACGGAATGCCGGTGAGGGTGCCGACCAGGTTGTCGCGATCCGGATTGGTGGCAAAGCCCTTCGGTGAGACGCTGGTGTATTCCGGCTCGTCGGCATCGTTGTAGGACAGGTAGCCGGTCAGGGTCCAGCGATCCAGTTCGGTGATGAACTTGCCGGCGATGTGGTCGTTGCTGGCGTGGCCGGTGCCGTCGATCCAGTCGTGCACCTTCGACGAGGAGGCGCTGATCCACGCGCGGGTGTGGCCGCCGAGCAGGCCGGTGTCGTAGCGCACGTAGTACTTGCGCGCATCGTTGTCACCGGCGCCGACCACGAAGCGCAGGCGGCTGTCCTGCAGCGGATCGCTGGTGAGGAAGTTGAGCGTGCCGCCCAGTGCTTCGTTCGAGCGCGAGGAGATGTCAGCGGTGCCTTGGCTGACTTCCACCGTCTCCAGGTCGAGGGTGTCGATGTAGCGGTTGGCCAGCGAGCCGCCGCCGTAGCCGGAGCCGCCGTTGGGCAGGCCGTCGATGGTGGTGCCGATCTGCTGGGTGTCGCGGTTGGTGACGAAGCCACGCATGCTGATCTGCGTACCCCACACCGACGAGCCGGTGGCATCGGCTTCGCTGACCACCACGCCAGGTACCTCGTTGAGCGCGTCGTTGACGCTGCTCATCACGGTCTGCCGGTTCAGCGTTTCCGCACGCACCGAAGTCTTCGCATAGCTGGTGGCCTGGCCGATCACCTGTACCTGGTCGAGGGTACGCGCATCGCTGCTGCGCGCTTCGCCCGTATCGCCCTGCGGTGCTTCTGCGAGGGCGTCCAGGGTGGGGGCGATCAGCAGGGCAAGCAGCGAAACACGGGGAAAGCGCGCAATCGTTCGCATCGATACCGGACCTTGGGGGGAGAGAAGCCCCCGAGTGTCGACAGCACCAATGACATCGACATGACGTAGAGATGCAGGAACCGTGTTGTGTGACGGCCGACGCCCCCGGCCGCCTGCCTGTCAGTACCGCGCGTCCTTGGGTTTCGGGTCGCGTGGCCAGTCCTTGGCCTTGTTGGCGAAGTCCGGGCGCGGCTGGTTGATGAAGTAGCTGGCGATGTCCACCGCATCCTGGTCGGGCATCATCTGCTGCCCAAGCGGGGGCTCGCGGGTCACCGCCGGTGGCATGTTGTGCTTGACGAAGCCGGCGGCCTTGTACAGGCGCGCCATGCCGGCGCCGATGTTGAAGCTGTGGTCGCCCCATAGCGGCGGGAAGGCGATGTCACCGCTGTCGTCGCGCCGTCCTTCGCCGTTGTCGCCATGGCAGGCGGCGCACTGCACGGCGTACAGCGCCTGGCCGCGGACCGGGTCCGGGGTCAGCGTGCTGTCGATCGGTCCCTCACTGGGGGCGGCTACCTTTGCACCTTCTGGCACAGGACTGCTCAACCACGTCATGTAATCGAGCATCGCGCGCATCTGCGGCGAGTCCTTCGGCAGCGGCTTGCCGTTCATCGAACGCTGCAGGCAGCCGTTGATGCGCTCGGTCAGCCCGATCACCTTGCCCGGACGCGGCATGTAGCGCGGATAGGCGCCGCCGCCGGTATTGAAGTAGTGATTGCCGAAAGGCCGCTTGCCCTCGGCCATGTGGCACGAGTTGCAGTTCAGATCGTTGCCGACATTGTCCGGCAGCAGCCGTGCGGTCTCGTTGAGGATACGGCGGCCGAGCATCACCGATTCGGCATTGCCGAGCCCGGCGATTTCTTCGGCGCTGGGCGCATGGTAGTGGCCGACCACCTTGCCCTGCGCATCGAGGATATCGATCGTGCTGGCCACGGCGGCATCCAGGTCCGGGTACAGATGACGGTAAGCGAGGGTACCGGCGCCGGCCAGCAGCACGAGGGTGATCGCACTGCCGATCAGCAGGCGGGAACGCGTGCGCGAACGTTTCATCGTGCGGCCTCCTGCGGAACGTAGTGCACCGGCTTGTCGCGCACCACCCGGCGCATGCGCGCCACGTCGACCTCGCTCACGGCACTGGCCTGGTTGCCCCAGCTGCTGCGGATGAAGGTCAGGATCTGTGCCAGCTGCGCGTTCGGCAGCTGCTCGAAGCCCGGCATGGTGAAGGCCATGCGGTCATGCGGGGTATGCGGCGTGCGGCCGCCGATCAGGGTCACCTGCACCAGCGAGCTGGGGTCATCGGCGAACACGATCGAGTTGCCGGCCAAGGCTGGATAGACGCGCGGCATGCCGCGCCCGTCGGCGCGGTGGCAGGCCTGGCAGTGCTCGGCATAGGCCAGCGAACCGGCCACGCGGTAGTCGCCGCTGCGCAGTGCGGCGGTGGTGGTGTCGGTACCGGGCGACCACTGTGCGCTGCGTCCTTCGCGGGCGGGCAGCTGCTTCAGGTAGCGGGCCATCGCCAGCAGGTCGGCGTCGGACAGGTACTGCGTGCTGTGCTCGACCACGTCGGCCATGCCGCCGAACGCCGCCGATCGATCGGTGCGGCCGGTACGCAGGAAGTCGACGATCTCGCCCTCGCTCCAGCTGGCCAGGCCGGTCGATTCATTGCGCAGGTTCTTCGCATACCAGCCTTCCAGCACCGAGCCGGACAGGAACTGGCGGCTGCCATCATCGGCCATCGCCTTTTCCTGGAACGCCAACCCGCGTGGCGTGTGGCAGGCACCGCAGTGGGCCAGGCCTTCCACCAGTTCGGCGCCGCGCTGCTGGCTGGCATCCAGCGACGGATCCGGGTTGAACGTGCGCGGGCGTGCGAACAGCAGCTGCCACCAGGCCAGTGGCCAGCGCATATTGGCCGGCCACGGGATCGTGCTGTCGGCGTTGTCCTGCTTCACCGGTTGCACCGAGCCCATGAAGTAGGCGTACAGCGCCTTGATCTCGGCGTCGCTGGCGATCACGTACGAGGCGTACGGCATGGCCGGATACAACGGCTGCCCATCGTGGCGGATGCCGCGACGTACCGCGCGCTCGAAGTCGGCGTAGTCGTAGGCGCCAATGCCGGTGTCCGGATCGGGCGTGATGTTGGTCGAGTAGATCGTGCCCATCGGCGTCTGCATGCCGAGGCCACCGGCGAACGGCTTGCCGCCGGGCGCGGTGTGGCAGGCCGCGCAGTCGGCCGCGCGCGACAGGTATTGTCCCTGCGCGATCAATGCCGGATCGTGGATGTCGACCTGCGCGGCCTGTCGCGGTGCGAACCAGTAGGGCGTGGTGCGGGCGACGCCGTAGGCGGCGGCCAGCGTGGCGGCCAGGGCAATGGCGAGCTTGAACGAGGTGCGCATGGCGGCACTGTGGGCAATCCCGCGCGCGCGTTCATTGATCCGGATCAATGACTGAACAGATACAGCTTGTACACCAAGCTGAATCGTTCCTGCGTTGTCATCAAGCCGTCATCCATGCGCGATAGATGGCCCACGCGCGCGTCGCTAACCTGCCACGCTGTCGCGCCTTTTCCCCGATTGCCCATGAAGCGCCTGCTGTGGTTGCTGGCGTGCGCCGGCCTGTGGCTGGCTGCATGCTCGTCCTCGATCAATGCCTCGTCCACCTCGCTTGCCGATCGGCTGATCGCGCCGGGTGGCGTATCGACCCTGCTCGATCGTCCGCGCATTGCCGCGGCCATTGCCGAACTGCCCAATCGCCACGGCTTCGCGCCGGGCCGCGATGGCGTGCCGATCTTCTGGCGTGTGTTCGATCCTGGCGATTACGGCGCGCGTTACCACTACCTGCCGCAGCGCCACGAGAACGGCCTGCCGCTGGATACCGGCCTGAGCCTGGCAGTACCGCAGCCGTTCCGCGCGCAGGCACCGCGCGGTACCGTGGTGCTGCTGCACGGCTGGATGATGAACGGTGATTCGATGCTGCCGTGGTCGTTGCAGTTGGCCGAATCCGGCTACCGCGTGGTCACGCTCGACCTGCGCAACCATGGACAGTCCGGTACCGGGCCGTCGGGCTATGGCACCTATGAATCCGACGATGTGGTGGATGTGATCGGCGAGCTGCGCGCGCGTGGTGAAGTCACCGGCCCGCTGTACCTGTTCGGCGTGTCCTATGGCGCCGCCACAGCGGTATTCACCGCCGACAAGCTCGGCGACCAGGTGGAAGGGGTGGTGGCGATGGAATCGTTCGCCAATGCCGGTGTGGCGATCCGCACGATGATTCCACACCTGATGGGACTGCAGCCGGAAGGCCTGAAGGCGCAGGCGATGGCGTCGTACGCGCGCTGGCGCTACGGCGGCCAGGACATCAACCAGGTGATCGCCGCCGCCAGCCGCCGTATCGACGTCGATCTGGACCGCGTGGATGTAGCGCGCGCGCTGGCCGATACCCACGCCTGCGTGCTGCTGCTGCACGGCCAGGGCGACCAGCACATTCCGGTCAGCCAGGGCCGCGAACTGGCCCAGGCCAATCCGCGCGCGCATTACATCGAGATGCGCGGCGAGGACCACATCACCCTGCCGCTGCGGCTGGACCTGCTGGCCGGCGTGGTCGATGACTGGATGGCGCGCGACGAACACCACCCGAAGAGCGCCTGCCCGGCCCCACAGCTGCCGGCCCAGGCCGAGTGGCTGGCCCACCGCTGAAAAAAGGGGACGGAGGGGATTAAGTCGTTTCCCGCACAGCTGGGCCATAAACGACTTAATCCCCTCCGTCCCCTTTTTCTGTCAGGCCACCCGTCGTGCCAGCGAGCGGGCAGACGCCGCGACGCCCAGCAGCAGCGCGGCCACGCACAGGAAGGCGAAGCCGAGGCTGGTGCCGTGTGCCAGTGCACCGATCGCTGCCGGACCGGCAAGGATGCCGGCGTAACCCAGCGTGGTGACTGCGGTGATGGCGATGCTCTCCGGCATCACCCGCTGCTGGCCGGCCATCGAGAACAGTGCCGGCACGATGTTGGCGCAGCCCAGCCCGACCAGTACATACCCCGCCAGCGCCACCGGGAACGAGGGCACCAGCGTGGCCAGGGTGAAGCCTGCTGCGGCGGTGATGCCGCCGAAGACCAGGGTGCGGGTGCGGCCGAGGCGCTCGACGATGCCGTCGCCGAACAGGCGCATCGCGGTCATCGCCAGGGTGAACAGCGCGAAGCCGGCGCCGGCCTGGTCACGCGGCACTTGCCGCACTTCGGCCAGGAACACCGCGCTCCAGTCCAGCATCGAGCCTTCGGCGAGGAACACCACGAAGGCCAGCACGCCGATGAACAGCACCACGCCGTGCGGCAGCGCCAGCAGTGGGCCTTCGTGCAGGATCCGTTGCGGGCGCCAGTGCGGCGCCGACAGCACCGCGACCAGCAGCAGTGCCGCCACCGAAACCAGCGCGGCCAGCCACAGCGGTGTACCCAGGATCAGCAGGCCGGTCATGCAGCCGGCGCCGACGAAGCCACCGATGCTGTAGAAGGCGTGGAAGCCGGACATCATCGCGCGCCCGGCGTCGCGCTCGACCGCGACCGCCTGCATGTTCATCGCACAATCCAGCGCACCGACGCCGGCGCCGAACACGAACAGCGCCGCGCCCAGTGCCACCGGCGAAGGCGCCAGCACCAGCAGGGGCAGGGCGCACAGCATCATCGCGCAGGTGATCACCATCACCCGGCGGCAGCCCAGTCGCCCGGTCAGCGCACCCGCCAACGGCATCGCCAGCAGTGAGCCGAGCCCGAGGCACAGCAGCACGGCGCCGAGGCTGGCGTCGGACAGTCCGGCCTTGGCCTTGGCGTAGGGCACCATGGGCGCCCACGCGGCGGTGGCGAATCCGGGAATGAAGAAGGCGGCGCGGGTGGCGTGCTGCTGGGCACGTGGGGATGAAGGCGTCATGCGCGATGCGAAGCTCCAAGGGACGTTTATGGAAACGTTTTCAGGTCGGCTCGGCAAGTGCCATGCGCGACATCGGGCGACGCATACGATTGCAGTGACCCGATTGCGTCACCAGCGATTAACGCCACGCGCGGACAGTGGCTGCACGGTCTGCATTCCGCCGGCCGCTGCCGGAGACCTGTACATGAGCACGACACCGACCATCCTCCTCGTCCACGGCTTCTGGGGCGGGGCCGCACACTGGGCCAAGGTGATCCTGGAACTGCATCGCAACGGCCACGACCGTGTGCAGGCGGTGGAACTGCCACTGACCTCGCTGGCCGACGACGCAGGGCGCACCCGGAAAATGATCCGGCAGATTGACGGGCCGGTGCTGCTGGTCGGCCACTCCTATGGCGGCGCGGTGATCAGCCAGGCCGGTAACGAGCCCAACGTGAAGGGCCTGGTCTACATCGCCGCGTTCGCGCCTGATGCCGGCGAGAGTCCCGGTGGCATCACCCAGCAGCACCTGCCGGAGGCGGCGCCGAACCTGACACCTGACAGTGATGGCTACCTGTGGCTGCGTGCGGACAAGTTCCATGAGAGCTTCTGCCAGGATCTGAGCGAGGACGAAGGCCGGGTGATGGCCGTTACCCAGAAGGCACCGCTGGCCAGCACCTTCGGTGATGCGGTCAGCGACCCGGCGTGGAAGCACATGCCGAGCTGGTACCAGCTGTCCCGCCAGGACCGCATGATCGCGCCGGAAAACCAGAAGGCCATGGCCGCAAGGATGCAGCCCAAGCGCCTGCTGGAGCTGGATGCCAGCCATGCCTCGCTGGCTTCGCAGCCGAAGGAAGTGACCGCGCTGATCCTGGAGGCCTGCGCCGCCATCGGCGGCTGATCCCGCGCCAGCACTCCGCGCGACAGCCGCGGCGCAGGGGAGTACACTCCTGCGCCGCGGCTGTCCGGCCGCGTCCCTCTCTTCCCTCCAGCCGCCGCCAGAGGATCCCACCCTATCGTGGAGGTCCTGCCGTGCTGTCTGTGCCTGTTGTCCCTACGCCGTCCCCCTTGCCGCGTCGCCGCGCGTTGCCGCAGGCGCTGGCCCGGGGTTTGCTGATCGCTGCTCTGGGCAGCAGCGGTATTGCTGTTGCGCAGTCCAGTACGGATCCAGCCAAGGATTCGCAGGCGCCTGCATCACAGACCCTGCAGACCGTGCAGGTCACGGCCAACCTGCTCGGTACCATCACCGAGGGCAGCGGCGCCTATACGCCCGGCACTATTGCCACCGCGACCCGCCTGGTGCTGACGCCACGGCAGACCCCGCAGACCATCAGCGTGATCACCCGCGCCCAGATGGATGACTTCGGCCTGCACGGCATCGATGACGTGATGCGGGTGACCCCCGGCGTCAGCATCGTCACCTACGACAGCGAACGCACCGAGTACTACGCGCGCGGCTTCGCGATCCAGAACTTCCAGTACGACGGCATTCCGATGTCGCGCAATTCGGCGTACTCCGCCGGCAACACGCTCAGCGATACCGCCATCTACGACCGCATCGAGGTGCTCAAGGGCGCGACCGGCCTGTTGACCGGCATGGGCGATCCGGGTGCGACCATCAATCTGGTGCGCAAGAAGCCGGGCAAGGACTTCGCCGGCAGCGCCTCACTGGGTGTCGGCCGCTGGGACGACTACCGCGCCGAGCTCGATGTCGGTGGTCCGCTGACTGCCGATGGCCGCGTGCGTGGCCGTGCCGTGGGGGCTTGGGAAGACAAGCACTCCAACCTGGACAACTACCAGCGCACCAGCAAGGTCGGCTATGCCGTGCTGGAAGCCGATCTGGGCGAACGCACGCTGCTGTCGGTTGGTGGCGACGTGATGGACAGCGACCCGAAGGGGTCGACGTGGGGCGGCATTCCGCTGCTGGACAGCGCCGGCAACTTCAACCGCATGCCGCGCTCGTTCAACAATGGTGCGCAATGGGCCGGCTGGCGCCAGTACGTGCGTACCGGTTTCACCACGTTGGAGCACACGTTCGCCAACGATTGGATCGCCAAACTGCAGCTCAACCACCAGGTCAACGGCTATGACGCCGCACTGGCCGGTGCCGCCGCCGGCAATCCTGATCCGTTGACCGGCGAGGGCGTCAGCCTGTGGCTCGGCAAGTACGTCGGCAAGACCGTCAGCAATGCCGCCGACTTCTATGTGAGCGGGCATTTCGGTCTGTTCGGGCGAGAGCATGAGCTGGTGGTCGGTGGCAGTGCCTCGCGCAAGCGCTGGACCAATACCGGCTACGGCCCGCAGGCGGGGTTCCCGGATACCGTGCCGGACTACAGAAGCTGGAATGGCGACATTGCCGAACCGCAGTGGCAGCGCACCTATGACAACAATGAAGTGACCCGCGAGAATGGGCTGTACGTGGTTGGCCGCTTCGACGTGGCCGATCCGTTGAAGCTGATCGTCGGCAGCCGCCTGGCCAGTTACCGCTCGCCGGACACGCGCGAGACCGGCGTCCATGTGCCCTATGCCGGCGTGGTCTACGACCTCGGCGAGCATTACTCGGTGTATGCCAGCTACAGCACCATCTTCAAGCCGCAGGGCGAGCGTGACGAGCAGGGCAAGGCACTGGATCCACTGGAGGGCCGCAGCTACGAGGTTGGCCTGAAGGCTGAGTTCTTCGATGGGCGCCTCAATGCCAGTGCGGCGCTGTTCCAGCTTGATCAGGACAACTTCGCCCAGCCCACCGGTGGCAAGACACCGGATGGCCAGGATGCCTACCGCGCCTTGATGGGCGTGCGCACCAAGGGTTACGAGCTTGAAATGTCGGGTCAGCTGGCCGAGGGCTGGCAGGTGCAGGGTGGGTTCTCCCACAAGATCGCCCGCCAGGCGGGCACCAAGGTGACCACGCTGGAACCGGAGAGCCAGTTCAGCCTGCACACCCGCTACCGCCTGCGTGGCGCTTGGCAGGGGCTGACGCTGGGTGGTGGCGCACGCTGGCAGGATTCGACTTTCGGCGAGATCACCAACCCGGCCACGCGGGCCAAGGTGGTGCATCGCACGCAGCCGTACTGGTTGCTTGATGCGATGGCGCGCTACCAGTTCAACGATCGCCTGTCGGCCACGGTCAACGTCAACAACCTGCTCGACAAGCGTTACTACACGATCTTCAACTGGTACAGCACCTACACCTGGGGTGAGCCGCGCAACGTGCGGTTGAGCTTGAATTACAGGTTCTGACGCAGATGCGCCCGCGATGCTCTGCAGCATCGCGGGCGATGTGGTTACAGCGGCAGGTCGAACACCAGCACTTCGGCATCGTTGCCGTTTTCCAGCGTCAGCTGGGCTTCGTCGCTGACCTGCAGCGCATCACCGGCTTCCAGGGTGATGCCGTTGACCTGCAGCTGCCCACGGGCCACCTGCACATAGGCGCCACGACCGTTGCCAAGCGCATGGTGCAGCTTCAGGCCGCCATCGAGGATGGTGGCGAAGATGCGGGCATCCTGGTGGATGCGCAGCGAACCATCGGCACCGTCCGGCGAGGCGATCAGGCGCAGCTGGCCGCGCTTGGTTTCCGGGGCGAAGTGGGTCTCCTCGTACGACGGCGTGATGTTCTCGGTGTCCGGGAAGATCCAGATCTGCAGGAAGTGCACGGTCTCGTCGGCCGAGTGGTTGAACTCGCTGTGGGTGACGCCGCTGCCGGCGCTCATGCGCTGCACGTCGCCGTAGCGCAGCACTGAGCCGGTGCCCATCGAGTCCTTGTGTTCCAGCGCACCGCCCAGCACGTAGGAGATGATTTCCATGTTGCTGTGGCCGTGGGTGCCGAAGCCCTGGCCGCCGATCACCTTGTCTTCGTTGATCACCCGCAGCGGGCCGAAGCTGACGTAGCGCGGGTCGTAGTAGTTGGCGAAGGAGAAGGTATGGCGCGAGGACAGCCAGCCATGCTCGGCCAGGCCACGGGTAGCGCTCTTGCGGATCTGCAGCATGATGGAATCTCCTTGTTCGATGGTTTCGATGGGGCGGGGTGGGCTGGTAGCCGCTGTGTTTCCCCGTTGGAGAGAAGTATCCGCTTGCGCCTTGGGTTTGAAAAACGGATAGTTTTGACAGCCATCATCGAAAAATTCGAATGCTCAAGCTCAGCCTCGATGCCCTGCAGATCCTGGATGCCATCGACCGCCGCGGCTCCTTTGCCGGCGCCGGCAAAGCCCTGCACAAGGTGCCCTCGACCATCTCCTACACCGTGGCCAAGCTGGAGGAGGACTTGGGCGTTCAGCTGTTCGACCGGGTCGGTCCGCGCGCCGAGCCGACCGAGGCTGGCCGCGCGCTGCTGGACGAAGGCCGGCACCTGCTGCGCGCCGCCCGCGAGCTGGAACTGCGGGTGCGCCGGGTGGCGTCGGGCTGGGAGACCGAACTGACGCTGGCGGTGGATTCGGTGTTCCCGACCTGGCTGCTCGGCCCGGATATCGCCGCGTTTCGCGAGGCCGAGGCACCGACCCGGCTGCGATTGATCGGCGAGGCCCTGTCCGGCACCTGGGAGGCCCTGCTGGACCGCCGTGCCGACCTGCTGGTCGGCGCGCCGGGTGAGGGCCCCAGTGGCGGTGGTTACGTGGTCGAGCCGCTGGGCACGGTGGAGTTCGTGTTCGCGGTCGCGCCCGGTCATCCGTTGGCCGCAGTGCCGGGTGTGCTGGGTCGCGAGCAGCTGGTCGAGCACTGCGCGATCGCGGTCTCTGATTCCGCGCGCAGGCTGCTGCCGCGCACGGTCGGCTTGTTGATGGGGCAGGAGATGCTGACGGTGCCGGACATGGCCAGCAAATTGAAGTTGCAGTGCGAAGGCGTGGGATTCGGCTTCCTGCCCGAGCCGTGCGCACGCGCTGCGGTGGCGCGCGGCCAGCTGGTGATCCGCGAGGTGGAGGAACACAAGCCGGAAGAGACCTTCTGGCTGGCCTGGCGCACCGGAGAGGATGGCGCCGCACTGCGCTGGTGGCGCGAGCGCCTGCGCAGGCCGGAGCTGTTGTCGCAGTGGTGGCAGGCGATGGCCAGGGGGTAGGGGTTTGGCAGGGCTGCGCCCTGCACCCGCTACGATCCAGAGCAACAGCGACAGCAACAGCAACAGCAGAAGCTGGTTTCCTGAGGGATGGCGGGGTGGGTCCGGTTGCGGGAGACGCCGTAAACCCGTCCTTGAAGTGACCCCCGGGAGTTGGACGTCAGATCCAACCCCGAGGGATACATGAACAGATATGACGCACGTTTCAAACTGCAGGTCGCCAAAGAGGCCTGCAAGACCTCCACATCGGTCAAAGCCATTGCCCGTCGCCA
>NZ_JCAFRI010000033.1:0-36965 GCF_059367915.1 Stenotrophomonas sp. YJH_SMC_19
CCATGGGTAGTGCCGGCCGCTGGCCGGCAGCCCCTTACGTGCAGACCCAGGGGTAGTGCCGGCCGCTGGCCGGCAGCCCCTACGTGCAGACCCATGGGTAGTGCCGGCCGCTGGCCGGCAGCCCCTTACGTGCAGACCCATGGGTAGTGCCGGCCGCTGGCCGGCAGCACTTGCATGTGGCCGTCAGGAAGATGCCGGCCGGCGGCCGGCACGACCGTTACGCGTCCAGCGCCTGCCGCAGCGGGGCCAGGAAAGCTCCAGCGCGCTGCGCGGCCTCTTCAGCCGAGCCCGCTTCGGCCAACACCGCCACCAGTGCACTGCCAACCACCACGCCATCGGCCTGGCGCGCCATCGCCGCCGCACTGGCGGCGTCCTTGATGCCGAAGCCAGCAACCACCGGCACTGAAGCGCGCGCGCGCAGGGCCTGCAGGCGGGCACTGGCGGCATCGCTGTCCAGGCGTTCGGACGCGCCGGTGACACCGGCAAAGCTGACGTAGTAGAGATAGCCACGGGCCAGCGCCAGCAGCTTGTCGGCCCGCGCTTCGCTGGTGGTCGGCGACGCCAGCAGGACCAGTGCCAGGCCGGCTGCATCGAAGGCCTGCTGCGCTTCACCCGCTTCTTCCGGCGGCAGGTCGACCAGCAGTACGCCGTCCACGCCTGCGTCGACGGCGGCCTTGGCGAAGGCCGCGTAGCCATGGATCTCCACCGGGTTGAGGTAGCCCATCAGCACCACCGGGGTCTGCGCGTCGCGCTCGCGGAACTGCGCCACGGCCTGCAGGACGTAGCGGCTGCCAGCCCCCCGTGCCAGCGCGCGCTCGGAGCTGCGCTGGATGGTCGGGCCATCGGCCATCGGGTCGGAGAACGGCACGCCCAGCTCGATCACATCGGCACCGGCATCGACCAGCGCGTGCATGACCGGCACCGTGGCCTCCAGCGAGGGATCACCGGCGGTGACGAAGGGGATAAGTGCCTTGCGCTGCTGCTCGCGCAGGCGCTGGAAACAGGCATCGAGTCGGGATACGGGCATCTCAGGCACATCCTTCAATCAGTTCAATCGCATCGCTGGTCCCCCAGTACATCCGGGTGACCTTCCCTTCATAGAGTTCCAGGCGGATGCCCAGGTCCGAGCCCGGGTCCTGCCAGGTGAGGTACTCGCCCTGGTCGCCGTCATAGGCATGCGGACTGGACACCGGCGGATTCGGAAACTGCGCCATGGCCTGTGCGCGGGTCATGCCGACGCGCAGGCCAAACGGACCGGGCTGCTCAACCGGCAGCTCCGGGTCGTCACCCGGCTTCAGATCGAAACGCACCACGCGCTCGTCATCGGTCATCATCGACACGCCGGCCGGCAGCGCCTTGCCATCGTAGTACTCGCAGTCGCCTTCGAAGAACTCCTTCGCGCCCTGCGCTTTCCAGGGACCCAGGGCCTTCAGGTCACTCATGTGCTGGCCGACCAGCACCTCGCCGGCATGATCCAGCGCCACCGAGGCCACTGCAGGCACGTCGTCGCTGTCCGCGCCTTGCGCAGACGGTGGATCGACGATCGGCGTACGCGCCATCGGGTCGAGGTCATCATTGGCGGCCGGCTGCTGGGCCGGCTGCGTGGTGGCCTTGGCGGCCGGTGCCAGCACCGGCGGTTCCGGCGGCTGGCACGCGGCCAGGCCCAACGCCAGCAGAAGCACGCCGCTGTTGCGCAGCAGCGCGCTCACAGGACCAGCCCTTCGCGCGCGGCGATGGTGTGCACGTCCTTGTCACCGCGGCCGGATAGATTGCAGAGGACGATCTGGTCACGCGGTCGCTCACGCGCCAGCTTGATCGCCTGCGCCAACGCATGGCTGGACTCCAGTGCCGGCAGGATGCCTTCGGTATGCGCCAGCAGATGGAAAGCCTGCAGCGCTTCCTCGTCGGTGATGCCGAGGTACCGTGCGCGACCGGTATCGGCCAGGAATGCGTGCTCCGGGCCGACGCCCGGATAGTCCAGGCCGGCTGATACCGAGTGGGTCTCGATGATCTGGCCGTCGTCGTCGCACAGCACATAGGTGCGGTTGCCGTGCAGCACACCCGGGCGACCGGCAGCGATCGAAGCGGCGTGACGGCCGGTGTTGATGCCGTCACCGGCGGCTTCGGCGCCGACGATCTCGACCTGGCGGTCGTTGAGGAAGGCATGGAACAGGCCGATGGCATTGCTGCCGCCGCCCACGCAGGCGGTGATCGCATCGGGCAGGCGGCCGTATTCGGCCAGCATCTGCTCACGCGCTTCGCGGCCGACGATGGCGTTGAAGTCACGGACCATGCGCGGATACGGATCCGGACCGGCGACCGTACCGATGATGTAGAAGGTGTCCTGCACGTTGGTCACCCAGTCGCGCATCGCTTCGTTGAGTGCGTCCTTCAGGGTGGCCGAGCCGGAAGTGACCGGCACCACCGTCGCGCCCAGCAGCTTCATGCGGTAAACATTGATCTTCTGCCGCTCGATGTCGGTGGCGCCCATGTACACCACGCATTCCAGGCCCAGCCGCGCGGCAACCGTGGCACTGGCCACGCCATGCTGGCCGGCCCCGGTCTCGGCAATGATGCGCTTCTTGCCCATCCGCGCGGCCAGCAAGGCCTGGCCGATGGTGTTGTTGATCTTGTGCGCGCCGGTGTGGTTCAGGTCCTCGCGCTTGAGCAGGATCTGCGCGCCACCGACGTGATCGCTCAGGCGCTGGGCGTGATAGATCGGGCTCGGCCGGCCCACGTAGTGCGCCAGATCGCGGTCATAGGCCAGCTGGAATGCGGGATCCTGGCGCGCCTGGTCATAGGCCTGGGCCAGTTCCTGCAGCGGACCGACCAGGGTTTCGGCAACGAAACTGCCGCCATAGCGGCCGAAGTGGCCCTGGGCATCCGGGAAGGCGTGATAGTCGGCAATGGGGGAGGCAGACATGGATACGACCGGTGGTTCAGACAGGTGGATACTCTAGCGCACGGGTCATGACCGGAAAATGGATATTATCTGGCGCATATCGTCAGGAAATCTCACATGAGCCGTTCCCTGCTGCCTCCCCTCAATGCGCTGCGCGCGTTCGAAGCGACGGCCCGCCTTGGCGGCGTTGGGCGGGCCGCGCAGGACCTGCACGTCACCCACGGCGCGGTCAGCCGGCAGTTGAAGCTGCTGGAGGATCACCTTGGCCTGGCGTTGTTCCAGCGGGCCGGCCGTGGCCTGCGCCTGACCGCTGCGGGCACGCGGCTGCAGGCAGCATGCAGCGAGGCCTTCAGCGGCATCGAAGACTGCGTGCGCGAACTGCGGCGGCCGACAGCAGCCCCGGCGCTGGTACTGGGCTGCAGTGGCAGCGTGCTGGCGCGCTGGATGATTCCACGACTGCCAGCATTGCAGGCTGCCCTGCCCGGCGTGCGCCTGCAGTGGTCGGCGCTGGATGGCAGCTTCACCGAGGCGCAGGCCGCACTGGACGCGGTGCTGCTGCTGGCGCAGGGGCCGTGGCCACGAGGCTGGCAGGTACGCGAGCTGGCGCCGGAACGGGTCGGCGTGGTGGTGGCGCCATCGCATCCGGCCGCGCAGCGCCTGCGGCATGCACCGCCGTCGGCGCTGCTGCAGGAGACGCTGCTGCACACCAGCTCACGGCCGCAGGCATGGCCGGCATGGGCACAGGCGCACGATCTGGACGTGTCGAAGCTGCAGCTGGGCACCGCCTTCGAGCACCTGTACTACCTGCTGGAAGCCGCGGTAGCCGGGCTGGGCCCGGCGATCGCACCGGAACCGCTGGTGGCCGAAGACCTGGCCGCAGGCCGGCTGGTCGCACCGTGGGGATTTACCGCCACCGGCGGCTTCTGGGTGCTGGCGCGGCCGGATGGCCCGGCCGATGCACGGGTGGACGCCCTGGCCGACTGGGCAGCAGCACAGCTGCGATGAGACAAGGCTCCGGGTGGCGTTCGCCCCCGAAGCCGGCAACACAAGCCTCAGCGACCGCCCATCGCGACCCGCTGCTGCTCCTCATGCACCCGCTGCTGGTGCGACGGATCTGCCAGCAGCTTGGCACTGGCCTGCTCCAGCGGCGGTGGCGCCTGAGCCAGATCGATGGCGGTGCGGAAGCCCGGCGTCGCGCCGATCACGAACGCCTTGCCATCCTGCACCGTGATGCTCTGCAGCTTGTCGGCCGCATCGATACCGTGATTACATTCCGTTGGAAAACACGTCGAGCACGTCCGCACTGACCCAGCCCTGCGCGCAGTTCCCGGCGTAACGTCCCGGCGCCGCCACATGGCAGGCCTCGCCCCCCGTGTTCGCCAGGCCAGTGATCGGCCTGTCGCCATAGGTGTCACACAACGTGTTGCCCTTGCACTTGCCGACCGTTGCTGCGGGAACCGCCACGACGTAATAGAACAGCGGATTCTGTCCGGTACGCCCGATGCCCTGCACGCAGACCAGCTGCCCCTTCGACAGCTTTGCGGTCACGCTGGCCTTGCTGCCGGTGGATGGCACCGCATTCAACGTCTCCACGCCCTTGGCGTCGGCTACGCCCGCGAAGAAGCCCTGGTCGCCACAGTCCGGCGACAGTTCGACATCGTAGAAATCACCGCTGTCCACATCGCCGGCCGTGCAGCCGCTGCCCGTATTGGCGTTGCTGCATTTCACGCCACTGGCCTGGATCAGCGCCGCTAGGCCGTCGGCAGCCGGTGCTGCCGCCGGAACCGTCGCCGGTGCTGTGGCGGCTGCGCCTGCCGGTGTGGCAGCGGCCGGTGCCGATGCGGTCGGGGCGGACGAGTCACCGCCCGCACACGCGCCCAATGCAAGCAGCAGGTCGGGCATGATCGTCAGGCGGGCCAGGCGGATACGGTGGGAAGAGAGATGGGGCATATCCATTGCGTCCTCGTTCGAAAACCAAGGCGTATCTCAGGGGTGCGGCCAGCGACACGCACACCGCATCGCACCCAGCCAGGTCAGGCCGGGCCCATTGTGTCCGATCAGATGCTCGGGAGTGTCGACTTCCTGGCGCTGGATCCTGAATTACCCGAAAGTGGGATGCTCACCGCATTCAGTAGACGTCCGCCTTCATGGCACGGCACGCGACAGGCAAGAACACAGACCCGGCGGAATGCACCGTCGGCGATGACGTTCCGGGTGCGCCCTCAGGGGGCGCGGATCACTCCAGGACCGTGCAGTCCGCGCGGCGCACTTCCTCGACGAAGGTGCGCATCCTGTAGCCGTCCTTGATGCCCGGCTCCAGTTCGATGCCGCTGGACACGTCCACGCCCCAGGGAAGCGTGGCCAGCACAGCGTCGTAGACGTTTTCCGGGTTCAGCCCACCGGCCAGCAGGAACGGCCGGTGCAGGCCGGTCGGGATACGGCCCCAGTCGAAGGCCACGCCGGTACCGCCGCCGCCGCCGGGAGCGTGGCTGTCGAACAGGAACCCCGCCGCGCTCGGGTAACGCAGCTGCAACGTGCGCGCATTGACCTCTTCCCGCCCCCCCATGGCGATCGCCTTCAGATAGGGCATGTTGAAGCTGCGGCAGAAGCTCTCGTCTTCCTCGCCATGGAACTGCAGCAGGGTTGGCCGCACCGTGCGCAGCACCTCGCGCACCTCTTCCTTGCTGTTGTTGCGGAACAGGGCCACCACATCAACCATCGGCGCGATCGCCTGGCGCATCGCGCGTGCTTCGGCAGGCGCAACCCGGCGGCTGCTCTCGCGGGCAAAGATGAAACCCACTGCGTCCACGCCCAGCTCACCGGCCAGGCGGACATCGCCGGCACGGGTCATGCCACAGAACTTGATGCGCGTGCGGTAGTAGGAGCGGCTCATAGCGTGACCTCGGCGGGCAGATGCCAGTTGTCGGGGTACAGGGGCCCAAGGAACACCAGGCCCTGCGGCGGTGCGGTGGGACCGGCTACGGTGCGATCGCGCCCGGCCAGCAGTTCGGCGATCCATTCCACCGGTTTTTCACCGCTGCCCACCAGGATCAACGATCCGACGATATTGCGGACCATGTGATGAAGGAATGCATTGCCCTGCACGGCCACTTCAATCACTTCGCCCTGGCGGCTGACCTGCAGTGATTGCAGCTCACGCCGCGCATGCAGCGCCTGGCACTGCACGGAGCGGAACGCGCTGAAGTCATTTTCGCCGATCAGGGCCTGGCCGGCGGCGTGCATCAGCGTCTCGTCCAGCGCCCGGCGCTCCCAGCTGAGGGTCTGCCGGTCCAGCGCCGGCCGCACCTCGCGGTTGAGCAGGCGGTAGCGGTAGCGGCGCGCGCGTGCCGAGAAGCGGGCGTGGAAGTCGTCGGCCACCGGCACGCACCAGCGCACCGCGATCGAGCGCGGCAGGCGGGTGGTGGTGCCCAGCATCCAGGCGCGCGGGTCGCGCACCACGTCGGTATCGAAATGGACGACCTGGCACTGGCCATGCACGCCGGCATCGGTGCGGCCGGCGCAGACCACCTGCAGCGGCGTATCGGCCACCGACGACAGGGCCTGCTCAAGGCTGGCCTGCACGCTGGGACCGCCCTCGCCCAGGTTCTGCCAGCCCCTGAAATCGCTGCCGTCGTATTCGACGCCAAGCGCGTAACGCATGTGCTACCTCGATATTGCGTATGGGGCGGCGCTCAGGCCGGATCGCGTTCGGACCAGACCGCCAGTTCGTTGCCACCGGGCTCGACGAACTGGAAGCGGCTGCCACCGGGGAAGGAAAACACCGGGCGCACGATCTCGCCGCCGGCGTCGCGCACGGCGGCCTCGACCGGTGCCAGTGCGTCGGCATACAGCACCGGCAGCGGTGCGCCGCTGTCGCTGGCCCGCTGCGGCTGGCCGCGGAAGAAGCCGCCCTGCAGGCGGCCATCGTCGAACGCCGTGTAGTCGCTGCCGTAATCGACGAACGACCAGCCGAACACCTTCTCGAAGAAGGCGCGGCTTGCGGCCGGGTCGCTGGAAGCGAATTCAACGTAGTCGATGCGACGCTCGCGGCTCATGGCAGGGTCCTTGTCGGCAGGTTCGGTCACGGCAGGCGGGCCAGCAGTTCGCGGGCCTGGGCCTGGCTGTGCAGGTCACCGCCTTCGGCGACTTCCAGCAACAGGGTGCGCGCGGTCTGCGCGTCGCCCAGATCGAGGTAGGCAATGGCCAGTTCCAGGCGCTCCTGGCCGGCACGCGGCGACCAGCCCGCGTCGCCGACGGGCGCGGCCGCGCTCGGCGCGATATCGTCGGAATGAGAGGCCTCGACGCTGCCATCGTCGATGCTGTCGATGGCTTCCGGACGTACGGTATCCGCCGGAGCCTCGTTCTCATGCGCGTCAGCCGGCAGATCGAACACTCCGCGGAACTGCGGCTGCTGTTCGGCATGCAGTGCGTAGTCCGGCACCGCCACTTCGGCCGGCGCCTGCGGTACAACGCGTTCGTCCTGCAGCGGCTCGGCGACGACACCCTCGTCGCCGGTGGTTGCGGAATCGTCCCAGCGCGGCAGATCGGTCACCGCTTCAGGCAACGCCACCGCGTCCTCGTCGCGCAGTGTCTCGGCCTGCCATTCGGCCCGCACCGCGTGCTCGGCGACGGGTTCGGCGACCACCACGTCGTGCACTTCGGTTTCGGTCGCCCAGGCAGGCATCGCCGGTTCCTGGCGGCCATTGTCGGCAACAGCCGACGACCACGAGGACTGCTCGGCCAGCGTATCCAGCGCCGCACCTGCCGGCACCGCTGCGGCCAGGCCGGCGGCATCGTCTTCCTCACGCAGCGGCGGCAGCGGCGACGGCTTGCGACGACGCAGCAGCCAGGCCGCGCCCGCCGCCAACAGCAACACCGGCAGCCCCAGCCAGTACCACGGCGTTGCCGCATCACGGGAACCCGGCGCCTGTGCCAGGCGCTGCTGCGCGGCGGCCAGGTCGTTGTCCTTCATCGCGATCAGCGATTGCTGCTGTTCCTTCAGCTTCTCCAGATCGGCCACGCGCTGCTTCAGTTCACCGATCTCGGCATCGCGGGTGGCGATGTCCTCACGCGCCTGTCGCAGTTGTTCGTTGCCCAGCATGTCACCCTCGCTGCCGGCAGCGGTGCCGGTGGTTGTGCCCGCGTGCGCGGCGTCGGACGCCAGCGCCGGAGCGATCTCAAGTCGTGCCCCGTTGGCGGCAGCCGGGGAAGAAGCGTTCGCGGTTGCCGCCTTGGCGGCCGGCGCGACCGCACCCGCCGGTTGCGGCACGGTGCGCGCCTGCCGCCATTGCGCGGCGTGCTCGCGTACCAGCGCGGTGGCCTCGGCGGCATCGACAGCGGCAAGCGCATCGCTGCCCGGCACGCGCAGCACCGCGCCCTGCTTGAGCAGATTGACGTTGCCACGGATGAAGGCTTCGGGATTGGCGCGCAGCAGGGCGATCATCGCGCGGTCGCGGCTGACCTGGTTGCCACGCGCCACCGCGCTGGCGATCTGCGACAGGGTCTGACCGCGCTGTACGGTGACGCTGCCATCGGCCGCCGGTGCAGCGACCGGCGCGGAGGCCGCACGCGGGCGTGCCGGTGCAGGCGCCACCGCAGGTGGCGGCGTAGTGGGCGCCTCTGCCGCTGGCACCGTTGCCGAAGCCGGTGCAGGTTCGCGCACGATGGTATTGGAGAGCGTGCCTGCCGGCGCGACGATCTCCGGCTCGGCCACGGCCAGTGCGCTGGACGGCGCGTCGACCAGCGCGGAATACTCGCGCACCAGGCGGCCCTGGCCCCAGTCAGCTTCGATCAGGAAGCTCAGCGATGGCGTCTCCACCGGGGCCTGCGAGGTGACGCGCACCACCGCCCTGCCCTGCGCATTGCGGGTCAGCTCGAACTGCAGCTCGCTGACCAGCCCGGTCGGCCGTTGCAGGCCGACGCGTTCGAAGGTGACCGGCGAGGCCAGCGCCACGCGCAGGTTTTCCAGTTCGGACGGGTCCGCCGACACCACCGGGATTTCGGCCAGCAATGGCTGCCCCGGCTTGGACAGGACACGGATGTCTCCCAGGCCCAATGCGAGTGCCGAACTGCTGGCCAGGGCCAGCAGCGCGGTGGAAAGATAGAGGAGCGGGCGCTTTGCGCCCCTGGCCCGTTTATTCATGGGCGACACTATAAAGCGTGCGGACCGGGGTCCGCACCCACCGGAAAGACCCTTTAGGTAGTGCCGGCCGCTGGCCGGCATGCACTCCGGCACAAGGATCACGGCAATGCCGGCCAGCGGCCGGCACTACCGGTGAGGCAACCGCTGTGATCAGCGCTGCTCGGCGGCGACCAGCTCGGCCAGCTGCACGGCATTCAACGCCGCGCCCTTGCGCACGTTGTCCGACACGATCCACAGGTTCAGGCCGCGCGGGTGCGAGAGGTCCTCGCGGATGCGGCCGACGTACACCGCGTCCGTGCCCGAGGCGTGGGTGACCGGGGTTGGGTAACCACCGGCTTCGTGACGATCCACCACTTCGATGCCCGGCGACTGCTCCAGCAGCGCGCGCGCTTCGGCGACGGTGACCTTGTCGCGGGTCTCGATCGCCACCGACTCGGAGTGGCCGTAGAACACCGGCACGCGCACCGCAGTCGGGTTCACCAGGATGCTGTCGTCGCCGAGGATCTTGCGGGTTTCCCAGATCAGCTTCATTTCTTCCTTGGTGAAGCCATTGTCCTGGAAGTCGTCGATGTGCGGGATCAGGTTGAAGGCGATCTGCACCGGGAAGCGCTGCGGATCGATTTCCTGGAAGCTCAGCAGCTGGCCGGTCTGCTTGCCCAGTTCCTCGGTAGCCGAACGGCCGCCGCCGGACACCGATTGGTAGGTGGAGACGTTGATACGTTCGATGCCGTACTTGCGGTGCAGTGGCGCCAGCGCCACCAGCATCTGCATGGTCGAGCAGTTCGGGTTGGCGATGATGCCGCGCGGACGGTTGGCCACCTGTTCCGGATTGACCTCGGACACCACCAGCGGCACGTCATCGTCGTAACGGAAGGCCGAAGAGTTGTCGATCACCACCGCACCGGCAGCGGCGAACTTCGGTGCGTATTCCTTGGACACACTGCCACCGGCCGAGAACAGCGCGATCTCGACACCGCTCGGATCAAAGGTGGCCAGGTCCTGCACCTTGACCTTCTGGCCGTTGAATTCGATCTCGCCGCCGGCCGAACGCTCGGAAGCCAGGACGCTCAGGGTACCGACCGGGAAACCACGCTCGGCCAGGATCGACAACATGGTCTCGCCGACCGCACCGGTGGCACCGACGACGGCGACGTGGAAACTGCGCTGTGCATTGCTCATGGGGGAACTCTCACGAAAACGGGAATGGGGAAGAAACACGCACGACAGCTGGGTTCGGGGAACCTCCTCAAGCGGGGCGCGCGGAGGTTCCCTATCGTTTCCCGGTTTTTTTGCCCAGCGTCACGCGCGCGGCCATCGCCGCGTCAGCGTTGATCGCGCTCGGCATGCACGAGGGTGCGCCATCCAGGCCGAGCCCGGCAACCAGATTATCCACGGCCAGCTGTACCATCGCCGTGCGCGTGGCGAGCGAGGCACTTCCGATATGCGGCGTGAGCACGACATTGCGCAGCGCCAGCAGTTCGGGGCGCACCGTCGGCTCGCCCTCGTAGACATCCAGGCCGGCAGCGGCCAGACGGCCTCGGGCAAGCGCGTCGGCCAACGCCAGTTCGTCGACAATGCCGCCGCGGGCGATGTTCACCAGGGTGGCTGAGGGCCTCATCTTCGCCAGCGCAGCCGCATCGATGATGTGATGCGAGGCCGGCGTGTAGGGCAGCACGGTGACCAGGTGGTCGGACTGCGCCAGCAGCGTGTCCAGGTCCACGTAGGTCGCGCCGAGCGCAGCCTCGGTCTCGGCCGGAAGGCGCGAACGGTTGTGGTACAGCACCTTCATGCCGAAACCATGCGCGCCGCGGCGGGCGATGCCCTGGCCGATGCGGCCCATGCCGAGGATGCCCAGCGTGCTGCCATGGATGTCTGCGCCGAGCATGGTCTGGAACGACCATTGCTGCCACTGGCCTTCGCGCAGCCAGCGCTCGGATTCGGTGATCCGGCGCGCGGTCGCCATCAACAGGGCGAAACCGAGATCGGCGCTGGTTTCGGTCAGGACGTCCGGCGTGTTGCTGGCGAGGATGCCGGCTGCGCTGAGCGCATCGACATCCAGGTTGTTGTAGCCGACGCCGACATTGGCGATCACCTGCAGCTGCGCGGCATCGGCCACCTGGGCCGCACCGATGCGCTCGTTGAGGGTGATGATCGCGCCGTCGACGCCGGCCAGCTGTTCGGCGATCTGGTCGGGCGACCAGGCGGTGACCACATCGGTGCTGCGCAGCTGCACGCGATCGCGCAGCGGCGCGATGGCCGCGTCGATCAGCGGCTGGCTCACCCACACGGTCAGCCGCGTGTCAGCCATCGATCTGCCCGGGAATGCGCGGGGTGATCGTGCCGACATCGCCGCACTGCGCGCGATGGCGCAGCGCCTGGTCCATCAGCACCATCGCCACCATCGCCTCGGCGATCGGGGTGGCGCGGATGCCGACGCAGGGATCGTGGCGACCGGTGGTGACCACCTCGACCACGTTGCCGGCGGTGTCCAGCGACGGGCCCGGCAGGCGCAGGCTGGAGGTCGGCTTCAGGGCGATCGAGGCGACCACCGGCTGGCCGGTGGAGATGCCACCGAGGATGCCGCCGGCATGGTTGCTGGCGAAGCCCTGCGGGGTCAGCAGGTCACGGTGTTCGGTGCCCTTCTGTGCGGCGCTGGCGAAACCGTCACCGATCTCAACGCCCTTCACCGCGTTGATGCTCATCAGCGCGGCGGCCAGTTCGCCATCGAGCTTGCCGTAGATCGGCTCGCCCCAGCCCGGCGGCACGTTGTCGGCGACCACGTCCACGCGCGCGCCGACCGAATCACCGGACTTGCGCAGCGCATCCATGTACGCCTCCAGCTCGGGCACCTGTGCGGCATGCGGCCAGAAGAACGGATTGTCTTCCACCGCCGACCAGTCGAAACCAGCCGGGGTGATGTCGCCCAGCTGCGACAGGTAGCCGCGCACGGTCACGCCGAAGCGTTCGGCCAGCCACTTCTTGGCGACCACGCCGGCGGCCACGCGCATGGTGGTCTCGCGTGCCGAGGAACGGCCACCACCGCGCGGGTCGCGGATGCCGTACTTGTGCCAGTAGCTGTAGTCGGCATGACCTGGCCGGAACTGCTGGCCGATGTTCGCGTAATCCTTGCTGCGCTGGTCGGTGTTGCGGATCAGCAGCGCGATCGGCGTGCCGGTGGTCAGGCCCTCGTACACGCCGGACAGGATCTCGACCTCATCGGCCTCGCGGCGGGACGAGGTGTGCCGGCTCTTGCCGGTCGCGCGACGCTGCAGGTCATGGGCGAATTCGGCCGCGTCCAGCGCCAGCCCCGGAGGGCAGCCATCGATCACGCAGCCGATGGCCGGCCCGTGCGACTCGCCGAACGTGGTGACGGTGAACAGCTTGCCGAACGAATTGGAGCTCACGGGCGCTGCGCCGCCAGTTCGGTGATGCGCGCGCTGTGGGCGATCAGCTCGCGGCACTCGACCGCGAAGATGCCCATCTGGCCGACCTTGAACTCGATCCAGGCGAAGTCGACTTCCGGCAGCAGCTTGATCAGGTGCTGCTCGGATTCGCCCACTTCGCAGATCAGCAGGCCGTCCTCGCTCAGGTGCAGCGGGGCGTCACGCAGGATCTTCAGCACCAGGTCCAGGCCGTCGTCGCCGGCACGCAGGCCCATTTCCGGCTCGTAGGAGTACTCCTGCGGCAGGGCATCGGTCTCGTCGTTGGTGACGTACGGCGGATTGGTGACGATCAGGTCGTAGTGGCGACCGGTCAGGCCGTTGAACAGGTCCGACTTGAGCAGGGTGACGTTGTGCGCCTGCAGGCGCTCCTTGTTTTCTTCGGCAAGCGACAATGCATCGTCGCTCAGGTCGACGCCGTCCACTTCCCAGTTCGGGTAGTAGTGACCCATGGCAATGGCGATGCAGCCCGAGCCGGTGCACAGGTCCAGCGCACGGCTGACATCGCGGCCGGCCAGCCACGGCTCGAAGCCGCATTCGATCAGTTCGGCGATCGGCGAGCGCGGCACCAGGGCGCGCTTGTCGCTCTTGAAGCTCAGGCCGGCGAACCAGGCCTCACCGGTCAGGTAGGCGGCCGGGATGCGTTCGTCGATGCGACGCTGGAACAGCTCCAGCACGCGCAGCTTCTCGGCCTGCAGCAGGCGCGCCTGGCCATAGGCCGGGCCGAGGTCGTGCGGCAGGTGCAGGCTGTGCAGCACCAGCTGGGTGGCCTCGTCCAGCGCATTGTCGTAGCTGTGCCCGAAGGTCAGTCCGGCTTCGTTGAAACGGCTGGTGCCGTAGCGGATCAGATCGATGATCGTGTGGAGTTCGGCGGCCGTTTCAGCGGTCATGGCGGTACTGCGGGCAAAGTGGCCCCCGATTATAGGGGCTGGCGCCCGTGGCGGCATCCGTTGCGGCGGAAACGATTCGGGCCACAGCCGGTATGATGGGGCCCACTTCGCGCGGGAGCCCCCATGTTCAATCGCAACGCCGGCATCATCCTGCTGATCGCCCTGGCGGCGGGTCTCGGCCTGCTGGCCGCCCAGCAGCTGTTCGCGCCGAAGCCGCCGGCCAATGCCCCGGCCACCGAAGCGATCACGCTGTACCCGCAGCCGCGCGAACTGCCCGACTTCAACCTGGCCCAGTCCGACGGCACCCGCCTGATCCCGGGCGAACTGAAGGGCCACTGGACCCTGGTATTCCTGGGCTTCACCTTCTGCCCGGACGTCTGCCCGACCACCCTGGCCGAGCTGGCCGGCGCACAGAACCAGTGGGAAGCCCTGCCCGACAGCCTGCGCCCGCGCGTGCTGTTCATCTCGGTCGACCCGGACCGCGACAGCGCCACCCGCCTCGGCGAGTACGTGCACGGCTTCCACAAGGACACCCTGGCCGCCACCGCTGACGTTCCCTCGCTGGAGCGCTTCGCCACCTCGTTGGGCTTCGTGTTCCAGAAGGTGCCGGGCAAGCATTTCGACGAGAACCCCGAGGATTACACCGTCGAGCATTCGGCCAGCCTGGCCGTGCTCGACCCGCAGGGCCGCCTTGCCGGCCTGGTACGCCCCCCGTTCAACGCGCCGGCCATTGCCCGCGACCTGCAGAAGCTGACCGAGAAAACCGCCCCATGAGCCTCACCACCGCCCTGACGTACGCCCTGCCACACCGCCTGCTGTCCTCGATGGCGCGTTCGCTGGCGTACTCGGACGATCCGCGCGTATCGCGCTGGCTGATCGACACGGTCACCCGCAAGTTCAACGTCAACCTGGACGAAGCGGCCAACCCGGACCCGCGCAGCTATGCGACGTTCAACCAGTTCTTCACCCGTGCGCTGAAGCCGGGTGCGCGCGTGGCTGACGCCGATCCGCGCAGCCTGGTGATGCCGGCCGACGGCCGCATCAGCCAGCTGGGGAAGATCGAGGCCGGCCGCATCTTCCAGGCCAAGGGCCAGTCATTCACCGCTGCCGAACTGCTGGGCAGTGACGAGGACGCCAAGCCATACAACGATGGCCTCTACGCCACGGTGTACCTGTCGCCGCGCGATTACCACCGCGTGCACATGCCGTGGACCGGCACCCTGCGTGAGACCGTGCACGTGCCGGGGCGCCTGTTCAGCGTTGGTCCGGCGGCAGTGAACGGCGTACCGCGCCTGTTCGCCCGCAACGAGCGCCTGGTCTGCCACTTCGACACCAGCTTCGGCCCGATGGTCAGCGTGATGGTCGGTGCGCTGCTGGTGTCCGGGGTGGAAACCGTGTGGAGCGGCGAAGAGATTCCGCACTATGGCGACCGCATCACCCGCAAGGACTACCGCGGCCAGGGCATCAGGCTGGAGCGCTTTGCCGAGATGGCGCGCTTCAACTACGGCTCCACCGTGATCGTACTGCTGCCGCCGGGCGTGGCTGACTTCGCCCCGCAGCTGGGCGCTGAAAGCCCGGTGCAGCTGGGCCAGGCGCTGGCGAAGCTGCGCTGAGGCTTCGGTAGTGCCGGCCGCTTGCCGGCATCTCCGCTGATCCAACGCGTCGAGCATTGCCGGCCAGCGGCCGGCACTACCGGTCGCGCGTTACTGCAGGGACGGGGCCGGACCGACGTCCATGCCGTCGTAGTCTTCCACGCCCTTCTCCGCGGCCAGCGCTGCGAATTCCTGGTTGCGGCGGTCAAGCGAGGCTTCGTCGTGGATCTCCACGCGCTCCACATGCAGCACGTGGAACGGCGCGTCGCCCTCTTCCGGATCCTGTTCGAACAATTCCACGAAGGTGTAACCCTGCGCCTGCAGGTGCTGCGCCAGTGCCTGCAACGGCTCGGCAGTGGAGTGCACGAAGAAGTACCCCCACAGCAACGGGCCGGTGATGTCCCAGTCGGTGTTTTCGCGGAGGTTGGCGAACAGGTTGCGGGTGTCTTCGAGGTCCATGCGGATTCCAGGGTCGGGGGGATTACTTGTCGCAGCCCTGCAGCTTCAGCGTCTGGCCGTGGCGCAGGCTGTAGGCCGGGGCCTTCAGGCCATTGGCGCGGGCCAGGGTGGGCACGTCGCACTGGAACTTGGCCGCGATGGCGCCCAGGGTTTCACCCCGGCCCACCTTGTGGCTGCGCACCGGCTTCGGGCGCGCCGCCGGGCGCGGCGTGACCACCGGAGCAACCGGCGTGGTCGGCACGCTGGTGGACGCGGCCGCATCGGCCACCGGCACCACGCCGCCCACGGCCACGCTTCCGGTGTAGCTGGTCGCGGCCGGGCGCTTGATTGCTGCGTTCAGATCGGCGGTGATCAGCGTGCGGGCCAGGTCGGCACGCGGGCCACTGACGCAGTTGCGCTGGTACAGGCCGGCGATGCGGGTGGTGGCATTGATCAGCGTGCCGGCCGGGATCCAGCCATCGGCCTCATAGCGCGGGTTGAGGTTGCGCAGCGCGCGCATGTAGCCATCGCGGGTGCCGTGGCTGCCCAGGCAGATGGTCAGTTCGTAGATGGTGGTCGACTTGGCCAGGCGCAGCGTGGCCGGCTGCGCGCTGATCTTCGGGAACTCCACGCCGTACTGCTGCGGGTGCAGGAAGATCCAGGCCGCGGCGATCACCATCGGCACGTAGTCCTTGGTCTCGCCGGGGAACTGGTTGTAGACGCTGTCGGTCCAGAAGCTCTGCCCGGCGCTCTGCTTGAACACGCGCGCGGCGCGGCCTTCGCCACCATTGTAGGCGGCCACCGACATTTCCACGTTGTTGTTCAGTTCGCGCAGGCGTTCGTTGAGGTAGCTGGCGCTGGCTTCGGCGGCGCTGCGCGCGTCAAAGCGGGTGTCGAAGCCGGTGCCGTCCGGGCCGAGGCCGAAGCGGCGGCCGGTGGCCGGCATGAACTGCATCAGGCCCGCCGCGCCGGCGCGCGAGGAGGCATGCACGCGGCCGTTGGATTCCTTGGCCATGATGCCGAACAGCAGCGCTTCGGGCAGGCCACGCTTCTCCCACTCCGGCCACATCACCGCACGCAGGTTCTGGTAGTTCTCGTAGCTGGTCAGCAACGCCGGGCGCATGTCGGTCAGCCAGCGGCGGATGCCGGCCTGCACCGCCGGGTTGTATTCGACCATGCTGTCGAAGGCGTGCCGCTTGTCGTTCAGCAGCGCGGCAGCGCGCGCGGCCTCCGGTACGTCGGCGGTAAGCGGGCCGATGTGGTCGGGGTCGGCTTCCAGGCGATCACCGCCCTCGTCGGCCACGTCATCGCTGGCGGCCGCGTCGGCGTCGTGCTTGAGCAAGCGCTTGTAGCTGGCCAGCAGGGTGCCCATCTGGCAGCCCTTCTGCTTCACGCAGTCGTTGAGGACATCTTCCATGTCCTCCAGCGCGGCGTCGGCTTCGTTGCTGCCCTTGGGGTCGGCATTGGCGACCAGCAGCAGCGCATCGCTGTAACGCTTCTCGGCGACGGTCATGCGCTGCTGCAGCGCATCCACCTTCACCTTGTCCCGGGCCGAAACCCGCTGCGCATGGGCGTCGGGCGCCAGGGAAACCAGGCCGGCCAGGGCCAGCAGCGGCCAACCGCGGGAAATCAGGACAGGAACGGGCATTGATGGCACTGTGTGCGAAACAGGCAGGCAGAGTAGCGGCGCCGCCAAGGTCCGGGCAAGCCGACCTTCGGACCGTCACCGCCGGCGGTTAACATTGGGCTATTCACCACAAGGGCTGGACCATGGATCCGATTCTGCTCGGCAAAGGCATCACCGACGATGTGGCCGTCACCCTGCTGCCGAAACTCGGCAACCGCCACGGCCTGGTGGCCGGCGCCACCGGTACCGGCAAGACCGTGACCCTGATGACCCTGGCCGAGGGCTTCTCGCGGCTGGGCGTGCCGGTGTTCCTGGCCGATGTGAAGGGCGATGTGTCCGGCCTGGCGGTGCCCGGCACCGGCGCCGAGAACCTGCTCAAGCGCGCCGCCGAGATCGGCGTGGCCGACTACGCACCGGCCGCCAGCCCGACCATTTTCTGGGACCTGTACGGCAAGCTGGGTCACCCGGTGCGCACCACGGTCAGCGAGATGGGCCCGACCCTGCTGGCGCGCATCCTCGAGTTGAACGACACCCAGTCCGGCGTGCTCGACATCGTGTTCAAGCTGGCCGACGACCGTGGCCTGCTGCTGGACATGGACGACCTGCGCGCCCTGCTCGGCCTGGTGGCCGAGGAGCGCAAGGACATCTCCACCGAGTACGGCCTGGTCAGCGCGCAGTCCATCGCTGCGATCCAGCGGTCGGTGCTGCGCCTGGCGCAGGATGGCGGCGAGAACTTCTTCGGTGAGCCGGCCCTGGAACTGGCCGACATCATGCGGGTCAATCACGACGGCCGCGGCATGATCGGCATCCTTGCCGCCGACCAGCTGGTGCTCAAGCCGAAGCTGTATTCCACCTTCCTGTTGTGGCTGCTGTCGGAGCTGTTCGAGCAGCTGCCGGAGGTGGGCGACCTGGACAAGCCGAAGCTGGTCTTCATCTTCGACGAAGCGCACCTGCTGTTCGACGATGCACCGCCGTCGCTGGTGCAGCGCATCGAGCAGGTGGTGCGACTGATCCGCTCCAAGGGCGTGGGCGTTTACTTCTGCTCGCAGTTCCCTGATGACGTACCGGGCAACATCCTCGGCCAGCTCGGCAACCGCGTGCAGCATGCGCTGCGTGCATTCACCCCGCGCGACCAGAAGGCAGTGAAGACTGCTGCCGAGACCTTCGTGCCGAACCCGAAGCTGGACGTGGCCAAGGTGCTCAGCCAGCTCGGTACCGGCGAAGCGCTGGTGTCCACGCTGCAGGACAAGGGTGTGCCGATGCCGGTGCAGCAGACGATGATCGCGCCGCCGCGCTGCCGGATGGGGCCGATCACCGACGCCGAGCGTGCCCAGGTGCGTGCCGGCAGCCCGGTCGGCAGCCGCTACGACACGGCGATCAACCGCGAATCGGCCGCCGAACTGCTGGCCCAGCGTGCGCAGAAGACCGTCGAACAGGCGCAGGCACCGGCCGCGCGCAGCCGCGAGCAGGACGAAGCGCAGGAAGGCGGTTTCGGCCAAGCGATCAAGGACGCGATCTTCGGCACCAAGCGCCGCCAGGGCATGATCGAAACCATGGCCAAGCAGACCACGCGCACCGTCGGCACCAAGCTGGGCAACCAGATCGTGCGTGGCATCCTGGGTGGCATCTTCGGCGGCAAGCGCTGATCCGCCACTACTGGGGTCGGATCCCTTTCCTGCGGAAAGGATCCGACCCCATCGTCCCCCTGAAAAGAAGTCGCACCACATGTCGCGTTGGCGTCCCCCTGCAGAAAAGAGTACCGCCCTGATCACCGCCTCCGGCCACGTCCGGCTGAAGGCCGAACTGGATGACCTGTGGCGTGTGCGCCGCCCCGAGGTGGTGAAGGCACTGGCCGCGGCCGCTGCGGAAGGCGACCGTTCGGAAAACGCCGAGTACACCTATCGCAAGAAGCAGCTGGGCGAGATCGACCGTCGTGTGCGCTACCTGACCAAGCGGTTGGAATCGCTACGCGTGGTCGACACCACGCCGACCGATCCGCAGGCGGTGTTCTTCGGCGCGTGGGTGGAACTGGAGAACGTGGACAGCGGTGAGACCAGCCGCTATCGCATTGTCGGGCCGGATGAGACCGATGCTGGGCTGGGTTGGATCAGCATCGATTCCCCCCTGGCGCGTGCGCTGCTGAAGAAGCGGCTGGATGATGAATTTTCGGTGGAACTGCCCGGCGGCCAGTTCACCTTCGCGGTGATCAGCGTGGAATACGAACCGCTGTAGCGTCGACTGTCAGTCGACTACCGCGCCAAGCGCGGCACAAACCTCCGCAGCCGGACGGTGAACGCACCGCGCTCCTCATCGCGGTTGATGACTCGCCGAAGCCATCTGTCGGGCGTTCACGGCCTCGGAACGAAGATCAGTCGACTGACAGTCGACTCTACATAGCCCTGTGCAACGGCGGCGGGTACTGGCGGCCGGCACGCAGCGGGCGGAAGTACGCGGCATCTGCATAGAAGGCGGCATCCTGTCCCTGGTGCCAGCCCGGGATTCCCGCCAGCGGCAGCGGACGCAACTGCAGGGGATCGGTCACTGCCCTGCCCTCGGCGATGGCCGTGGTCACTGCGTCAACGCAGGCATCATCGACTTCACCGTGCACCACCACGCACTTGCCGACCAGCAGGCGCCCCGGTAGCAGCGCCTGCTCCATCAACGCGTGCCCGAATATCGCAGCGATAGCGATGTCACCACTCTGCCAGCGCGCAGGCTCGAACAACGCCGGCCAATCATGCACGTCCCATGCGGCCAACACGTCCTCATCGCGCACACGCACGATCACACCGGTTTCGTCGAACTGGGTCAGCGCGGCCTGCGCGCGATTGCGCTGGCCCGGCGGCATGGATGCGATATGCCTGCACTGCTGCACATTGAGCACCTGCTTGAGCTGCGGGTAACGGGCCCACACCAGTGCATTGAACAGGTCATGCCAGTTGTCGGCGCGGGTGGCAATGCGCCCCTGTGCGATTCGGGCTTCGTAGTGCAGGCCGTCGGCCAGCAGCGCGGCATCCTGCTCGACCAGGTGCTTGCCGGGCAGCGTGAGGCGTGCCTCGAGCGCTGCAATGGACGGCCACTCAGGGCTGACCAGCAGGTCATGGACGTCGCGCAACCCGGCAAACACCGGGTGCGCGAACACCTGCGGATCGACCGCCGCACGCGGCGGCGGCACGAAGCGGCGGACACCGCTGCCGTCACCGGCGGCGGTCGTCGCCGCGGTCACAGCATCTTGAGATCGAATACCGGGCGGGTAGCGGCCGGCAGCGCATCACCGTACAGGTCGTGCTCATCGCTCTCGGTGATTTCCACGTCGACGAACTCACCCACGCGCAGCGGCACCTGGTCGGCGTTCTGGATATGCACCAGGCCGTCGATCTCCGGCGCATCGGCCTTGGAACGGGCCACGGCGATATCACCTTCGATGGCATCGACCAGGCACTGCTGCACGGTACCGATCTTGGCTTCCAGGCGCGCGGCGGAAATCTGCGCCTGCTTCTCCATGAAACGGGCCAGGCGTTCCTGCTTCACTTCTTCCGGCACCGCATCGGGCAGGTCGTTGGCGGTGGCACCTTCGACCGGTGAGTAGGCAAACGCACCGACGCGATCCAGCTGTGCCTCGTCCAGGAACGACAGCAGTTCTTCGAACTCGGCCTCGGTCTCGCCCGGGAAGCCGACGATGAAAGTCGAACGCACGGTGATGTCCGGCGCGATGCGGCGCCAGTTCTGCACACGCTCCAGGGTCTTCTCGACCGCACCCGGACGCTTCATCAGGCGCAGGATGCGCGGGCTGGCATGCTGGAACGGAATGTCCAGGTACGGCAGGATGCGGTTCTCGGCCATCAGCGGCACCACCTCGTCCACGTGCGGGTACGGGTAGACGTAGTGCATGCGAACCCACGCATCCAGCTCGGACAGGCCTTCGCACAGTGCCTTCAGGCGGGTCTGGTAGGCCTTGTTGCGCCACATCTTCTCGGCGTACTTCACGTCCACGCCATAGGCCGAGGTGTCCTGCGACACCACCAGCAGCTCGCGCACGCCACCACGCACCAGGCGCTCGGCCTCACGCAGCACCTCGTCGACCGGGCGCGAGACCAGCTTGCCGCGCATCGACGGGATGATGCAGAAGCTGCACTTGTGGTTGCAGCCTTCGGAAATCTTCAGGTAGGCATAGTGGCGCGGGGTCAGCTTGATGCCGTAGTCAGGCACCAGGTCCACGAACGGATCGTGCTTGGGCGGCAGTGCTTCATGCACCGCTTCCATCACGCTGTGGTAGTCCTGCGGGCCGGACACCGCCAGCACGTTCGGATACGCCTCGCGGATCTGCTCCGGGCGCTTGCCCAGGCAGCCGGTGACGATGACCTTGCCGTTCTGGTTCATCGCCTCGCCAATCGCGTCCAGCGACTCGGTCACCGCCGAATCGATGAAGCCGCAGGTGTTGACCACCACCACGTCGGCCGAATCGTAGGACGGGACGATGTCGTAACCTTCCGAGCGGAGCTGGGTGAGGATGCGCTCGGAATCGACAAGGGCCTTCGGGCAGCCAAGGCTGACGAAGCCGACTTTGGGGTTCAGCTGGGACATGGAATCGCGGGACTCTGGGGGCCTGGGCCCCTGCCGGCATGGCAGGGGGTCCTGGGGGCCGGGGCCTGAAAGGGCGCCAGTATACCGGGGTTGGCGGCCGGGCTCTGAATGGCCAGCCGCCCGATCGCGCACAGCCGCTGACACCGCGCTAACCCGCGCAGCACCGACAATGCAGTCCTGTCCCTGCAACGAGAGTAGATGACGATGGCCGAGTGGATCACCCTGGATACGCACCACGGCGCGGTACGGGCCTGGCAGGCACTCCCCGAGGGCACCGCGCGAGGCGGGCTGGTGGTGGTGCAGGAAATCTTCGGCGCCAACCCGCACATCCGCGGCGTGGCCGAACGCTTCGCCGCCGAGGGCTATGCGGTGCTGGCACCGTCGTTCTTTGACCTGGTCGATGGCCCCGATGCCGACCCGGATGCCCTGCCCTACGACGCCGACGGCGTGAAGCAGGGCTTGGAACGGGTCAGCGCGCTGGGCATGGAGAAGGCGCTGGAAGTGGTCCGCGCGGCGGCCACCCGGCTGGCCCCCTACGGCAAGGTCGGCACCGTCGGCTACTGCTGGGGCGGTACGGTAGCGATGCTGTCCGCAGTGCGCCTGGGCCTGCCCTCTGTCAGCTACTACGGCGCGCGCAACGTCCAGTTCCTCGATGAGACGCCGAAGGCGCCGGTGATCTTCCACTTCGGCGCCCAGGACCGCAGCATCCCGCCGGAAGCGGTCCAGGCCCATCGCGAGAAGCTGCCGCAGATGGCCACCTTCGTCTATCCGGCCGACCACGCCTTCAACCGGGAGGTCGGACATGCGTATGATCCAGACAGCGCCGCCCTGGCGCTGCAACGCACCCTGGACTTCTTCTCGGAGCATCTTGGATGAGCGAATTCGAACTCGATTCACGCCTGGCCACCGATAGCGTGCTGGTGGCCGAAGGACCGTTGTCGCAAGTGCGGCTGATGAACGACGAACGATTCCCGTGGCTGGTACTGGTACCGCGCCTGGCCGGGGTCACCGAGTGGATCGAGCTGGACGGCGAGCAGCAGGACAAGCTGCGCACCGAGCTCAACCGCGCCTGCAAGGCCCTGAAGGGCGCCGACGGGGTGGAGAAGATCAACATCGGCGCGTTGGGCAACATCGTGCGCCAGCTGCACTTCCACGTGATCGGCCGCCATGACGGTGATCCGGCCTGGCCGGGCCCGGTCTGGGGCAGCGGTCCCGCGCACCGCTACGAAGCGGCCGCACTGGACCAGCATGTCGCCTACTGGAAGGAACGGCTAGGATATCCGGCCCACACCTGAGCCTTCGCCGACCCGATGCGATTCAACCTCGTTGCCGCCATCCTGCTGATCCTGATCGGCCTGTTCATGCTCGCCAGCAACCTCGGCTGGACGCACCTGAACCTGTCCAAGCTGCTGCTGACCTGGTGGCCGGTGGCGCTGGTGGGTGTCGGGATCGCGATGCTGTTCGGGCGCGGAAAATAACGAAGGCGGCGCATTGCGCCGCCCTCGTTCATGCAGAGCCGAGCCATGCTCGGCTGCCCCGCCTTGAAGCCGAGCATGGCTCGGCTCCACAAACCGCCTGCAATCTTCAGGTCCGCGGCAGGGTCACACCGGTCTGGCCCTGGTACTTGCCGCCACGATCGCGGTACGACGTCTCGCAGATGTCATCGGCCGCGGCCTGGAAGAACAGCATCTGTGCAACGCCTTCGTTGGCGTAGATGCGCGCCGGCAGCGGCGTGGTGTTGCTGAATTCCAGGGTGACGTGGCCTTCCCATTCCGGCTCCAGCGGCGTCACGTTGACGATGATGCCGCAGCGCGCATAGGTGCTCTTGCCCAGGCACACCACCAGGGTGTCGCGGGGGATGCGGAAGTACTCGACGGTACGCGCCAGCGCGAAGCTGTTCGGCGGAATGATGCACTCGTCGGCGGTGATGTCGACGAAGCTGCCCGAGTCGAAATGCTTGGGATCGACGATGGTCGAGTTGATGTTGGTGAACACCTTGAACTCGCGCGAGCAGCGCACGTCGTAGCCATAGCTGGACGTGCCGTAGCTGACGATGCGCTCGCCGTTGGCCTGCTTGACCTGCCCTGCCTCGAACGGCTCGATCATGCCGTGCTGCTCGGACATGCGGCGGATCCAACGGTCACTCTTGATGCTCATGCTTTGTCCTGGGGGATACGAGGGGCGCGAGGATTCTAGCAGGGGGCCGGGCATCGCCGACGGACCCGGCCGAGGTGCTTACAGCAGCGAAGACAGGATCGGAATCGACGCCCGCGGGCGCTTGCCCACTTCCTCGATCAGGCGCTGCGCGGCATGGCGGTAGGCCTGCGCCGGCACCGAATCGGGCTGCGCCACGGTGATCGGGGTACCGCTATCGCCCTGCTCGCGGATGCCGATCTGCAGCGGCAGCGATCCCAGCAGCGGCACGCCGTACTGCGCGGCCATGCCCTCGCCACCGCCCTCGCCGAACAGATGCTCGACATGCCCGCAGTTGCTGCAGGTGTGCACGGCCATGTTCTCGACAATGCCCAGCACCGGCACCTCGACCTTCTCGAACATCTTCAGCGCCTTCTTCGCATCCAGCGTGGCGATGTCCTGCGGCGTGGTGACGATCACCGCACCGGCCAGCGGGATCTTCTGGGTCAGAGTCAGCTGGATGTCGCCGGTGCCCGGCGGCAGGTCGATCAGCAGGAAATCCAGGTCATCCCACAGCGTGTCGTTGAACAGCTGGGTCATTGCCGAGGTGGCCATCGGACCGCGCCAGATCATCGGCGTGTCCTCTTCGATCAGGTAACCGATCGACATCGTGTCCACGCCGAACGCGCGCAGGGGCTCGATGCTCTTGTTGTCGGGACTTTCCGGCCGCCCGGACAAGCCCAGCATGGCGGGCACGCTGGGGCCGTAGATGTCCGCGTCCAGCACGCCGACACGTGCGCCCAGCTGCTGCAGCGCCACGGCCAGATTGACCGCGGTGGTCGACTTGCCCACGCCGCCCTTGCCGGAGCCGACCGCGATGACATTGCGGATGCGGGCATGTGGCGTCAGTCCCTTCTGGACCTGGCTGGCATGGGGGCGGCGGGGGGAACTGTTCACAACGGGCACCAGCTGTATCAGGGGGAATAACCCAACATCATACAAGCTGGACGTAGCCTGACTGAAATTCAGGATTGCTACAGATTCGTGCACAGATTGTTAAGTTCATGTTACGTTCCTGAAGCACTGTTTTGGGCTGCGGAGCTGGTTTCCAGCGCGCACGATGGCGCATGCGCAGTGCCGATTTTTGTTTTTGCTCTCTATTGGAACTACATGAAATACGCAAGCAACACCGCACGTCGCAACACGCTCGCCGTCGCCCTGATTTCCGCCCTGATGGCCGCCGCCCCGGCAATGGCCCAGGACAAGGCGACCAACCTGGACAAGATCACCGTCACCGGTTCGCTGATCCCGCAGACCCAGGTTGAAACCCAGACCCCGGTGATGTCCATCACCGCCGAAGACATCCAGACCCGCGGCTTCAGCAGCGTTGCTGAAGTGCTGCAGCAGTCCTCGCTGACCACCGGCGGCCTGCAGGGTGGCCAGACCTCGGGTTCGTTCACCCAGGGCGCTGAAGCAGCCGGCATGTTCGGCCTGAACCCGGGTTACACCAAGTACCTGATCAACGGCCGCCCGATGCTCTCGTATCCGGCGCTGTACAACGGTAGCGACACCTTCAACAACATCAGCGGCATTCCGATCGACATCGTCGAGCGCATCGAAGTGCTGCCCGGTGGCCAGTCCTCGCTGTACGGCTCGGACGCGATCGCCGGTGTGGTCAACATCATCCTGAAGGAGCGCATGGACGGCGGTACGATGACCGTCCGTGGCGGCACCTACACCGAAGGCGGCGGCAGCAATATCCGCTTCAGCGCAGCCAAGGGCTTCAACGCGTTCGACGACCGCTTCCACGCGCTGGTCAACGTGCAGATCGAGAACGGCAGCCCGATCTGGGGCTACCAGCGTGACATCACCAAGCAGAACAACCCGGTCGGCTACACCGCGCAGGTGCCGTCGAACGACTTCGCCGTCATCACCAATGCAGACAACAAGCTGCTGATGATGGACCCGAGCCGCTGCGCCAACGTGGCGGGCCTGTACGACGGCACCACCGTCGTCGGCAAGCGCGCGTCGGGCGAGTCCTGCGGTTCGGTGTACAGCGCCGGCTACAAGACCCTGAAGAACGGCAAGAACAGCGGCCAGTTCTACTCGTCGATGACCTTCGACGTGAACGACAACTTCCAGCTGTTCGCCGACGTGCTGTACAGCAAGGAAAAGACCGAGTTCACCTCCGGCTCCAGCGCCCTGTGGTGGGGCACGAAGTCGGTCATGGGTGGCTTCTACGACCAGGGCGCAGGCAAGGTCGTGAACCTGCAGCGCGCCTTCGCGCCGGAGGAGATCGGCGCGGGCGACTACAACAACATCCTGAACTCCGATGAGAGCCGCGCCTACCAGGTCACCCTGGGCGGCAAGGGCATGGTCGGCGACTGGGATTACAGCGCCAGCTTCACCCGTGGCGAGTACCGCCTGGACCAGAACCGCTTCGTGCGCTGGAAGGACAAGATCGAGGACTTCTTCGGCCAGACCGTGCTGGGCCCGCGCCTGGGCACCTACACGGACCCGAAGGACCCGACCGCCACGTTCGGCATCTACAACCCGAACTACGCTGCCTTCTACTCGCCGATCACCCCGGACCAGTTCGCCAGCTTCACCGGCTACGGCACCCACCGCAGCAAGACCTGGCAGAACCTGGGTCGCGTGCAGGTGACCAACGGCTCGCTGTTCAGCCTGCCGGGCGGTGACGCCGGCCTGGCCGTCGTGCTGGAAGGTGGCAGCGAAGGTTGGGACTACTCGCCGGACCAGGCCTTCGTCGACGGCAACGTGTGGGGCACCACCGCCGTCGCGGGCGCCGGCCACCGCAGCAACTACGCGGTCACCAGCGAACTGCGCATGCCGCTGCTGGAGAAGCTGACCGTCAGCGCCTCGGGCCGTTATGACGCGTTCAAGATCGCCGACAAGACCGTCGACAAGGCCACTTACAGCATCGGTCTGGAATTCCGTCCGATCGAGAGCCTGCTGCTGCGCGGCAAGTACGGCACCGCCTTCCGTGCACCGACCCTGTCCGATGCCTTCCAGGGCATGAGCGGCTCGTACTCGTCCGGCCAGAACGACTACTACCGCTGCAGCCAGCTGGGCTACGGCCTGCGTGACGAGGCCTGCTCGTTCTACAAGAACACCTCGGTGTACAGCGAAAAGTCCGGCAATCCGGACCTGAAGCCGATCACCGCCGACGTGTGGAGCGCAGGCGTGGTGTGGGCCCCGGTGAGCAACTTCTCGCTGTCGGCCGACTACTACAACTGGAAGATCAAGAACGAGGTCAAGACCCTCAGCACCGACCAGCTGCTGCTGGCCGAGTACCAGTGCCACAACGGGCTGCCGAACAACACCTCGGCCAGCTGCCAGAACGTCACCGACTGGGTGTCGCGCGATGCCGGCGGCAACCTGACCCGGGTGTACACGCCGAAGCTCAACGTCGCCAGCCAGAACCTGGAAGCGGTGACGGTGGCGGCCAAGTACCAGCAGGATATCGGCCGCTTCGGCTCGCTGATGTTCTCCGGCAACTACACGAACATGCTGAAGCGTGAAGTGCAGCCGATGCCGGGCGCCGCCAAGCTCGACCTGCTGAGCGATCCGTACAACATGTGGTACTACGACAACTTCGCCAAGGTCCGTGGCGATCTGTCGGTAGCCTGGAACATCGCCAAGTTCACCACCACCGTGTACGCCAACTACGTCGGCAGCACCCCGAACTACCTGGCCTACACCGGCCGCAGCTACGGCTATGTCCACTCTTCCGGTGCCAAGGCCGGCAAGTGGGGTTCGTACACCACGTACAACCTGAGCATGAACTATCAGGCACAGGACGATCTGGTCCTGTCGCTGATGGTCAACAACGTGTTCAACAAGCTGCCGGAAGGCCAGCGCTACAACTACCCGGGCAACGAATCGACCCCGTTCAATGACGGCTTCTACAGCGTCTACGGCCGCCAGATCTCGGCCCAGGTCAAGTACAACTTCTGATCCCGTCGTTTCCCGGACTTCGTGTCTGGATCAGGCCCCGCTTCGGCGGGGCCTTTTTTTTCCTTCTATGCGGCATGGGGAAAGCCCACGACGTATCGATTGTTAATGTCAGTTGAATTTATCAAATATTCATTTTCCCTGCTTTCCGATAATCCGGAAAACGGCAGAAATGCCTGTGGAGAAGGGGCTTTTCACGAAGCGCGCAACCGTCCGTCACCGACCGTTACAGAACTGCGCAAGGCACGTTAAGCGTGTGTTACGTTGACGCCACGCCGCTAAACCGCATAGGCAAAGCAGCTGAACAGAATCGAAATCCCAGGAAAGGGATACACGCGTCATCACGATCACACGGAGTAATCGCATGTCTCGTCGTCGCTTCGCATTCTCGCACCACCCGCTCACCCACGCCGTCGCCTGCGGCTTGTTGCTGGCCGGCAGCAGCGCCACCGTACTCGCCCAGGACAGCAGCAAGGCCGCGACCAACCTCGACCGGGTCACGGTCACCGGCTCGCTGATCCCGCAGACGCAGATCGAAAACCAGACGCCGGTGCTGACCATCAGCGCCGAGGCGATTCAGGCGCGCGGTTTCTCCAGCGTTGCCGAAGTGTTGCAGCAGTCCTCGTTGACCACCGGCGGCCTGCAAGGCGGCCAGACCTCAGCATCCTTCACCCAGGGTGCTGAAGCGGCTGGCATGTTCGGCTTGAACCCGGGCTACACCAAGTACCTGATCAACGGCCGCCCGATGCTCTCGTATCCGGCGCTGTACAACGGCAGCGACGCGTTCAACAACATCAGCGGCATCCCCATCGACATCGTCGACCGCATCGAGGTGCTGCCCGGTGGCCAGTCATCCCTGTACGGTTCGGACGCGATCGCCGGCGTGGTCAACATCATCCTCAAGGAACGCATGGACGGCGGCACGCTGAACGTGCGCGGCGGCGCCTATTCCGATGGCGGTGGCGCCAGCTTCCGCGTGAGCGGCGCCAATGGCTTCAACAGCAAGGACGATCGCTTCCGCGCCCTGGTCAATGTGCAGTATGAAAAGACCAACCCGATCTGGGGTTACCAGCGCGACATCACCAAGCAGAACAATCCGCATGGCTACACGCGCCAGCTGCCCTCGAACGACTTCCTGGTCTTCGACGCGGATACCAATGATTTCCTGATGATGGATCCGAACAACTGCGCCGGCGTTTCCGGCCAGTTCGGCGGCACCACCATCCTCGGTACGCGCCGCGCTGGACAATCCTGCGGCTCCGCGTTCGGTGCGGGTTACAAGACGATCAAGAACAGCAAGGAAAGCAGCCAGTTCTATTCGTCGCTGACCTACGATGTGAATGACAACCTGCAGCTGTTCGGCGATGTCCTCTACAGCTACGAAACCGTCAAGTACAACACCGGTGCCGGCTACAACTACTGGGGCACGGACATCAGCATGGGTCCGTTCTTCGATCAGTCCAGTGGTCGCTATCTGGGGCTGCAACGCGTGTTCGCACCCGAAGACATCGGCGGCATCGGCTACCGCGACATCATGAATACCGACCGCAGCAAGTCCTATCAGGTCACGCTCGGTGCACGCGGCGCGATCGGCAGCAACTGGGACTACGAGGCCAGCGTCACCCGCGGCGAGTACAAGCTCAACGAGCGTGGCTATGCACGCTGGAACGACCCGATCAACAACTGGTTTGCCGACAACGTGCTGGGACCGGTGCTGGGCCAGACCGACGACGGCTACAACATCTACAACCCGAACTGGGGCGCTTTCTATTCCCAGCTGCCGCAAGGGGCCTTCCAGAGCTTCACCGGCTTCACCACCAGCCGCAGCCGCACCTGGCAGACCCAGACCCGCGCGCAGATCACCAACAGCTCGCTGTTCAAGCTGCCCGGTGGCGACGCCGGCTTTGCCGCCGTGGTTGAAGGCGGCAGCGAAGGGTGGAACTACACGCCGGACGTGCGCCTGACCGACGGCACGGTGTTCGGTACCACCTCGGTGGCGGGCAACGGCCATCGCAGCAACTACGCTGTCACCAGCGAACTGCGTCTGCCGTTGCATGACATGCTGACGGTCACCGCTTCCGGCCGCTACGACAACTTCAAGATCGCCGGCCATACCGTAGACAAGCCCACCTACAGCATCGGCCTCGAGTTCCGCCCCTTCGAAAGCCTGCTGGTCCGCGGCAAGTACGGCACCGCGTTCCGCGCCCCGTCCCTGCCCGATGCCTTCCAGGGCAAGAGCGGCTACTACGCCAATGGGTCCAAGGATTACTACCGCTGTGGCCAGCTCGGGTTCGATCCGTCCAACACGGTCGACTGCCGCTACGGCAGCGTGTCGGTGTTCGGCACCCAGTCGGGCAATCCGGAGCTGAAGCCGATTACCGCCGATGTGTGGAACGCGGGCCTGGTGTGGGCGCCGATCAACAACCTGTCGGTGTCCCTGGACTACTACAACTGGAAGATCAAGAACGAGGTCAACACCCTCAGCTCCGACCAGTTGCTGCTGGCCGAGTACTACTGCCGCAACGGCCTGACCAACACCGCCGGCGCCACCTGCGAGGAAGTGGCCAACTGGGTCACCCGTGATGCCACCGGCGCGCTGGAGGAGATCTACACGCCGAAGCTGAACGTGGCACGGCAGAACCTCGAGGCGGTCACTGCCAGCTTCAAGTACGTGCAGGACATCGGTCGCTTCGGTTCGCTGCAGTTCTCCAGCAACTACACCAACATGCTCAAGCGTGAACTGCAGCCGCAGCTCAACGACCCGTTCCTGGATCTGCTGGGCAACCCGTACGCAATGTGGGTGTACGACTCCTACGCCAAGGTCCGGGCTGACGGCTCGATCGGCTGGGCGATCGACAAGTTCACCACCACGCTGTACTTCAATTACATCGGCCGCACGCCGAACTACCTGTCCTACCTGGGCCGTGGCTATGACTATGTCGATCCGACGTCCGGCTACAAGGCTGGCAAGTGGGGCTCTTACACGACGTACAACCTGAGCGTGAACTACCGCGCGATGGACAACCTGACGTTCTCGCTGATGGTCAACAACCTGTTCAACAAGGTGCCGGACAACCAGCAGCACTCCTACGCGGGCAACATCGACGTGCCGTACAACAACTCGCTCTACAACGCCTACGGGCGCGCTATCTACGTCCAGGCCCAGTACGACTTCGGCAGGAAGTAAGCACAGCCAAACACACATGGAAGCAGAGGCCCCGCTCCGGCGGGGCTTTTTTTTGCCTGCGTGGGTCTTCCACCGCTTCTCTCCGGATGCTGCGCGTCGGTGACCATCCTTGATCGTTCGCGGCTGGATTCATGAATGTCAGAAAAATATGACAATTCCACCTCATGCAGCGATCGCGCCGCCCATCACATGAAAATGATTTTAGCCTTATTTTCGCCGAAATTAACTTCACGATGACGCACTTTATCAACCCGTGGCTTTTCCAAACCTTTTCACCTAAAAAATTTCATTCAGGATTCATTGCATTTTTGTTCACGAGGCATTTATAAATGAGGCACGCCGTTTGTGACCGCGTTCCTGTTTGGCCACGAGGCGCACCCACTACACCCCGGAGAGAGTCCTGATGCAAACGAAGTTCTGGCGCCGCGCGGCGCTGGCTACCGCCCTGTCTGGTTGCCTTTTCTCGATCGCCCACGCTCAGTCCGTGACCGGTTACATCTACGGCCAGGCGCCGGCCGGCGCGGGTTCGAGCGTGGTTGTCCGCAACCTGGGGACCGGCGCCACGCGCACCCTGCCGGTTGATGCCAATGGTCGTTACCGCGTGTCCGACCTGCCCAACGGCCGCTACTCGGTGGAACTGCGCCGTGACGGCGCCACGGTCACGACACAGAATGACGTGGCGGTCAACATCGCCTCCGGCACCGAGGTTTCCTTCGCCGGCGGCAAGGCGACTGATCTGGACGGCATCGTGGTGCGCGCCGCGTCGATGGCATCGATCGACGTTTCGCAGGTCGATACCCGGACCGTCTTCAGCTACGAAGACCTGCGCAGCCTTCCGCTGCCGCGCGACATCACTGCTGTTGCCCTGCTGGCACCCGGTGCGATCGCCAGCAACAGCTACAGCGGCGTACCCAGCTTCGGCGGTTCTGCTGCGTCGGAGAATGCCTATTACATCAACGGCTTTGCGGTAACCAACCCGCTGACCAGCATCGGCTCGACCACACTGCCCTTTGAGGCCATCGCCCAGGAACAGGTCCTCACCGGCGGCTATGGCGCGGACTTTGGGCGCTCCACCGGTGGCGTGGTCAACATCGTGACCCGTCGCGGCACCAACGAATGGAAGGCCGGTGCGTACGAGATCTGGAGCCCGGAATCGCTGCGCGCATCTCCGCGCAACATGTATTACGCCAACACCGGCCACTTCACCGCCAATGATCCGCGCGGCGCGGCTTACCAGACCGATGGCAAGCTGTATCAGTACCGCAACAAGAACAACTCCTGGCAGAACACCACCGGTGCCTATGTCGGCGGCCCGATCGTCCAGGACAAGCTGTTCTTCTTCGTCAACGGCGAGTTCACCAAGACTGACGGCACCAGCGCCCGCTACGCGACCAACACCAGCCCGGCCAACCTGACCCGCGGTTGGAACGAGTACACCTATGAATATCCGCGCTGGACGGCGAAGATCGACTGGAACATCACCGACAACCACGTCATCGAGCTGACAGGTGTGTCTGACGTTACCAAGTACGACGCCGAGTACTACTCGTTCGACTACAACAAGTTCACACATGGCGACGTGCAGACCGGCGGCATCAGCACCAAGGAAGACTCCAAACTCTACATCGGCAAGTACACCGGCTACCTGACCGACAACCTGACCCTGTCGGCGCTGTACGGTCGCCAGAAGATCGAACACTCGCAGGGCCTGTACAACTACGACGCAAGCTGCCCATACATCAGTGCCGGAACCACTGCACGCGTGCCGGGCCTGAACTACAGCGGCTGCCAGAGCACGACCTCGCTGGTCAACGCCGACGGCGCCTTCGACGAGACCAAGGGCGGGCGTATCGACCTGACCTGGCGTCTGGGCAACCATGAACTCCGCTTCGGCTTCGACCGCCAGGATGCAGAGTCGCTGACCGGCACCGAGTATCCGGGTGGCTACGGCTGGATCTATCGTCGCTCCACCAACCCGAACACCCCGATCGATGCATCGCACGGCGTGAGCTCGGCAGCTTCCGGTGGCGGCCTGGGCGCACAGGGCTACTACGTCTATCGCCTGTACAGCACCAAGCTGGCACAGCCGAAGACCGAGCAGGCCTCGCAGTACATCGAAGACCGCTGGCAGGTTTCGGACAACGTTTTGCTATCGCTGGGTCTGCGCAACGAACAGTTCACCAACTACACCGGCACGGGCGAGAAGTATGCGAGCCAGAAGACGCAGCTGGCACCGCGTCTGGGCGTGGCCTGGGACGTTCATGGCGACTCGTCGCTGAAGTTGTTCGCCAATGCCGGTCGCTACCACCTGGCCATGCCGAACAACGTGGCAGTGCGTGCAGCCTCCGGCTCGCTCAACACCAACGAGTACTTCACGTACACCGGCGTCGATCCGACCACCGGTGCACCGACGGGGCTCAATTCCATTCCGGTCGATGCCTCGAAGGGGTACCTGTGCCCGGGCACCAACGCTGTCGCCAGCAACCTGGAATGCGGCAGTGCGCCGAATCCGCGCACCTTGGCCGCAGTGGACATGAAGTCGCACTACCAGGACGAGTACATCATTGGCATGGAGCAGCAGCTTGCGGCTGATACCGTCTGGGGCGCGAAGTTCACCTACCGCGAACTGAAGAGCGCGATCGACGACACCTGCACCCCCGCGCTGGGCGGCGCATGCTTCCTGTTCAACCCCGGCGTGGGCAACACCTTCTGGGAAGAGCAGGCCGATGGCAGCTACGAGAAGGTGCACTATTCGGCAGCTGACCTTGGCCTGCCCAAGCTCAAGCGCAAGTACTACGCGCTGGACCTGTTCCTGGAGAAGCGTACGGACAACTGGTACGGCAAGGTCATGTACACCTTCAGCCGCAACTACGGCAATACCGAAGGCCAGCTGAACTCCGACCTGGATACCGGTACCGGTGGCCAGGAAGATGTGTCGGTCACCCAGGACTGGGATCTGCCGCAGCTGATGCAGGGCGCCAATGGGCTGTTGCCGAACCACCGTGGCCATGTGCTCAAGGCGTTCGGCTACATGAAGCTGACCCCCGAGTGGCGCGTGGGTGGCAGCCTGACCGTTGCCGAAGGTCGTCCGAACAACTGCACCAGCATGTACCCGACCCCAGACAAGGGCCTCTACGATGGCTCCTACTATTGGTACTGCGGCCTGCCGGGCAGCGGCACCACACCGGGCACGGCCGGTTACGTGCCGCCGTCGGCGGACTACGGTTCTTCGCCGCGCGGTTCGCACGGCAAGGCGCCGTGGCAGTTCAACCTGGGGCTGAATGTCGCATACACGCCGGATTGGGCGAAGGGCCTGACCCTGCAGGCCGATGTGATCAACCTGCTGAATCGCCAGGTGGCTGGCAGCACGTACTCGCGTTACGCCGCCTCGCCGTACCGCGGCGCAGCGGACTACAACCCGGAGTACGGTCGTGACCTGAACTACTCGACCCCGCGCTACTTCCGCTTCACTGCCCGATACGATTTCTGATCATCCGGCAGCATCGTTGACCCGGAGGGCCCGTGCGATCCGCACGGGCCCTTCTTTTTTCCTTTCGTGGCGCGTCGCCGTCGGCCCCTTGCGCCCGGCCATGACCTTCGACACCCTTGCAGGGCAGGCCGGCGGCGTATCGTTCGGCCCACGGCCGTCCCTGCGGCCCTTCCCTGACTCACTCGGCCTGGAGGCCATCAAAGTGACCCGTACTCCCAAGATCGTGCTGCTGACCCTGGCCGTTTCGGCCGCGCTGGTTGGCTGCGGCAAGAACGAAACCCCGGCCAAGGATGCCACCGCCTCCACGCCGGCTGCCGCCGAAGCCACCCAGTACACCCTGGACGAGAGCAAGCTGCCCGCCTACAACGCCTTCCAGCCCAGCGACCTCGATACCAGCAAGGACGCCTGTGGCGCCTTCGGCGACTACGTGAACAGCAAGTGGCTGGCCGCCAATGAAATCCCGGGCGACCGCACCAGCTGGGGCGCCTTCACCATCCTCGACGAGCGTTCGGTGGCCGTGCAGCACCAGCTGGCCGAACAGGTCGCGCAGGTGAAGACCCCGAACCACATCGAGAAGATCGTCGGTGACCTGTGGGCCACCGGCATGGACGAGGCCAAGATCAACGCCCAGGGCATCGAGCCGCTGAAGGCCGACCTGACCGCGATCGATGGCCTGCAGGACAAGGCGGCCATCGCCAACTACCTGCGCTCCAGCGCCGCCAAGGGTGACAACGTTCTGTTCGGCTTCGGCGCCGAAGCCGACTTCAAGAACTCGGCCGTGAACATGGCCTACGCCAGCCAGGGCGGCCTGGGCCTGCCGGACAGCACCTACTACACCGATGCCAAGAACGCCGACAAACTGAAGGCCTACCAGGCGCACGTCGCCAAGGTGCTGGAGCTGTCCGGCGTCGCTGCTGCCGACGCTGCCAAGCAGGCCGAGGACGTGGTCAAGTTCGAGACCCGCCTGGCCAAGGCGTCCAAGTCGCGCGTCGAACTGTCGCGCAACGTCGAGCTGTACTACAACCCGGTCACCGTGGCCGACGCGGACAAGCTGACCCCGAACTTCAGCTGGACCGAGTTCTTCAAGTCGCAGGGCGTGGCCGCACCGGAGAAGTTCTCGCTGGCCATGCCGGCCTTCCATGAGGAAGTGAGCAAGGCGCTGGGCGACACCGATCCGTCGGTGTGGCGTGCCTACCTGCGCTTCCACACCGTGGACAGCGCCTCGCCGTACCTGGCCGATGCCTTCGTGCAGGAGAACTACGAGTTCTACGGCAAGACCCTCAACGGCCAGAAGGAGCAGAAGCCGCGCTGGAAGCGTGTGCTGGGCACCATCGAGAATGACGCCGGTGAAGCCTTCGGCCAGCTGTACGTGAAGGTGGCCTTCTCGCCGGAAGCCAAGGCGAAGATGGAAGAACTGGTGAAGAACCTGGCCGCCTCGCTGAAGGACCGCATCCAGGGCCTGAGCTGGATGAGCGATGAAACCAAGGCCAAGGCCATCGCCAAGTGGGAAACCTTCACCCCGAAGATCGGCTACCCGGACAAGTGGCGTGACTGGTCGGGCCTGCAGACCCAGCGCGACAGCTTCCTGGGCAACGTGCGCGCGGCCAACGAATTCAACTACAAGTTCAACCTGTCCAAGATCGGCAAGCCGGTGGACAAGACCGAGTGGGGCATGACCCCGCAGACGGTCAATGCCTACTACAACCCGCTGCAGAACGAGATCGTGTTCCCGGCCGCCATCCTGCAGCCGCCGTTCTTCGATCCGAAGGCCGACGACGCACTGAACTACGGCGGCATCGGCGCGGTGATCGGCCACGAAATGACCCACGGCTACGACGACCAGGGCGCACGTTTCGGGCCGACCGGCAACATGGAAGACTGGTGGACCGCCGCTGACAAGAAGAACTTCGAAGGCCTGACCGGCAAGCTGGTCAAGCAGTTCGACCAGTACAAGGTCGACGGCCAGGCGGTGAACGGCCACCTGACCCTGGGTGAGAACATCGCCGACCTGGGCGGCCTGGCTACCGCCTACGATGCCCTGCAGAAGGCCAGCGCCGGCAAGGAAGACCCGAAGGTGGACGGCTTCACCCGCGACCAGCGCTTCTTCTTCAACTGGGCCACCGTGTGGCGCACCAAGTACACCCCGGAGAACGCCAAGGTCCGCCTGGCGACCGACCCGCACGCCCCGGCGCAGTTCCGCGCCATGGGTGCGCCGTCGAACCTGCCGACCTTCGCGGCCGCGTTCCAGTGCAAGGCCGGTTCGCCGATGGCCCGCAGCGGCGACCAGCAGGTGGTGATCTGGTAAGCCACGGCTGACGCCGCGGCAGACCTGCAGAGGCCCGGGAATTCCCGGGCCTTTGTTTTTCGGGGGTGTTTTTCGTCCACGCATGGTGTGGATCCAATGATCTCGGCGCTCCCCGCTAGCTGTGATCTCTCTGTACGTTGTTCATCCGGGACATCTTTGGAAAATGGTGGTTACCACACCTCTCCAGACCCCAAAGAGCCCGGATGAACCACCATAAAAATGCCCGTTTGACCGTCCATAGTCGAGCACTTCTTATTCGC
>NZ_JCAFRI010000034.1:0-34435 GCF_059367915.1 Stenotrophomonas sp. YJH_SMC_19
AGGTGTCGACCTTGGTCGACACTGCCGGCCAGCGGCCGGCACTACCCCTTCTGCCAGGCCGCCAGCCTGGCCACGGGTGTTCTGGTAGGTGTCGACCTTGGTCGACACTGCCGGCCAGCGGCCGGCACTACCCCTTCTGCTGCCAGGCCGCCAGCAAGGCGCGGCAATCGGCGAAATGCCAGTCGGCGCTGCCGGGCCACGGGTTCTCCGGCAGATTGACCAGCACGGTGTGGGTGCCCGCGGCGCGCCCGCACTCCAGGTCGTAGGCGTGGTCACCGACCATCACCGCGTGCGCAGCCCCGATGCCCCAGCGACGAAGATGCTGCTGCAGGCCATCCGGCGAGGGCTTGGGCACCGCTTCATCGCGGCCGATGATGTCGGCGTCGTCGAACAACGCCCCGACCCCGATCGCCTCCAGCGTCAGCTTCGCCAGCGCATGGTCGTTGCGGGTCAGGATGCCCAGTCGGCAACCCGCCGCCGCCAGCGCGCGCAGCAGCTTCACCGCCCCCGGCGCTGGCAGCGCGTCCTCGGCCAGGGCGCGCTCGTGATCCAGCAGCCACGCGCGCTTGGCCTGCGCCGGTGCGTCGGGCAATGCCGCGATATGGTCGAGGATGTCTTCCTCCGCGGCGATCTCCAGCGCGCGGCGGATCGCGGCGAAGTCATGCACGGCCACCGTCAGCGTGCCGTCCATGTCGAACACCCAGTGCCGGATCGCGGACAACGCGTGCACTGCGCTGCCCGTCGCAACCCTCACTGCCACCATTGCGGCATGCGGCTGGCGTCGACACCGCCGGTTTCGAACACGGCCGTGCGCGTGCCACCGGCCTTGACCGGGAACTCGATGCTGATCGACTTGCCCTTGCGCGCCAGCTTCCACAGTGCCTTCTGATCGGTGATGAACAGGGCGATGGCTTCATCGGTCTTCGGGCGCCAGGCCGCCATTGGTACCGGCTTGCCGTCATCCACGGTCACTTTCACCGTGCATTGCGGGCAACGGAAATCACCGGCCTGCAGCACCAGGTAGGCATGCCGCTTCCACTCCGGATGATCGCGGAACACCAGCTGCACCGGTTTGGCGCCGCTGCCATCCACGTCCACCCGTTCCTTGCTGTAGATCTGCGCCGAGACCTGGTTGCCCTTGCTGCCCACCGGAATCTGGTTGTACTGCCATAGCCCCTGCATGCGGCGCAGGTCGCGCGCGGCGTCGCCCTTGGCCTTGACCTCGTCGAAGCCTGCGGCTATGCGCTCGGCGGCGGCGGTGTCCTTGTACTGGTCCAGCAGCGAGGCACCATGCAGGCGCGCGCGTTCCCAGTCCTGCGCGGCCACGGCCATGTCGTACTGCTTGGCCACGTCTTCGGCCTTGGCCTCCTTCTGCGCCTGCGCGGCGGCCGCAGCGGCTTCCTGCGCCTTGCGTTCCTCTTCCGGGTTGCTGCAGGCGGCCAGGGCCAGGGTGCAGGCGGTGAGCAGGATCAGTCGTTTCATGGCGGAGGTCCTATGCGAGTGCATCCCGATTCTATCGGCAGCGAAAAGCGGATACACCAACGGCGGGTTTCCCCGCCGTTGGCGGTGAAGCAGTGACCGGTTGCCGGCCAGCGGCCGGCACTACCGCTTACTTGGCTTCAGCCTTGGCCAGCATGTCCTGGACCGAGGCGGTGGTGATCGGGTGGTAGCCCGGCTTGGCCTTTTCGAAGGCCTGCTTGGCCAGTTCCAGACCCTTCGGGGTCTTCACCAGTTCGGCGTAGATCGGCAGGATCAGCTTGCGACGGCCGACGCGCTCGATGAATGCAGCCGCCCCTTCATTGGCCTGCTCGTAGCCGCTGCGGATCGCCAGCGGGTACCAGCGCATGGCGATCTCGCCATTGGGGGTGCCGGTGAAGTGGAAGGCCTTGTCCAGCGTGGCCAGCTTGTCCAGCGGCTGGGTCGCACCGAGGCCGTCGATGAAGCGCACCCATTCCTGGGTGCTCCAGTCGGCGATGACCTGGCTGCTGGGCACGGTACCGGCGCTGGCGAATGCGATGCGCGCGGTATCGACGCTGCTGAAGTTGCGCGACTGCGCCTTGGCTGCGAACGCCGGGATGCCCGGCTCGTCCAGCCATGCCTTCAGTTCGGCCTCGGTCACGGCCGACGGATTCTTCGGCAGCAGGTTCTTCTTCAGGTACTCGACGAACTGGTCGGTGTTCGCGCTCTGGAAGGCGTGGTCATCGAACCAGCCCCGCAGGAACGGATCGAAGGTCTCGCGGCCGAAGCGCTGTTCCAGGAACTCCAGGAACCACGAACCCTTGACGTAGGCGATCTGGCTGAGCGCTTCGTCGGGATCACGCTCGTTCAGCGGCGGCAGCGCCAGTGCCTGGTCGGCCGGGCTCATGTCCTTCACTTCGGCCAGCAGGTCGGTCTGGTCGATCTGCTTCTCCATCTCGGCCATCTCCTTGCCGTACAGGGCTTCGGTGATGCGGCCCTGGACGTAGGTGGTGAAGCCTTCGTTGAGCCAGATGTCCTTCCAGCTGGCGTTGGTCACCAGGTTGCCCGACCAGCTGTGCGCCAGTTCGTGGGCGACCAGCGAGACCAGCGACTTGTCGCCGACGATCACGGTCGGGGTGGCGAAGGTCAGGCGCGGGTTTTCCATGCCGCCGAACGGGAACGACGGCGGCAGCACCAGCATGTCGTAGCGGCCCCAGCGGTATTCGCCGTACAGCTTCTCGGCGGCACCGATCATCTTCTCGGTGTCTTCGAATTCCTTGGCGGCCTTGTTGACCATGGTCGGCTCGGCCCAGACGCCGGAGCGGCCGGAGATCGGCTCGAACACCAGGTCGCCGGCCGCGATGGCCAGCAGGTAGGACGGAATCGGCTGCGGCATCTTGAAGGTGTAGTCACCGTCACGCGCCGCCTTCGGATCGTTGTCGGCGCTCATCAGCACCATCACGTCCGGGCGCGAGACCACGTGCGCGCTGTAGGTGAAACGCACGCTCGGGGTGTCCTGCAGCGGCACCCACGAACGGGCGTGGATGGCCTGCGACTGGCTGAACATGAAGGGCAGCTTCTTGCCCTCGGTCATCGACGGTGCCAGCCACTGCAGGCCCGATGCGGTCGGCGCGGTGTGGTAGGTCACTTCCACCTTGGCCGGCTGTTCCGGGGCCTCGATGGTCAGCTTGCTGCCGAACACCTTGTCAGCGGCGGCCAGCTCGAACTTCAGCGGGCTGCGCGCGCCATCGGCGGCCACGGCCTCGACCTTGGACACGGTCAGCTCGCGGGTGTCGAGCACCAGCTGCCTGGCGTCCTTCTGCTTCCATTCCAGGGTGTAGGTGGCGGTGCCGCCAATCTGCTTCTGGTCGAAGTCGAGCTTCAGATCCAGCGCGATGTCCTTGATGACGACCTTGTCCGGCTCGGCGTACGAGCTTTCGTCGTGGCTGCGGTTCTCGGCGTTCACGGGGGCGGCAGGGGCCTTTGCGGCAGTCGGGGCGGCGGCGGGCGCGGCCGCCTCCTGGGAGCAGCCGGCGGCCAGGGCCACGGCCAGCGGAAGGAGCATCAGCGGATTACGCATGAATCGGGACCGTTACGGGGATCAAACCCCAATGGTACCTCCCTCCGGCCCGGCAGGCGTTGCGCGGTGCGGGGTAATGGCAGGCAAGCCGATCCTGCGCCTCGGGCGCATGCCAACCAATGTCGGCATCTACAGGCAGGTACCAACCTTGGTTGGCACGGACCCATCAACGCATGCGGCAGGCCCGTGCCGACCAAGGTCGGCAGCTACCAGATCGGATCACCGCAGCGGGCGAGCACCAACCACGGTTGGCACCCACCAGAGCGGGGCTTACAGCTTGTAGCCGGAGTGGATCGAAACGATGCCGCCGGTCAGGTTCTTGTAGTGGCAGCGCTCGAACCCGGCCTGCCCCATCATCGCCTTCAGTTCATCCTGCGGCGGGTGCTTGCGGATGCTCTCGGCCAGGTACTGGTAGCTGTCCGAGTCATTGGCGAACAGCTTGCCCAGCTTCGGCAGGATCTTGAACGAGTGGAAGTCGTAGATCGGCTTGAACCAGTCCGCGGTGACTTCGGAGAACTCCAGCACGCGGGCCTGGCCCCCGACCTTCAGCACGCGGTACATCTCGCGCAGGCCGGCGTCCTTGTCGGTCACGTTGCGCAGGCCGAAGGCGATGGTGACCAGGTCGAAGCTGTTGTCCGGGAACGGCAGGGCCTCGGCGTTGCACTGCACGTAGTCCAGGCCCAGCACCAGGCCGCGGTTGGTCAGGCGATCACGGCCGACCGACAGCATGCCGGCGTTGATGTCGCCCAGCACCACCGAGCCCTCGGCGCCGACGCGCTCCTTCAGCAGGGCGGCGATGTCGCCGGTGCCGCCCGCCAGATCGAGCACGCGGTCGCCCGGCTTCACCTGCGCGGTGGCCACGTAGTAGCGCTTCCACGCCCGGTGCACGCCCAGGCTCATCAGGTCGTTCATCAGGTCGTAGTTGCGCGCGACCGAGGTGAACACCTGGCCGACCAGCTTCTGCTTGTCCTTGGCGGCGACGTCGCGGAACCCGAAATGGGTGGTACCGGCTTTGTAGGGGGATTCGCTCATGGCCCCGATTATCGCACCGCCGGGGGCCAGCGGCACCCCCTGCCCGTATCATGGCGGGCCACGACTTACCGGAGCCCCGCATGATCACCACGCCCGACTACCAGGCCCTGCTGCAGACCGCCATCGCCGAAGCCCGCCAGGGCCTGGCCGAGGGCGGCGTGCCGATCGGCGCAGCCCTGTACCACAACGACGGCCGCCTGCTTGGCTGCGGCCACAACCGCCGCGTACAGGAAGGCGACCCGTCGGTGCACGGCGAGACCGATGCGTTCCGCAAGGCCGGCCGCCAGCGCCGTTACCAGGACACGATCATGGTCACCACCCTGGCACCGTGCTGGTACTGCTCTGGCCTGGTGCGCCAGTTCAACATCGGCACCGTGGTGGTGGGCGAATCGCGCACCTTCCAGGGCGGCATCGACTGGTTGCGGGAAAATGGCGTCAACGTGATCGACCTGGACAGCCAGGAATGCGTGGACCTGCTGGGCGGCTTCATTGCGCAGCACCCGGAGATCTGGAATGAAGACATCGGTGAATGATCACCACGCAGTGTCCTGTTGAACCCGTTTAATGAACGCTTCAGTGCCGGCACGCCCTAGTGCCGGCAGCGTTTGCGGCCATTGCCGTGAACCAGTGCACAGTCAGCTGCGCAACGTGCACACGCTGCGATAACACCCCGCCCGGCTGCCGCGCCTAGGGTGGGGTTACCGGGACTTCTTTCCCCGGCGGAGCCAGCCATGTGCGCGCACGCCGTACGACCTGCACCAGACTCGATCCTCGACCCGATCCGCGAACGCCTGCAGCGGCAATATGCACTGCACCGGCGCGGCGCGTTGTTCTGGACCGCCTACCAGCGCATGCAACTGGAGCTGGTCCGTCGCCATCCGCTCGACCACGAGCGCCTGTGCAACGCGATGGCCACCCTGGCCGAAGATCTCGGTGCCGTCGAGCACGCGCAGTTGATTGGACATGCCAACGCCAGCTCCACATCGCGCTGACGCGGCATGCACCGCCACATACGCCACACTCCGATGAACCCCCACTCCCTTTCCACTCAACCGAACTGGATTGTCATGCACGCTGAAGTCCCCACCATTCCTCCGGTCATCAACGTTGACGCCGAGCTGGATCACTGGCGCCGCCAACATGCCGAAGGCGCACTGCCGCAGAACTCGTTCGGCTCGTACGTGCCGTGGATCAAGTTTGCCTGCGATTCGCTGATCACCCAGCCGCGCGCCAGCGAGGCCGAACGTGACGAGATGTTCCAGACCCAGTACGCCCTGCAGATCATGCCGCGACTGAGTGAAGCCCAGGCCCGCGAATTCGTCGACCGTTGCTGGCAGCACGTCTACCAGAGCAGTCCGGTGCGCAGCCTGCAGGCACCGCGGCTGCAGCGCATGCGCGCCTGACCGCCGCTGCACGGCGCCTGCACGGGCCACTGCCGATCATCCTCGTCACCTGAGTGGGACGACGACGATGAAAGTACGAAACCTGTTCAATACGATCGCCAAGAAGGCCGCGGCCGCCACCGGCTCGCCGTGGACCTTCCTGGCTGCAGTAGCGATCGTGGTGATCTGGGGCATCAGTGGCCCGGTGTTCGGTTTCAACGACACCTGGCAGCTGGTGATCAACACCGGCACCACCATCATCACCTTCCTGATGGTGTTCCTGATCCAGCACACGCAGAACGCGGACACCGCCGCGATGCAGATCAAGCTGGACGAGCTGATCCGGGCGACGGCCGAAGCCAACAACGAACTGTTGGATCTGGAAGAACTGGACGAAGCGCGCCTGGAAGAGATCCGCGCCGAGTACGAGCAGATGGCGCGCGAAGCCGGCGATGCGCTCGCGCGCGTTCGCGCCTGCCATGCAGCGCGGCGCGACGATGAAGCGGTGTAGCAGGTCCTGAAATGACAATGCCGGCCAGCGGCCGGCACTACCATCGATCATCAGGGTAGAGCCGGCCGCTGGCCGGCTGCCCTTCAGCTGCGCTCGTGCCAGCCACCGCCCATCACCTTGTACAGGGTGATGCGGTTGGCCTGCTGCGCCAGCTGCGCCTGCAGCTGGGTCTGTTGTGCGTTGTAGGCGGTACGCCGCGCATCAAGCAGGGTCACGAAGCTGTCCAGGCCCGCGTCGTAGCGCGCCTGCGACAGGCGGTTGGCCTGTTCGGCCGCTTCCACCAGGCGCTGCTGTGAACTCACCTGCTCGTCCAGGCTGACATTCAACGCCAGCGCATCGGCGGTTTCGCGGAAGCCCACCTGGATCGACTTCTCGTACTGCGCCAGAGCGATATCACGATCCGCGTTGGCGATGGCCAGGTTGGCGCGCAGCTTGCCGCCCTGGAAGATCGGCAGCGTGATCTTCGGCAGGAAGCTCCACACGCGCGTACCGCTGTCGAACAGGTTGGACAGTTCGCTCGAACCACTGCCGATGCTGCCGGTCAGCGAGATGCTCGGGAAGAACGCCGCGCGTGCCGCACCGATATTGGCGTTGGCCGCCAGCAGCTGGTGTTCGGCGGCCATGATGTCCGGGCGCTGCAGCAGCACGTCGCTGGGCAGGCCGGCCGGCGGCGGTGCCAGTGCAAGCAGCTGCGGCTCGATGCTGTCCGGCAGCAGCGCCGGATCCAGCTGGCCACCGGCCAGCAGCGCCAGCGCGTTGCGGTCCTGGGCCAGCTGGCCACGCAGGCGTGCGGCGTCCGTACGCGCGGTCTCGACCAGGGTACGGGTCTGGGTCAGCTCCAGCGCCGAACTGCCACCACGTTCGTGGCGGGCCTCGGCCAGGCGCAGCGAATCCTCGTAGGTCTTCAGCGTGGCATCGGCGATCTTCAGCCGCTGCGCATCGGCACCGTAGGTCAGCCATGCGGTGGCCGTCTCGGCCACCAGGCTCAACTGCGCGTTGCGGCGGTTGGCGGCCACCGCGAAGTACTGCTGCAGCGCAGCTTCACTGAGATTGCGCACGCGGCCGAACAGATCCAGCTCGAACTCGGCCACGCCGACACCGGCGGTGAACTGTTCGTTGACACCGGCGTCGGTGCCCTGGCGCTGCATCTGGCCGGTAACGGCCACGCCGGGCACGCGATCAGCGCGCTGCACACGGTACTGGCCGCGCGCGCGCTCAACGTTGAGCACGGCCACGCGCAGATCGCGGTTGTTCTGCAGCGACTGGTCGATCACCTGCTGCAGGCGCGCATCGGTGAAGAAGTCGCGCCAGCCGACGGCGGCGACATCGGCCACCTCGCCCTGCGCGGCCTCGGCCGGCCACTGCGCCGGGATCGCCGGGGCGACAGCGGTGTTCTTCGGCACCAGGGTGGAGCAGCCGGCGAGCGCGAGCACAGCGGCAATGGAAAGGAACAGGGATGCACTTTTCATGGGAATGACTTCCATCGGTACTGCCGGATGGCAGGAGGTCATGCCGGCCAGCGGCCGGCACTACCGTTTCGACAACGCCAGCCTGAGGCCGGCATGACCGTTTCAGGTCACGTCGTGGATTTGCGCTTGAACACGCGCTGCACCACCACGAAGAACAGCGGCACGAAGAACACACCGAGCACGGTGCCGACGATCATGCCGCCGAGCACGCCGGTGCCGATCGCCTGCTTGGCGCCGGAACCGGCACCGGTGGAGATCGCCAGCGGTACCACGCCCATGCCGAAGGCCAGCGAGGTCATCACGATCGGACGCAGGCGGTCGCGCACGGCATGCATGATCGATTCGATCAGGCCTGCGCCCTTCTCCAGGTTCTCCTTGGCGAACTCCACGATCAGGATCGCGTTCTTGCTGGTCAGGCCCACCGTGGTCAGCATCGCCACCTGGAAGTAGATATCGCGTTCCAGGCCCTTGAAGGTATTGGCCAGCACCGCGCCGAGGATGCCCAGCGGGGCCGCCAGCAGCACTGCGGTCGGCACGCTCCAGCTTTCGTACATCGCGGCCAGGCACAGGAATACGATCATCAGCGAGAGCGTGTACAGCAGTGGCGTCTGCGAGCCAGCCTGGCGCTCCTGGTACGACATCGCCGTCCATTCGATGCCGAAGCCCGCCGGCAGCTGCTTGGCCAGCTGTTCGATCTCGGCCATGGCATCACCGGAGGCGACACCCGGGGCCGGTTCGCCCTGGATTTCCATGGCCGACACACCGTTGTAGCGTTCCAGGCGCGGCGAACCGTAATCCCAGTGCTTGGTAGCGAAGGCACTGAACGGCACCATTTCACCCTTGTCGTTCTTCACGGACCAGAGATCGAAGTCCTCCGGCACCATGCGGAACGGCTGGTCGGCCTGCACGAACACACGCTTGACGCGGCCACGATCGACGAAGTCGTCGATGTACGAGCTGCCCCACGCGGCGGCCAGCGTGCCGTTGATCTGGTCGATTGACAGCCCCAGCGAGGTCGCCTTGGCCGCGTCGATGTCGATGCGGAACTGCGGCGTGTCCTCCTGGCCGTTCGGGCGCACGTTGGCCAGCTTCTTGCTGCCGGCGGCGAGGCCGAGCAGCTGGTTGCGCGCGGCCACCAGTGCCTCGTGGCCCTGGCCGCTGTTGTCCTTCAGGAAGAAGGTATAGCCCGAGGCAGTGCCCAGTTCCGGGATGGCCGGCGGCGGGAAGGCGAAGATGAAGGCATCCTTGATCTGGCCCAGGGCCGCCATCGCGCGTCCGGTGATCGGCATCACACCATTGTTGGCGTCACGCTCGCTCCAGTCCTTCAGCTTGACGAATGCCATGCCGGCGTTCTGGCCCATGCCGGCGAAGCTGAAGCCCTGCACCGAGAACACCGAGTCCACCGCATCCTTCTCGTTCTGCAGGAAGTGGTTTTCCAGCGCCGCGATCGATTCCAGCGTACGTTCCTGGGTGGCACCCACCGGGGCCTGCACCAGCGCCATCAACACGCCCTGGTCTTCGTTGGGCAGGAATGAGCTGGGCAGGCGCACGAACAACACGCCCATCAGCACGAACAGCGCCGCCACGATGCCCATGAAGCGCCACGGGCGATGGATGATGCCGCGCACGCCACGCTGGTAGCTTTCGCTGGTGCGGTCGAATCCACGGTTGAAGCCATTGAAGAAGCGACCGGCCAGGCCGCGGTGGGCGACGTGGTGCTCACCTTTCTTCAGCGGCTTGAGCATGGTCGCGCACAGCGCCGGGGTCAGCACGATCGCGACCAGCACCGACAATGCCATCGCCGAGACGATCGTGGCCGAGAACTGGCGGTAGATCACGCCGGTGGAGCCACTCATGAAGGCCATCGGCACGAACACCGCCGACAGCACCAGGCCGATGCCCACCAGCGCGCCGGTGATCTGGCCCATCGACTTGCGGGTCGCCTCGAGCGGCGACAGTCCTTCCTCGGACATGATGCGCTCGACGTTCTCCACCACCACGATGGCATCGTCCACCAGCAGGCCGATCGCAAGCACCATCGCGAACATGGTCAGCATGTTCACCGAGAAGCCGAGCATGGCCAGCACGCCGAAGGTACCCAGCAGCACCACCGGCACGGCGATGGTCGGGATCAGGGTGGCGCGGAAGTTCTGCAGGAACAGGTACATCACCACGAACACCAGCACGATCGCTTCGATCAGGGTCTGCACCACGCCCTTGATCGACACGCGCACGAACGGGGTGGTGTCGTACGGGACCTCCGCCTTCAGCCCGGCCGGGAAGAAGCTCTTCATGTCTTCCAGCGCGGCATTCACACCAGCAGCGGTATCCAGCGCGTTGGCGCCGGTGGCCAGGGTCACCGCCAGGCCGCTGGCCGGCTGGCCGTTGTAGCGGGTGACGAAGTCGTAGGACTCGGCACCCAGCTCGACGCGGGCGACATCCCCCAGGCGCAGCTCGGCACCGTCCTGCGCACCGCGCACGATGATGTTGCGGAACTGTTCCGGGGTCTGCAGGCGCGACTGCGCGTTGATGGTGGCGTTGAGCTGCTGGCCCTTGATCGACGGTGCACCGCCAAGCTGGCCGATGGCCACCTGCGCGTTCTGTGCCTTGATCGCTGCGGTCACTTCCGCAACCGACAGGCCATAGGTATGCAGCTTGTTCGGATCCAGCCAGATGCGCATGGCGTACTTGCCACCGAACACCTGGATGTTGCCCACGCCCGGCACGCGGCTCAGGCGATCGACGACATTGGAACCGACGTAGTCGGCGATGTCGTTGGCATCCATGCTGCCGTTCTCGGACACGAACGCGATGACGTTCAGGAAGCCCGAGCTGGACTTGGCCACGTTGATGCCCTGCCGCTGCACTTCCTGCGGCAGCAGCGGCATGGCCAGCTGCAGCTTGTTCTGCACCTGCACCTGGGCGATGTCCGGGTTGGTGCCGCTCTCGAAGGTCAGGGTGATGGTGGCCTGGCCGTTGGACGAGCTGTTGGAGGAGAAGTAGATCAGACCATCAAGGCCCTTCATGTTCTGCTCGATGATCTGCGTCACCGAGTCCTCGACCACCTTGGCCGATGCACCCGGGTAGGTGGCGCTGATTTCCACCGCCGGTGGTGCGACGTTGGGGTACATCGAGACCGGCAGCTTGAACAGGGCCAGGCCGCCGGCGAGCATGATGATGATGGCGATCACCCACGCGAAGATGGGTCGATCGATGAAAAAGCGTGCCATGGGGTTCTCCGCTTACTTCGCGTCGCCGGCCGGGGCGGCAGGCTGGGCGGCCGCTGCCGGCTTGGCCGGAGCAGCGCCCTTCTCGGTGGCCTTGACCGGCATGCCGGGGCCGATCTTCTGCAGGCCTTCGACAATGACCTTGTCGCCGGCCTTCAGACCGTCCTCGACCAGCCACTTGTCGCCGACCGTGCGGCTGACCTTGACCGGGCGCACTTCGACCTTGTTGTCCTTGCCGACCACCATCGCGGTCGTGTCGCCCTTCGGATCGCGGGCGATGCCCTGCATCGGTACCAGCACCGCATCGCTGCGCACGCCGCCGCCGATCACCGCGCGCACGTAGGTGCCCGGCATCAGCAGGCCGTCCGGGTTGTCCACCTTCACGCGCAGGCCGAAGCTGCCGGTGGCTGGATCGACGCTCACTTCAGAGAACTCCAGCGTGCCCTTGTGCTCGAAGGTGCTGCCGTCTTCCATCAGGATGCTGACCGGCAGCGTCTGGTTGTCCTGCAGGCGGCCGGCAGCAAGTTCGCGGCGCAGCTGCAGCAGCTCGGCCGAGGACTGGGTCAGGTCGACGTAGATCGGGTCCAGCTGCTGCACGGTGGCCAGTGCATTGGCCTGGCCGACGCTGACCAGCGCACCCTGGGTAACGCTGGACTTGCCGATGCGGCCGCTGATCGGCGCGGTGATGCGGGCATAGCCGAGGGTGACGTTGGCCGCGTCCAGCGAGGCCTTGGCGGCACCGACATCGGCCTCGGCCTGCTTCTGCGCGGCCACGGCGTTTTCCAGGTCCTGCTGGCTGACCGCGTCGACCTTGGCCAGCTCGGTGATGCGCTTGGCGCTCAGGCGCGCGGCGTTGGCCGTGGCTTCGGCGCGGGCCAGCTGGGCGCGGGCGCTGTTGGCCTGGGCGCGATAGCTGGCGTCCTCGATCTGGTAGAGCGGCTCGCCGGCCTTGACCATGCCGCCTTCGGTGAACAGGCGCTTGGCAACGATGCCGTTGACCTGCGGGCGCACTTCGGCGACCAGGAAGGCGGTGGTACGGCCCGGCAGTTCGCGGGTCAGGCCCACGGTCTCGGACTTCAGCGTGACCACGGTGACGTCACCCGGGCCCTGCTCGGGGGTCTGGGGTTGGCCGCCGCAGGCAGCCACGGCTGCGGCGATGGCCAGCGACAGTGCAAAGGGTCGGATTCGGCTCAGCAACATGACGGAAAGGCTCTTGAAGGAAAGGATCTCAGCCGGCGCTGATACGGCGGACCCTTCGACCGGTAAAGGTGAAGACCGTGAGAACAGCGCCCACCCGGGTGGAGCGGGAGCCGGACCGGCCTGCCACGCACACGACGGGAATGATGGGAGCGAAATATACATACATGCTTGTTTGTTTGTAAACCGGTACAATTCAGCCACGTTTCACCCGCACTCGTACCTACATGGCCCGCAAGACCAAAGAGGACACCCAGGCAACCCGGGAAGGCATCCTTGACGCCGCCGAAGCCTGCTTCCATGAACACGGCGTGGCCCGTACCACGCTGGAGATGATCGGCGCCCGCGCCGGCTATACCCGTGGCGCGGTCTACTGGCACTTCAAGAACAAGAGCGAGGTGCTGGCCGCGATCGTCGAACGGGTGCACCTGCCCTTCATGCAGGAACTGGAGCGCACCTCGACCGACCAGCGCGACACCCCCGTGCACGACCTGCGCGCGGTGATGATCCACTCCTTCATCGAGCTGTCCGAAGACGAGCGCCTGCGCAAGACCATGGAGATCATGCTGCGCAGCGATGCCTCGGCCGACACCAGGGTGCTGACCGAAATGCAGCAGGCCGGATTCCGCGATGCGCTGGACCGGATGGAGCGTGCCCTGCGCCGCGCCCGCGATCTGGGCCAGCTGCGCGAAGGCGCCGACCCCAAGATCGCCGCGCGCATGCTGCATGCCACCGTGCTGGGCGTGCTGCACGGGGCGATGGTCGAACCGGACCTGATGGACCTCAAGCGCGACGGCATGCTCGCACTGGACATGACCCTGGCCGCCTACGTGAAGGACGGCGTGTTCGTGCCGGGCACTGTGCCCGAGCCGCTGCCCGAAGCGTGAGTGGCGCTGCTGCCGCCACCGCCGCGCCCATCTGAGGACAGCCCCGTGATCCTGGACAACGTGGTGTGGGGCTTCATCGGCTGTGGCAGCGTCACCGAGAAGAAGAGCGGCCCCCCCCTGGCCAGCACACCCGGCTCACGGGTGGCAGCGGTCATGCGCCGCAATGCGGGATTGGCCGAGGATTATGCGCGGCGCCACGCGATTCCGCGCTGGTACGCGGACGCCGACGCACTCATCGCCGATCCGGAAGTGAACGCGGTCTACGTGGCAACGCCGCCCTCGACGCACATGCATTACGCGCTGCAGGCGATCGCCGCGGGCAAGCCGGTCTACATCGAAAAGCCGATGGCCATGGACCACGACGAGTGCCAGCGCATCATCGCGGCCAGCGCCCGCAGCGGCGTGCCCGTGTTCGTGGCCTACTACCGCCGTGCCCTGCCCCGCTTCGCACAGGTGAAGCAGCTGCTGGACAACGGCGCGATCGGAACGCCGCGCAGCGTGCGCGCCATCCTGCATCGGCCGCATTCGGCGAATGCCGCATCGCCCGACTTCTGGCGGACCAATCCGTCGATCGCCGGCGGCGGGCTGTTCGTCGATCTGGGCTCGCATACCCTGGACCTGCTCGACCATCTATTGGGGCCGCTGAGCGACGTGCGTGGCCTGGCCAGTTCGCTGACCGGCGCCTACGCCGCCGAGGACAGTGTCTCGATGTGCTTCCGTACCGGCAGCGGGGCGCACGGCATCGCGCAATGGAGCTTCTGCGCGTTCCGGCGCCTGGATGAGGTCGAGATCACCGGCGACCGCGGGCAGCTGCGCTTTGCCACCTTCGAGGACGTTCCAGTGGTTCTGGAGACCGAAGCGGGCATGCAGGCATTCGACATCCCGAACCCGCCATCGGTCCAGCAGCCATTGATCGTCTCCCTCGTGGACGAGCTGCGCGGCAACGGCCGTTCGCCCTCGACCAGCATCAGCGCCGCCCGCACCAGTGCGGTGATCGACCAGGTGCTGCGGGACTACCGCACCCGGCAATCGCGCTGACCGCACAAGAAAATGGCCGCCCTGCGGCGGCCTTTTCTGTTGCAGCGGGCGGGGTCAGAGCCCTCGCTGGGGCGAGGGATCCGACTCCAACGGGCATTACAGGATGTAGCGGCTCAGGTCCGGGTCCTGCACCAGCTCACCCAGGTGCTTGTCGACGTAGGCGCTGTCGATCGCCAGGCTTTCGCCATCGCGGTCCGGTGCCTCGTAGCTGAGCGAATCCAGCAGGCGCTCCAGCACCGTATGCAGGCGACGGGCACCGATGTTCTCCTGGCGCTCGTTCACCTGGAAGGCGATTTCGGCCAGGCGCTCGATGGCGTCGGCGGTGAAGCTGACCTTGACGCCCTCGGTAGCCAGCAGCGCCTCGTACTGCTTGGTCAGCGCGGCCTTCGGCTCGGTCAGGATGCGCACGAAATCACCCTTGCTCAGCGCACCCAGTTCAACGCGGATCGGGAAGCGACCCTGCAGCTCCGGAATCAGATCGCTGGGCTTGGCCAGGTGGAACGCACCGGATGCAATGAAAAGGATGTGGTCGGTCTTGATCGTGCCGTACTTGGTGGACACGTTGGAGCCTTCCACCAGCGGCAGCAGGTCGCGCTGCACGCCTTCGCGGGAGACATCGCCGCCGCCCACGTTATCGCCACGCTTGGCGACCTTGTCGATCTCGTCGATGAAGACGATGCCGTGCTGCTCGCAGGCTTCGATCGCCGCGGTGCGGATATCGTCTTCGTTGACCAGCTTGCCGGCCTCTTCCTCGATCAGCAGCGGACGCGCGGCCTTGATGGTCAGCGTGCGCTTGTGTGCCTTCGCGCCGCCGCCAAGGTTGGCGAACATCGACTTCAGCTGCTGGCCCATTTCCTCCATGCCCGGCGGGGTCATGATGTCCATGCTGACATTGGCGGCCAGGTCGAGTTCGATCTCGCGCTCGTCCAGCTCACCGTTGCGCAGCATCTTGCGGAACTTGATGCGGGTCTCGTTGTCCTGCGCCGACGGTTCGTTGCGGGCGACTTCCGGATCGAAGCCGATGCCACCGCTGCGGCGCGGCAGCAGCGCATCGAGGATGCGGTCTTCGGCGCGTTCCTCGGCCTGGGTACGCACGCGCACCTTGGCCTGTTCGCGGTACAGCTTCACTGCGGTATCGGCGAGGTCGCGGATGATCTGCTCGACGTCCTTGCCGACGTATCCGACTTCGGTGAAGCGGGTGGCTTCGACCTTCACGAACGGCGCGTTGGCCAGCGTGGCCAGGCGACGCGCGATCTCGGTCTTGCCGACGCCGGTCGGGCCGATCATCAGGATGTTCTTCGGCATCACTTCATTGCGCAGCTCAGGCACCAGCTGCATGCGGCGCCAGCGGTTGCGCAGGGCGATGGCCACGGCGCGCTTGGCGTCGTGCTGGCCCACGATATGCCGGTCCAGTTCCTGCACGATCTCGCGCGGGGTCATGGTGGCGGAGGAAACTTCGATCTTCGACATGGATGTGCTCACGAATTCGTTGTCGGTCGTGCCGGCCGCTGGCCGGCAACCAGGCACGCGTGTGGGGGATCATGAGGTTGCCGGCCAGCAGCCGGCGCGACCCTCAGAGTTCCTCGACCACCACGTTGCGGTTGGTGTAGATGCAGATATCGCCGGCAATGCCGATCGCTTCGCTGGCGATGGTGCGCGCATCCAGTTCGGTGTGTGCCATCAGCGCACGGGCGGCCGACAGTGCATACGAGCCACCGGAACCGATGGCGATGATGCCGTCCTCCGGTTCGATCACATCGCCGGTGCCGCTGATGATCAGCGAGGTTTCCTTGTCGGCCACGGCCAACAGGGCTTCAAGCTTTCCGAGGCGGCGCTCGGTGCGCCAATCCTTGGCCAGTTCGACCGCAGCACGCTGCAACTGGCCGTGCTTTTCCAGCTTGGCCTCGAACAGCTCGAACAGGGTGAAGGCATCGGCGGCGGCACCGGCAAAGCCGGCCAGCACCTGGCCATCACGACCGAGGCGGCGCACCTTGCGCGCATTGCCCTTCATCACGGTGTGGCCCAGCGTGACCTGGCCGTCGCCGGCAATGGCCACGTGCTCGCCGCGACGGACGCAGACGATGGTGGTGGCGTGGAAAACGTTGGGGTTCTGACTGGGGTCCATGATGCCTCCGGGGTGACAGAACCAGAGGTGGGGACTGCCCTGCGCCCTTCAAGCCACCCGCGACCGGCTGCCGCACGGGCAACGTTCAGCTTTCTCCGCTGCCCTCGCTGCTGCTTCGACGCTTCGCGCGCGGATGCGCCGCGTCGTAGACCTTGGCCAGGTGCTGGAAATCCAGGTGGGTGTAGATCTGGGTGGTGGCGATGTCGGCATGGCCCAGCAGCTCCTGCACGCCGCGCAGATCACCGGATGATTCCAGGATATGGCTGGCGAAACTGTGCCGCAGCATGTGCGGGTGCACGTGCTTGAACAGGCCCTGGCGCTGCGCCAGCTGGCGGATGCGGATCTGCACCGCGCGTTGGCTGATCGGTCCGTTGCGGCCGGGAAATACCGGCGAGGCCGGACCACCGCCACTTTCGGCGCGCCACGCCTGCAGCGCTTCGCGCGCCGGCCGGCCGAACGGCACGCGGCGCTGCCGATTGCCCTTGCCCAGCACGTTGACCAGCCCGCTGTCGAAATCCAGATCGCGCCAGGTCAGCGCGCAGACTTCGCTCAGGCGCAGGCCGGAAGAATAAAAAAGTTCCAGCAGCGCGCGGTCACGGCGGCCGAGTTCACCTTCCGGCTCCAGCTCGACCAGCTGCACGGCCTCATCGGCGTCGAGGACCTGTGGCAACCGGCGCGGCGCGCGCGGCGCCTTCAGCGTTGCTGCAGGACTGACCTCGATGCGGCCGTGCTTGAGCAGCCAGGCATAGAAGCTGCGGCAGGCGGACAAGCGGCGCTGCAGGCTCTTGGCCGACAGGCCACGGCGGTGCTCATCGGCGACGAACTGGCGCAGCGCGTCGGCATCGAGTGCCTCCACCGCAACACCGCGCGGCTCGGCCCAGACCGACAGCGCGTCCAGGTCACGGCGGTAGGCATCGAGCGTATGCGCCGACATCCGCCGCTCTACCTGCAGATGCTGCAGGAAGGCCTGTACCGCGCTCATCGTCGTGTCCTGCTCAGCCCGGGAAGCGCTTCAGGCCGGCGACCAGGGCGTCGCCCATCATGCGCAGGAACAGCGTGCCCATGCCCGGATAGAAACGGTTCGGATCGTGGCTGCCCACCGCAATCAGGCCCACGCCCGGCAACGGCAGCAGCGCGGTGGTCTGCACTTCCTCGCTGCGCACGCCATACAGCACAGCATTCTTTTCCGGCTGCAGGCGGCCGCAGATCGGCTCGCCGTCCTTCAGGCAGTCGCGGAACGGGCCGAGCTGCGGATCATCGGCGGCGATCACCTGCAACCAGTCGGCCTGTTCCAGCCCGGCCACCGGCGTGTGCACCACCAATCGCACCAGGTCGCCGGCGAAATCTTCCTGCAGCGAGGCCGCCATCGCACGCAGGGTGTCGGCGGCGTTGTCCTGCTTCATCAACGCCAGGGTCAGCTGGTGCGTGCGCACCGCCAGGCGTTCGTTGACCTGGGCAGTCGCGCCCAGGTCGGCCAACCGTCGTGCCAACTCGCGGTTCTTCTCGCGCAGCACCTCCAGCTGGTAGCTGGCCAGCGACGCGGTCGGGCCGTCGTCACGCGGCACCACCAGGGTCAGGGCCAGGTCCGGGAACTGCTTGAGGAAGCCGGGATGTCGCCGCAACCAGGCAGCGACTTCGTGGGCCCCGAGCTTGTCGACGGTTTCGGTCATGCCATCCACTCCCCTTCGAAGACGAATGCAGTCGGGCCGGCCATCACCACAGGCTGGCCATCGCCCGGCCACTGGATGCGCAGGTCACCACCGGGCAGGCTGATGCGTGCATCACGCTGCAGGCGGCCGCGCTGCATCAGGGTCACCGCAGCGGCGCAGGCGCCACTGCCGCAGGCCAGGGTTTCACCGACGCCGCGTTCATTCACACGCAGACGTGCATGCGCCGGGCCCATCACCTGGGCGAAGCCCACGTTCACCGAGCGCGGGAACGAGGCATGCTGCTGCAGCAGCGCACCGACGCGCTCGACCGGTGCAGCATCGATCAGGCCCACTTCGATCACCGCATGCGGGTTGCCCATCGACACCGCAGCGAAACGCACGCTTTCGCCCTGCAGCGGCAGCAGGTATTCCTCGCGCGCGTGGGCGAAACCCACCAGCGGCACGTTGGCCGGCTCGAACGCCGGCACGCCCATGGTCACCGCGAACTGGCCATCGCCCAGCACTTCCACCTCATGGCTGGCCAGCGGGCTGTCGATGACGAAGCGGTCGCCCTGCGCACTGCCTTCGCGCACCAGCCAGGCGGCGATGCAGCGCGCGCCATTGCCGCACTGTTCGGAATTGGAGCCGTCGGCATTCCAGATGCGGTACGACGCCACCGCGCCTTCCGCGCGCGGCGCTTCGATGGTCAGGATCTGATCGCAGCCGACGCCGGTGTGGCGGTCGGCCAGCTGCGCGGCCAGTTCAGGCGTGGGCGGCGCGGTGCCGTCACGCAGGTCGATCACTACGAAATCATTGCCCGCGCCATGCATCTTGCTGAAGCGCAGGGCCTTGGAACCGGCCTTACTCATTCCCGCCGCCCACCTTCTTCGCAGGCGCAGGCGCCGGTTGCGTGGTCGGTGCAGCCGGCTCCACGGTCGTGGCCGGGGTGCCGCTGCCTTCGGTCTGCGCCGGGGTCGCTTCGGTAGCGGGCTCGGCAACAGGTTCGACGGTTTCTTCCACCGGCACCGGCTTCTGCGGCAGTACCAGCGGGCCCTTGTTGCCGCAGGCGGCGAGGAACAGCAGCGAAGCCGCTGCCAGCGGAATCAGGATGGCGTTTCGATGGGGGATCTTCATGCCCCGAGTATAGCCATTGGCGGCTGAGCGGTTGGTGCAGGGGATCGGGTTGCCGGCCAGCGGCCGGCACTACCGCAGGTGCTCAATCCGCGGTGGGCGGCAACGGCCGGGTCCACAGCCAGATCGCCACCACGGTCATGCTGCCGATCGAGAACCACTTCACCCAGGCAATCGGCACGCACCAGAGCATGATGCCGGCGCATACCGCCATGGTGATCGCGGCCATCCACTTGCCGTAGCGGCTGACCGCCCCGTGTGCCTGCCAGTTGGCGATGGCCGGGCCGAAGCGTGGATGCTGCAGCAGCCAGTTGTGCAGGCGTTCGGAGCCACGCGAGGCGGCCCAGGCCGAGATCAGGATGAATACGGTGGTCGGCAGGCCCGGTACGAAGATGCCGACGATGCCGGTGCCGAGGCTGACATAGGCCAGCAGCCACCACGCCCAGCGGAAACGCACCACGCGCGGAGGCGTGGTGGCATCGCGAGGGACGGAAGGATCTGGCGCGCTCATGGCCGCAAGGATACCGGTTCAGGGTGCCAGGCAGTGCCCGGCACCCTGTCGCGATCACGGCTGGGCGATGCCCAGCTGCTGCAGCACGAATGCGTACGACTCGGACAGCTCGCGGTAGCGCTGGAAGCGCCCCGACTTGCCGCCATGGCCGGCTTCCATGTTGGTGCGGAACAGGATCGGGTAGTGGCCGGTGTTGTCGTCACGCAGCTTGGCCACCCACTTGGCCGGTTCCCAGTACTGCACCTGCGAATCCCACAGGCCGGTGCCCACGAACAGCGCCGGATAGGCCTGCTTGCTGACGTTGTCGTAGGGCGAGTAGGACAGCATGTAGTCGTAGAACTGCTTCTGCTCCGGGTTGCCCCACTCGTCGTACTCGTTGGTGGTCAACGGAATGGTCGGGTCGAGCATGGTGGTCACCACATCGACGAACGGCACCTGGGCCACCATCACGCGGTAGTCCTGCGGCGCCTGGTTGGCCACCGCGCCCATCAGCAGGCCACCGGCGCTGCCGCCAGAGGCGGCCACGCGATCCTTCGCCGCCCAGCCCTGTGCCACCAGGCCACGGGTGACGTCGATGAAGTCGTTGAAGGTGTTCTGCTTGTGCAGCAGCTTGCCGTTCTCGTACCAGTCGCGGCCCATTTCCTGGCCACCGCGGATGTGGGCGATGGCATACACCACGCCGCGGTCGAGCAGGCTCACCGCAGTCTGGTTGAAATACGGGTCCATCGACATGCCGTAGCTGCCATAGGCGTACTGGAACAACGCGCCCTTGCCATCCTTCTGGTAGCCCTTGCGGTAGACCAGCGACACCGGCACCTTCACGCCATCGCGCGCGGTGATCCAGACGCGGTCGGTTTCGTACTTCGACGCGTCATAGCCGATCACCGGCTGCACCTTCAGCTGGCGACGCTCCCCGGTGGCGGTGTTCAGTTCGAACACGGTGGTGGGGGTGGTCATCGAGGTGTAGACGTAGCGCAACCAGGGCGTATCGGCCTCGGTGTTGTCGCCCAGGCCCATCGAGTACGCCGGCTCGTCGGCCTTCACGTAGTCGCTGCGGCCATCCTTGAACAGCAGGCGGATGCGTTCCAGGCCCTCGGAGCGTTCGGCGATGGCGGTGTAGCCATCGAACAGTTCGAAGCCTTCGATGAACACCGCATCGTCGTGCGCGATCCAGTCCTTCCACTGCGCACGCGAGGTCGCATCGGTCGGTGCGGTGACCAGCTTGAAGTTCTTCGCACCGTCATTGGTGCGGATCACCCAGCGGCCATCGTAGTGGTCGGCGTCGTACTCGACATCGCGCTGGCGCGGCGCCAGCACGGTGAAGTGGGTCGGGTCGCTGGCCGGCGCGTAACGCTCTTCCGAGGACACGGTGCTGTGCACGCCGATGGTGATGAAGCGATCGTCGCGGGTGCGGCCGATGCCCATGTAGAAGCTGTCGTCCTTCTCTTCGTAGACGACGGTGTCGGCGCTGGCCGGGGTGCCCAGCACGTGCTTCTTCACGCGCACGGTCAGCAACGTTTCCGGATCGTTCTCGACGTACAGCACGGTGCGGTTGTCGTCGGCCCAGACCAGGTCGCCCGAGCTGCCGGTGATCACATCGGGCAGCACCTTGCCGGTGGCCAGGTCCTTGAAGCGGATGGTGTACTGGCGGCGGCCGACATCATCATCGGCCCAGGCCAGCAGCTGGTTGTCCTGGCTGACTTCCATCGAGCCGACGCTGAAATAGCCCTTGCCGGCAGCCATCGCGTTGACGTCCAGCAGGATTTCCTCGGCGGCCTCCATGCTGCCCTTGCGGCGTGCGTGGATCGGGTAGTCCTGGCCGGTTTCGAAGCGGCTGTAGTACCAGTAGCCACGCTCGCGCGCCGGCACGCTGGAATCGTCCTGCTTGATGCGGCCGACGATCTCCTTGTACAGGGTGTCCTCCAGCGGCTTCAGCGGCGCCAGCAGCTGGTCGGCATAGGCATTCTCGGCCTGCAGGTAGGCCAGCATGTCCTTGTTCCCGCGCTTGTCGTCGCGCAGCCAGTAATAGTCATCGTTGCGGGTCGCGCCGAACGGCGCCTTGACCACATGCGGATGCTTGGCGGCATCCGGCGGAACGGGCGGAGTGGCGGCGGTGGCAGTGGTGGTCATCAGGCTGGCAAGCAACAGGCAGAGGGTGGATTTCATGAGATAGGGCTCCTTGAGGGGCAATGCAATGGCGTCCTTGCGCCCGAGTCTGGGTTGCGGAAGGACGGTGGGCAACCCTGCGGAACGTCATGGTGGCCATGCCTGCCGGTAGTGCCGGCCGCTGGCCGGCACCCTCACGGCCTGCGGGTGGGTCGGTTGCCGGCCAGCGGCCGGCACTGCCAGAGCGCGTGACCCCGGTGCGCGGCGTACCATGGGCTGCATGAGTACCCTGCCCCATACGCCGGGCTACAGCCGGCGCAGCCATGAAATCGCTCCGTTCCACGTGATGTCCCTGCTGGCCCGCGCGCAGGCGCTGGAACAGGCCGGCCACGACGTGATCCACCTGGAAATCGGCGAACCGGACTTCACCACCGCCGAACCGATCGTGCGTGCTGGCCAGGCCGCATTGGCCGCCGGCCATACCCGCTACACCGCCGCACGTGGCCTGCCAGCCCTGCGCCAGGCGATCAGCGGCTTCTATCGCAGCCACTACGGGCTGGACATCGACCCCGAACGCATCCTGGTCACCCCCGGCGGCTCCGGTGCGCTGCTGCTGGCCAGCAGCCTGCTGGTCGATCCCGCCCGCCACTGGCTGCTGGCCGACCCTGGTTATCCGTGCAACCGCCACTTCCTGCGCCTCGTTGAAGGCGGCGCACAGCTGGTGCCGGTCGGCCCGGACACTGCCTACCAGCTCACACCGTCGCTGGTGGAACAGCATTGGAGTGCCGACAGCGTCGGCGCGCTGGTTGCCTCACCGGCCAACCCGACCGGCACCGTGCTCTCCGCCGACGAACTGGCCGCCCTGTCGAAGACCCTGCACGCGCGCGGTGGTCACCTGGTGGTGGACGAGATCTACCACGGCCTCACCTATGGCCTGGATGCACCCAGCGTGCTGCAGGTGGATGACAGCGCATTCGTGCTGAACAGCTTTTCCAAATACTTCGGCATGACCGGTTGGCGGCTGGGCTGGCTGGTGGCACCGCCAGCAGCCGTGCCGGACCTGGAGAAACTCGCGCAGAACCTGTACATCAGCGCATCGAGCATCGCCCAGCATGCCGCACTGGCGTGTTTCAGCGACGAAGCGATGTCGATCTTCGAACAGCGTCGCGAAGCGTTCCGCCAGCGCCGCGACTTCCTGCTGCCCGCGCTGCGCGAGCTGGGCTTCCGCATCGAAGTCGAGCCGCAGGGTGCGTTCTACCTGTACGCCGATGTCAGCGCATTCACCGATGACGCACAGGCGTTCTGCGCCCATTTCCTGGAAACCGAGCACGTGGCATTCACGCCCGGGCTGGATTTCGGCTTCCATCGCGCCAACCAGCACGTGCGCCTGGCCTATACCCAGGAAGTGCCGCGGTTGCAGGAGGCGGTGGCACGGATCGCGCGTGGGTTGCAGCGTTGGCAGGGATCACGTTGACGGTAGTGCCGGCCGCTGGCCGGCAACCCGGGAATGCGTGAATGATGCGGTTGCCGGCCAGCGGCCGGCACTACCGGATAAAGAAAAACGCCGCCCTGGGGCGGCGTTTTCCGTTCTGCCTATCTGCTTACTTACCGCCCAACCGCTCCCACAGGAAGCTGTAGGCCAGCGCCGACATGTGTGCGGCCTGCGCATTGTTGGCTGCACCGCCGTGGCCACCTTCGATGTTCTCGTAGTAGGTCACGTCCTTGCCGGCGTCGATCATCTTCGCCGCCATCTTGCGGGCGTGGCCCGGGTGCACGCGGTCATCGCGGGTGGAGGTGGTGAACAGCACCGGCGGATACTTCTTCTTCGCGTCAAACAGGTGGTACGGCGAGAAGGTCTTGATGAACGCCCAGTCGCTGGTATCCGGGTTGCCGTACTCGGCCATCCACGAGGCACCGGCCAGCAGATGGCTGTAGCGCTTCATGTCCAGCAGCGGCACCTGCACCACCACCGCACCGAACAGTTCCGGGTACTGGGTCAGCATGTTGCCGGTCAGCAGGCCACCGTTGCTGCCACCCTGCACGCCCAGGTGCCTGGCGCTGGTGATCTTGCGCTTGACCAGATCGCGTGCCACTGCGGCCATGTCTTCATAGGCCTTGTGGCGGTTCTGCTTCAGCGCCGCCTGGTGCCAGCGTGGGCCGTATTCGCCGCCGCCACGGATGTTGGCAACCACGTACACGCCGCCCTTCTCCAGCCAGGCGCGGCCCATGCCACCGGAGTAGCCCGGGGTCAGCGAGATCTCGAAACCACCGTAACCGTACAGCAGGGTCGGGTTGGAACCGTCCAGCTTCATCGCCTTGTCGTGCACCACGAAGTACGGCACGCGGGTGCCGTCCTTGCTGGTGGCGAAGTGCTGCTCGATCACCTTGCCCTTGGCATCGAAGAAGGCCGGCATGGTCTTCAGCGTTTCCGGGGCCTGCCCGATCTCGGCCAGCGCCAGGGTGGTCGGGGTCAGGTAGTCGGTGGCGGTCAGCCACACCGCGTCGCTGTCGTTGCTGTCGACAGCAGCCACGCCCAGCGTGCCGAAGGCCGGCGCGCCGACGAAACGACTGGTCTGCCAGCCATTGGCGCCCGGGGTCAGCACCGACAGGCGGTTCTTGACGTCATCCAGCACGTTCAGCACCAGGTGGCTCTTGGTCCAGGTGGCGCTGGCCAGCGAGGTGGTCGCGGTCGGGGTGAACAGCACGTCGAACTCACGCTTGCCGGCCAGGAAGTCATCCAGCCTGGTCGCCAGCAGCGAACCGGACGCATAGGTCTTGCCACCCACGGTCCACGGATCACGCAGCTCCAGGGTCAGCCACTGCTTGTGCAGGCCCTTCTCGGCCGAGTTCGGCGCATCGATCTTGGTCAGCGTGCCATCGTCGCCACGCAGGTAGATCTCGTTGTTGTAGAACGCCAGCGTGCGGCTGACCAGGTTGCGCTCGAAGCCCGGGGTGTCATCGTGCATCGCCGCGATGTACATGTCTTCCGGCTTGCCTTCATACACCACGCTGGCGGAGGCCATCGGCGTACCACGCTTCCACAGCTTGGCCACGCGCGGGTAGCCGGAGGTGGTCATCGAGCCGGCACCGAAGTCGGTGTAGACGAATACGGTGTCGCGATCGATCCAGTTCAGGCCGCCCTTCGACTCCGGACGGAAGAAGCCGTCCTTGATCCAGTTCTTGTTGGCCAGGTCGAACTCGCGGGTCACGTCGGCGTCGGCACCACCGCGCGACAGCGCGATCAGGCAGCGGCTGTAATCCGGGCGCAGGCAGTCAGCGCCGTGCCAGACCCAGTTCTCGCCCTCGGCCTTGTTCAGGGCATCGAGGTCAAGCACGGTCTCCCACTGCGGCGAGGCCTTGCGGTACTCGGCCAGGGTGGTACGCCGCCACAGGCCGCGCTCGTGCTGCTGGTCCTTCCAGAAGTTGTAGTAGTAATCGCCGATCTTCTGCACGGCGGGAATCTTGGCATCGGAGTCGAGCACCTCGCGGATGCTGGTCTCCATCTGCTTGAAGGCCGGGGTCTGCGCCAGGCGCGCCTCGGACTTGGCGTTCTGTTCCTTGACCCAGGACAGCGGCTTGTCGCCGGTGACGTCCTCCAGCCAGGCGTAGCGATCGGTGTCTTCAGCAGCCACGGCGGTCCCCACCGAGGCAGCGGTCATCATGCCAGCCAGCAGGCAGGCGGAAGCGAGTCGAGACATTGCAGCTCCAGGCAGTCATAAGCCGTGGAACGCTAGCATGGATCGCTGCAGCCGCCCCCGTGTCGAAGGTCAGGCCGTGGCCGTAGCGCGGCGGCGACGGCGGGGCGTCCCGGCGGTGCGACGATGCGCCTGTCCACCGGTGCGACGGGCCAGCCGCAGCCACGACAGGCGCGGCACAGGGAAGCGCAGCAGCGCCCACCAGGCCATCAGCGGCATGCCCACCAGCCACATCGGCAGCCAGCCCAGCCAGGCGTTGCTGCCACGCGCGGCCGGCCAGACCAGTACCAGCGCCAGGCCGGCCAGGGCCACCTGCTGCACGCTGCGCAGCAGGCGCGGATCGGCGCGTTCAATGATGACGCGTTCAGTTGCAGGGCGGCGGACGGAACGTGCGTTCATGGGGCTTCTCCGGTGGACAATGCAACACAGCTTGGGCAAGGCCCTTCTCACAGGTTGCGACACCATTGACGGATCGCGCACGCTCAGTCGACCATGCTCAGGCAAAGCCCTTCTGAGCCCGCTCCCGCATGACTTCGATCCGCCCGCTCTGCGCCATGCTGTTGGCCCTGTCCCTGGCGGGCCCCGCCGTGGCCGCCAGTGAGCCGCCATCGCCCCGCGCCAGCACCCCGCGCGCGACCGACCCGGATGCGCCGATCGACCTGAAGCGCTTCATGGGCACCTGGTACGTGATCGGCCGCGTGCCGAACTTCATCGAACGTGGCCATGTGGCCAGCGTCAACGACTACGAACTGCGCGACGAGCACAAGGTCGGCATCACCTACCGCTACCGTGATGGCTTCGGCGAACCGCTGCAGGAAGTGCGTGCCCGCGCCAGCGTCGACCCGGACAGCGGCAACCACGGCTGGCGCACCTGGTTCTACCGCGTCGTGCCTACCCATTCGCGGGTGCTGGAAGTGGCACCGGATTACTCGTGGGCACTGATCGGTTACCCGGGCCGCGAGATGGCCTGGATCTTCTCGCGTACGCCGGACATGGACAAAGCCCTGTACAAGGAGCTGGCCGAGCGCCTGCGTGACGAGTACGGGGTGAACACCGACAAGCTCAAGCGCGTGCCGCAGCACCCGGAGCAGGTCGGGAAGCTGGGTTACGAAGTACCGAACGTGCGTTGACCGCACGTGGGATTGCCGGCCAGCGGCCGGCACTACCCGAACAAGATGCCGGGCGCCGCCCGGCATTCTGTTATCTGCGACTGTAATGCGCGACCAGGCGGTCGCCAAGCATCTGCAGCAGCTGCACCAGGATCAGCAGCAGGACCACGGTGACCAGCGCCACGTCGGTGTGCGAGCGCTGGTAGCCGTCGCGGAAGGCCAGGTCGCCAAGGCCACCGGAGCCGATCGCACCGCCCATCGCGGTGAAGCCGATCAGCGCGACGGTGGTGACCGTTGCGCCAGCGATCAGGCCCGGGCGCGCTTCCGGCAGCAGCACGCGGGTGACCAGCTGCCAGGTGGTGGCACCCATCGCCTGGGTCGCTTCGATCACGCCACGGTCGACTTCGCGCAGTGCGGTCTCGACCAGGCGCGCGTAGAACGGCGCGGCACCGATGACCAGCGGCACGATCGCACCGCGTACACCCAGCGACGTCCCCATCAGGAACAGGGTGACCGGGATCAGCACGATCATCAGGATGATGAAGGGCACTGAACGCAGCAGGTTCACCACCAGCGCCAGCACGCCGTACGCAAATGGCCGGCGCTTCATCTGCGGTGCGCCGAACAGGTACAGCAGCACGCCCAGCGGCAGGCCGATGGCCAGGGTCAGCGGCAGCGAACCGAGCAGCATCAGCAGGGTGTCGATGGTGGCCTGGCCGATGTCGGCCCACTTGCCCGCGTCCAGGTGGCGGAAGAATCCGCCGGCAGTAGCGATGATCATCGACGCAGCTCCTCAACATGCACGCCGGCGGCCACGAATGCGGCCTGCGCGGCGGACTGGTCGCCGCCCACCAGGGCGACCACCAGCTGGCCATACGGGGTGTCCTTGATCCGGTCGATGCGACCGGACAGGATGTTGTAGTCAACCCCGGTCTCGCGCGCGACGCGGCCGAGCAGGGGTTCGTAGGTATCGCCACCGAGGAAGGTCAGGCGCACGATGCGGCCACCGACGGCATCGAAATCGCGGTGCAGCGTGCCCTCGTCCACATGCTCCGATTCGCTGACGAAACGGCGCGTGGTCGGGTGCTGCGGGTGCAGGAACACCCGGGTGACCGGACCGGTTTCGACCATCTGGCCGGCATCGAGCACCGCAACGCGGTCGCAGACACGGCGGATCACGTCCATCTCGTGGGTGATCAGCACGATGGTCAGGCCCAGCTCGCGATTGATCTTCGACAGCAGCGACAGCACCGAAGCGGTGGTCTGCGGGTCGAGCGCACTGGTGGCCTCGTCGCACAGCAGGATCTGCGGGCGGGTCGCCAGCGCGCGGGCGATGCCGACGCGCTGTTTCTGGCCACCGGACAGCTGCGCCGGATACTTCTGCGCATGCGCTTCGAGGCCCACGGTCTGCAGCAGCTCGGCCACGCGCGCGTCGATCTCCGTCTTCGGCGTGCCGGCCAGTTCCAGCGGGAAGGCGACATTGCCGGCCACCGTGCGCGAGGACAGCAGGTTGAAGTGCTGGAAGATCATGCCGATGCGCCGGCGCAGCGCGCGCAGGCCGTCCGCGTCCAGCGCGGTGACATCCTCACCGCCGATCAGCAGCCGGCCACCACTGGGTTCTTCCAGGCGGTTGATCATGCGGATCAGTGTCGACTTGCCGGCGCCGGAATGGCCGATGATGCCGAACACCTCACCGGCCTCGATGGTCAGGTCCAACGGTTGCAGCGCGCTGACTTCGCGGCCGGCAACGGCATAGGATTTGTGCAGGCGCTGGAACTCGATCACGGGCGTGGCTCACCGGCTGGGTGACGGAAGGGGGCGTGCAGCCTACCAGCGCAGGCGGTCGCGCGCCCGCGCCATGGCCCAGAATGTTATTCCTTTTGGTTCTAAGAAACTGTCCCCGGTAGTGCCGGCCGCTGGCCGGCACCTGCAGCGGTCCCTCCGGCGCAAGGGGTTGCCGGCCAGCGGCCGGCACTACCCCCGGGCTCAGGGATGATCCAGCGGCTTCGGCGGCTGCACCCGGTTCAGGCGTTCCCGGTGCAGCAGGTACAGGCCCGAAGCCACGATGATCGCGGCGCCCACCCAGGTGTAACCATCCGGCAGCTGGCCCCAGAAGGCCAGGTCCCAGCCGATCACCCAGACCAGGCCGCTGTACTCCAGCGGCGCGATCATCGACGCCTCGCCCAGCTGGAACGCCCGGGTCAGGGCGATCTGGCCCAATGCCCCGGCCAGGCCCATGCCAGCGATCAGCGGCGCGTGTGCCAGCTGCAGCGGCACCCAGCCGGGAATGGACAGCAGGCCGGCACCGATGGCCATGATCACCAGGAACCAGACCACCATCGACTGCGAGGTATCGGTGCGGGTCAGCAGGCTGACGGTAATCGCGGCCACGGCATAGGCGGTGGCCGCGGCCAGCACCATCAGGCCGGGCACCGAGATGAAGCCGTCCACACCCGGCCGCAGCACCACCAGCACGCCGATCAGGCCGATACCGATGGCCACCCAGCGCCGCGGCCCGACCCGCTCACCCAGCAGCGGTACCGACAGCGCGGCGATCAGCAGCGGAGCGACGAAATAGATGGTGTAGGCGGTGGACAGCGGCAGGTCGCGCAGGGCGAACACGAAGCAGCCGATCATCGCCAAGCCCAGCGCGCCACGCAGCAGGTGCAGGCCCCAGCGGCGCGGCACCAGCGAGCGCGGCCCGGCGCTGACCAGCACCCACACCAGTACGAACGGCAGCGAGGCCGCACCGCGCAGGAAAGTCACTTCCAGGGTGGGATAGCTGGCTGACAGCTGCTTCATGCCGGCGTCCATCAGCGAGAAGCAGGCGACCGCCGCGACCATCCAGGCCACCGCGCGCGAGGGGGAGCGTTGCACATTCATGGCCCATTATCGCCCGGTCGTCGCTTTCTGTAGAGCCGAGCCCACGCTCGGCTGCTTTGTGGAGAGCCGAGCGTGGGCTCGGCTCTACAGAGGACGGGCATGCGGGCCCTCGCGATAGAATGGGTGCCACTGAATCCTGCGGAGCACCGCCCATGCCCTCCTTCGACGTCGTGTCCGAAGTCGACACCCACGAGCTGACCAACGCCATCGACCAGGCCAACCGCGAACTGGCCACCCGCTTCGACTTCAAGGGCGTGGACGCCAAGTTCGAGCGCGACGGCGATGTCATCAACCAGGTCGCGCCGACCGAGTTCCAGCTCAAGCAGATGAACGACATCCTGCGCGCCCGCCTGGCCGCGCGCGGTATCGACGTGCTCAGCCTGGAGTTCGGCGACATCGAGACCAACCTGGCCCAGGCCCGGCAGAAGATCACCGTCAAGCAGGGCATCGAGCAGAAGATCGCCAAGAAGATCGCCGCCGCACTGAAGGAGGCCAAGCTGAAGGTGGAAAGCCAGATCAACGGCGACAAGCTGCGCGTGCAGGGCAAGAAGCGCGACGATCTGCAGGACGCCATCGCCGTGCTCAAGGCCGGCAAGTTCGAGCTGCCGCTGCAGTTCAACAATTTCCGCGACTGAGGCATCCGCCGGGCGCGGCCCGGCGCTGCCAGCGGCAGGCACGACGGCGCGTTGCCAGCGACGCGCCTACAATGGCGGCCCCGCCAGCCGACGTGCCCGCCATGACCGATTCCCCGCTGCCCACCGATGATCCGATCGCCGCTACCCGCCTGTGGCTGGAGCGCATCGTCATCGGCCTGAACCTGTGCCCGTTCGCCAAGGCGGTCTATGTGAAGGACCAGGTCCGCATCGTGCTCAGCGATGCGACCACACCGGAAGCGCTGGTTGAACAGCTGGCCGAGGAGCTGGTGCTGCTGCGCGACACGCCCGCCGAACAGATCGATACCACGCTGATCGTGCATCCACAGGTACTGACCGATTTCCTCGACTACAACGATTTCCTCGACAACGCCGACGCCGCGATCGAGGCGCTGGACCTGCAGGGGATCCTGCAGGTGGCCAGCTTCCACCCGGACTACCAGTTCGACGGCGTGGCCGCGGACGACGCCAGCAACTACACCAACCGCGCGCCCTTCCCCACCCTGCACCTGCTGCGCGAAGACAGCGTGGCGCGCGCGGTGGATGTCTATCCGGACCCGGACGTGATCGTCGAGCGCAACATCCAGACCCTGGACCGCATCGGCGTGGACGGCTGGCATCGTCGACTGCGCGGCGAAGATCTGTCATGAGCGGCGTGCCGCCGATTGCGGCGTGGCCAGCCGCGCCGCTGGCAGGCAAGGTGGTGCTGGTGACCGGCGGCGCCAATGGCATCGGCCGTGGCATCGCCCAGGCCGTGCTCGGTGCCGGTGGACGCGTACTGATCGGCGACCTGGACGCGGAAGCTGGCGCGGCGTGCCTGGCCGAATGGCAGCGCGGTGACGATGCCGCATTCCAGCGCCTGGACATCATCGACGAAGCGAGCGTGCGCGCTTTCATTGCCGAGGCGCTGCAGCGTTTTGGCCGTATCGACGGCCTGGTCAACAATGCCGGCATCGCCGGCCCGCACGGCACGCCGCTGCAGGACATGGACTGGGACCAGTGGCAGCGCCGCCTGTCCTCGCTGCACGGCGCCTTCCTGTGCAGCAAGCATGCACTGCCGGCACTGTCGGCCAGCACGGCTGGCGCGATCATCAACATCGCTTCCACCCGTGCCTGGCAATCGGAAGCCCACAGCGAAGCCTATGCCGCAGCCAAGGGCGGACTCGTGGCCTTCACCCATGCACTGGCGATCAGCGCCGGGCCGGCGGTGCGGGTGAACAGCATCAGCCCCGGCTGGATCGGCACCACAGCCTGGCAAGCGCCTTCGCGCCGCCACGCGCCGGAGTATTCAGCCATCGACCATGCGCAACATCCGGTCAGCCGCGTCGGCCAGCCCGAGGACATCGGCGCATTGGCGGTGTACCTGCTGTCATCGCTGTCCGGGTTCAGCACCGGCCAGGATTTCATCGTCGACGGCGGCATGACCCGGAAGATGATCTACGCCGAATGACCCGTCTTCGGTAGTGCCGGCCGCTGGCCGGCATGTGCGTGGATGGGGGCGACGTGCCAACCAAGGTTGGCACCTACCAAACGGTTTATGCCATGCCCGAGTGACGCAGCAGCGCATCGATCTGCGGTGCGCGCCCACGGAAGGCCCTGAAGTTCTCCGCCGCCGGGCGGCTGCCACCGCGCGACAGGATCTCATCGCGGAAACGTGCACCGGTTTCGGCCAGTGCCTGCGGCGCTTCCTCGAACGCGGCGTAGGCATCGGCGCTGAGCACCTCGGCCCACTTGTAGCTGTAATAGCCGGCCGCATAACCGCCGGCGAAGATGTGGCTGAACTGATGCGGGAAGCGGTTCCAGGCCGGCGGATGGTTCACCGCCACTTCCGCGCGCACGCGGTCGAGCAGCGCCAGCACGCTGTCCTGCGCTGGTTCGAACTGGCTATGCAGCAGCATGTCGAACAGGCCGAATTCCAGCTGGCGCACGGTGGCCATGCCACTGTGGAAGTTGCGCGCGGCCAGCATGCGCTCGTACAGCGCGCGCGGCAGAGGTTCGCCGGTTTCCACATGCGCGGTCATGCCCTGCAGGTGGTCCCACTCCCAGCAGAAGTTCTCCATGAACTGGCTCGGCAGTTCCACCGCATCCCACTCCACGCCGTTGATGCCGGCCACGCCCAGTTCGCCGATGCGGGTCAGCAGCTGATGCAGGCCATGGCCCATTTCATGGAACAGCGTGGTCACCTCATTGTGGCTGAAGGTGGCCGGCTTGCCGTTCGCGCCGCGGCCGAAATTGCACACCAGGTAGACCAGCGGCGTCTGCACGCTGCCATCGGCGCGCACGCGGCGGTTGCGGCAATCGCCCATCCATGCACCGCCGCGCTTGCCTTCGCGCGCGTACAGATCCAGGTAGAACTGGCCGACCAGCGCGCCCTGCGCATCCACCAGGCGGAAGAAGCGTACGTCCTCGTGCCACACCGGCGCGCTGTCCTCCTGCACGCGCAGGCCGTAAAGCTGCTCGATCACCGAGAACAGACCACCGAGCACCTTCGGCTCGGTGAAGTACTGCTTCACGTCCTGCTCGGAATAGCTGTAGCGGGCCTGTTTCAGGCGGTCGGCGGCGAACGCCAGGTCCCAGGCCTGCAGCTGCTCGATACCGAGCTGCTCGCGCGCGAACTGCTCCAGCTCGGCGCGGTCCTTGGCGGCGAAGGGCTTGGCACGCGCCGCAAGGTCACGCAGGAAACCCAGTACTTCGGCCGGGTCCTGTGCCATCTTGGTCGCTACCGAATAATCGCCATACGAACCGAAGCCGAGCAGTGCGGCCAGTTCAGCGCGCAGGGCGAGGATCCGATCGATGTTGCCGCTGTTGTCCAGGGACTCATCGCCGAACTCCGACGCACGCTGCGCACTGGCGCGGTACAGGATCTCGCGCAGGTCACGGTCTTCTGCCCAGGTCTGCACCGGCAGGTAGCAGGGCATCTGCAGGGTCAGTTTCCAGCCCGGCGCGCCATCCTTCTGCGCGGCGGCATGTGCAGCGGCCTTCACGTCATCCGGCAGGCCCTTCAGTCGCGCTTCGTCCTCGACCAGCAGCGACCAGGCATCGGTAGCATCGAGCACGTTCTGCGAGAACTTCGCCGACAGTGCCGACAGCTCCTCCTTGATGGCCGCGAAGCGCTGCTGCGCCTCCGGCGCCAGCTCGGCACCACCGAGGCGGAAATCGCGCAGGGTGTTGTCCAGTACCTTGCGCTGGGCGTCGTCGAAGGTCGCGGCCTCCGCGCTGGCCGCCAGGGCCTGGTACTGGCGGTACAGCGCCAGGTTCTGGCCCAGCGCGCTGGCAAAGCGGGTCACCCGCGGCAGGTTGCTGTTGTAGGCCTCGCGCAGTTCCGGGGTATTGACCACGCCCTGCAGGTGGCCGACCAGGCCCCAGGCGCGCCACAGGCGCTCGGTGGCATCGTCAAGCGGAGCCACGAAGGTCTGCCAGGTGACCGGTTGCACCTGCTCGGCCGTGCTGACGGCGGCCTCGGCCTCGGCCAGCAGCATGTCCAGCGCCGGGGCCACGTGCTCGGGGCGGATCGCCTCGAAGCGCGGCAGGCCGGAAAAATCGAGCAGGGGGTTGGCAACGGTCACGGCAGATCTCCAGGGTACGGGCCCGGCAGGCGGGCAGCATGCAGGATATGGCGCTGGCAGGCGGGGCTGACAAGGGGGCACGGCCCGGCATTCACGTCGGCCTTACGGTCGCGCACCGAAGCTCTGGCTGCGGGGGAGTCCGCAGCGGTACGCACCGAATGAGGCCCTACATGGAAGGTCTGGCTGCAGTTGCATCCGCCTCACCGGCCCGGTCACTGGCATTGTCCGCCAGCCCGGCCGAACTGACCTGGATCGCCGCATTGTGCGATGCCGGCGATGACGCCCCGCGCCATCTGCAGCAGTTGCAGGCAGTGCTGCAGCAGGGCGGCACGTTCAACGATGCGCAGGAGTGGTACCCGTTCGAGGTGATCGAACGCGGCGCCAGCCAGCTGCGGCTGGGCCATGAGCGCGAGTTCGCGATCTGCGTGCTGCTGTGGCTGCAGGCGCTGGCCCAGGGCCGAGCGAGCATCCTGGACCCGAGCCTGCATCTGGATGATCGCGCGATGGACATCGAGGCCTTGCCCGATGCACTGCGCGACGCGGTGCTGGACGCGTTCACTGCAGCGGGATATTGAGACGCCCCGGCGACGGGGTAGAGTCGACTGTTAGTTGTGATCTCTCTGTACGTTGTTCATCCGGGACATCTTTGGAAAATGGTGGTTACCACACCTCTCCAGACCCCAAAGAGCCCGGATGAACCACCATAAAAATGCCCGTTTGACCGTC
>NZ_JCAFRI010000035.1:0-28540 GCF_059367915.1 Stenotrophomonas sp. YJH_SMC_19
GACGGTCAAACGGGCATTTTTATGGTGGTTCATCCGGGCTCTTTGGGGTCTGGAGAGGTGTGGTAACCACCATTTTCCAAAGATGTCCCGGATGAACAACGTACAGAGAGATCACAACTAACAGTCGACTCTACCCCGTCGGGTGTCGCCCGCCGCCGGCCGCGTGCGCAGCCGCGCCTATCGTCATTACCAGCGGTCATGTGGGTGGCCGGATGTTACGGCTGGGTGACGCGATCGCGCCTGTCGCACCAGGTGAACAGGCCCTTGAATGGAAGCGTGTTTCCGGCCCACCCCCACGAGCCCCCATGCCTGCCGCCCACGCCCCTGTCCTGAGCACTCTCGCTGTTCTGATCACAGCCATCCTCGCCGCTTCGCCCAGCCATGCCGCTGAAGCCGATGCGGATCCTGCTGCCGCCGCTGCGACGGCCAACGTGGCCGCGTCCACGCTGGATGCGGTGGTGGTGACCGGCTCGCGCACCAGTACGCGTACGGTGAAGAACAGTTCCACGCCGATTGACGTGATCTCCGCCGAAGACCTCACCGCTACCGGCCAGGCCAACCTGCTGGAAGCACTGCAGCGCGCACTGCCGTCGCTCAGCCAGATTGGTGGCTACCAGAGCGACCAGGAGAGCCTGATCCGTGGCTACCAGCTGCGCAACCTGTCGCCCGGCTACACGCTGGTGCTGGTGAACGGCAAGCGCCGCAATGCCAGCGCTTACGTGAGTGGCGCAAACGGTGGTGGCTTTCCGGGCCACGCCTGGGCCGACCTGGCGTTGATTCCGGTCTCGGCCATCGACCACGTGGAGGTGCTGCGCGATGGTGCGTCGGCCATCTATGGTTCGGACGCGATCACCGGCGTGGTCAACGTGATCCTGAAGTCGCAGGCGCACGGTGGCGAGCTCGCCGTGGAAAGCGGGCAGAGCATCGACGGTGATGGCTCGCGCACCAGCGTGCGTGCCAACGTTGGCCTGCCGTGGGGTGCCGATGGCTTCGTCAACCTCTCCGGCGAGACCACCCGCCAGCATCATGCGATCCGCACCCGCCGCTACATCGATGGCTATCTGAGCTACCCGGCGGTGGATGGTAGCGGCAATCTGGTCGCACTGCGCCCGAACAACCGGTTGCCGGCCGGCGCATCGCCGAACCCGGCCGAAGCCAGCCGCAATGCCGAGGCCAACACCATCCTCAGCTCCCCGTCGTATGCGCTGAAGGCGTTCGCGGTGAACGTGGGCCATGGCCTGGGCGAGAGCGCGCAGTTCTACGCCAACGCCACGGCCAGCGATCGCACCGCGCAGGCAATCCAGAACTTCCGCCTGCCGGCGACCATCTTCACCACCTACAAGGCGCCCGGGGTGCTGAGCGTGTTTCCCGATGGCTTCCTGCCCGTGCTGGAAACCAAGGAGAAGCAGTACACCGGCACTGCGGGCGTGAGAGGGCAGGTGGCAGGCTGGGACTACGACGCCAGCCTGACCGGCAACCGCAGCACGGTGCGCACCTATACCCGCAATTCGGTGAACTACTCGCTGCCGTATCCCGGTTCGCCCACTGACTTCTATGACGGCAAGCTGGACTACCAGCAGGGGATCGCCAACCTCGACCTGCGCCGTGGCTTCGAGGTGGCCGCCTTTGCGTCGCCGCTGGAAGTGAGCGCAGGCGCCGAGTACCAGCACGAACAGTACGAACGCGGGGCCGGGCAGTGGGAGTCGTACACCGGCTTCGGTGCCGCGGCGTTCGTGGGCTACTCCACCGCCGATGCGGTGAAGGCGACGCGCAACAGCAAGGCGGTCTATGTGGGCGCGGCCAGCAACATCACCTCGCGCTGGTATCTGGATGCGGCCGCGCGCTGGGAAGACCATTCCGACTTCGGCAGTGTCTCCACTGGCCGCCTGACCACGCGCTTCGACTTCACCGACGCGTTGGGTGTACGCGCGACGGTCAGCAACGGCTTCCATGCGCCCAGCCTGGGCGCACAGTTCTACCAGGCCACGGGCAGTTGCCCGTGCGGGACCACGCTGGTGGCGCAGGTGTCTTCACCGGCGGCCGTTGCGCTGGGTGCTACGCCGCTGAAGCCCGAGAAAGCCACCAACTACAGCCTGGGCGTGACCTGGGACCCGAGCCCGGCGTTCCACTTGGCCGTGGATGCCTACCAGATCGACATCCGCGGCCAGCTCGGCCAGTCCAGCCAGATTGGCTACAACGCGCAGGATCCTGCACGCGTCACCGACAACAGCGGCACGGTGCTGAGCGCGGCGCAGAAGAACACCATCGATGCGCTGCTCGGGTCGGCCGGCATCAGCATCCTGCCGGGTGATGCGTTCTACGCCAGCTACTTCACCAACGTGGGCAATACCCGTACGCGCGGCGTCGAGCTGACCGTGGAAGCGAACCAGGAAACGGCCTGGGGCAAGCTGCGCTGGAGCTACGCGGCCAACGTGGGGCGCACCACCATCCAGAAGATCAGCGACATTCCGGCGGCGCTGCAGGGGCTGCCGAACATCAACCTGTTGACCAAGAGCAGCGAGTACGCGCTGCGCTTCCGTACGCCCAGCTACACGCAGGTGGCGGGGTTGGGCTGGCAGAACGGGCGCTGGCGCTCGAACGTCGACTTCACCTACTACGGCCCGATCAAGCGCCTGAACAACGGCGTGGAGTACAAGCAGCCGCCGGTGCTGGTGACCAATCTCTCCGGTGCCGTGGAACTGGGCGCAGGCTGGAGTGCGGCGCTGGGCATCAACAACGTGTTCGACAAGCGCACGCGCAAGGTGCCGGAGTACGCGCGCAGTGCCACCGATGTGGCGAGCATCGAGACGACCTGGGACAACGGCGACGTGTTGAGCAACGTCGGCGCGTACTGGTACGGGCGGGTCAGTTACCGGTTTTGAGGTTCACGCCAAAGGCGGCCGGACGTGGTTCGGCATCATCGAGGAGCATTTCATGTCTTCTGCATTGAAGGTGGTGGCAGTGGTGGGATCACCGACCAGCTCGGCGACGTCGCGCACGTTGCTGCTGGTGCGGCACTTGTTGGCGTCGTTGCAGCAGCGGGTGCATGCCAGCGTGGAGCTGGTGGAGCTGGCGCCGATCGCGCGTTCGCTGGGGCAGTCGCTGTCGCGCGATGAAGCGGAGCCAGCCGTAGAGCAGGCACTGCAGGCAATCGAGGCGGCCGGTCTGCTGGTGGTCGCGGCACCGGTGTATCGCGGTTCCTATCCCGGGTTGTTCAAGCACCTGGTCGATTTCATCGGGCTGGAAGCGCTGGTGGATACGCCGGTGCTGCTGGCGGCGACCGGTGGCAGCGAGCGCCATGCGTTGGTGATCGACCACCAGTTGCGGCCGTTGTTCAGTTTCCTGCAGGCGCACACGCTGCCGATCGGGGTGTATGCCACGCCTGCCGACTTCGATGGCGAGCAGATCAACAGTGCAGCCTTGCAGGCGCGCATCGCACTGGCGGCCGAGCGCGCGGCAGGGCATCTGGCTTCGCAGGCGCTGGCGGTACCGGCGCCGCTGCGAAGGATCGCCTGACGGCATAACCGGCGGCGCTTTGCTTATGGCCAAGGCGCATCTGCATGGCCGGATCTGACCGCCGATTGTCGCCTGGCATCGCCGTGCCGACCGCCGTCATCTCTAGCATCGATATCGAAGCGGCATCGCATTGCCGCCCCCCGATGAGGACGACCCCGTGAGTCTGAACGCAACCGACAAGCCCATCCTGTTCCTGCTCGACCGTGAGTTCGAGGACGGACAGATTCCCGGCCAGCGCTTCTTCTGCCGGCACAGCCTGTTGCTGGAAGGTGCGCTGTCGAGCATCGACGGCCTGGACGCGCAGCTGGACGTGCGCCGCATCGGTTTCGCACGGCCGCGCCGGGAGGTGATCGCCGAAATCGGCGAGCAGGACCAGTCGCTGCCGAAGCTGGTGCTGCCGCAGGGCGTGCGCAGTGACCTCGCGAGTGGCGTGCACCAGGACCGCCAGTACATCTCCGGTGCCGAACCGATCCTGGCCGCGCTGAACGGGTTGCTCGGCATCCCCGTGGCCCATCCCTGAGCGAGGACGCGACCATGAGCTATCAGATCAGCGTGTTGGACAAGAGCCCGGTGGCCGAAGGCGCCTTGCCGGAGCAGGCGCTGCGCAACAGCCTGCAGCTGGCGCAGCGCGCCGAACAGCTGGGCTATCACCGCTACTGGTTTGCCGAGCACCACGCCGCGCCGACGTTGGCCAGCCCCGCACCGGAAGTGCTGGCCGCCTGGGTGCTGGCGCAGACCCGGCGCATCCGCATCGGCAGTGGTGGGGTGATGCTGCGCCACTACGCGCCGTACAAGGTGGCGGAGAACTTCAACCTGCTGGCGGCGCTGGCGCCAGGGCGCGTGGATCTGGGCGTGGGCAAGGCGCCCGGCGGCCTGCCGGCATCTGCCGCTGCATTGGCAGCGGGGCGGCCGGCGTTCACCGACTTCGACCAGCAACTGCGCGATCTTGAGGGCTATCTGTCCGGCGCCGACGCCGATGTGCTGGCGCGGCCGATTCCGCAGCAGGCGCCGGAGCGCTTCCTGCTCGGTGCGAGCCCGCAGAGTGCACGGCAGGCGGCCGAGCTGGGCTGGCGTTTCGTCTACGCCGCGCACTTCGACGGCGACCCGAAGCACATCGAGGCCGCGTTCGACGCCTATCGCAGCGTCTCCTCGCAGCCACCGCTGCTGGCTACGGTGGCCTTCGCCGCACCGACTGCTGAAGCCGCAGCGCGTCATATCGGTGCGCTACGCGTCTACAAGCTGCACCTTGGTCCCGGGCAGACGGTGAACCTGCCCAGCCCCGAAGCGGCTGCCGAGTACGCACGCCAAGTGGGCGTGGCCAACTTCCGCATCGAGGAAACACGCCCGAGCGTGTTGTCCGGCGATGCGCAGCACGTGCGCGGCGAACTGGACGCGCTGCACCGGCGCTTCGGCGTGGGTGAATTCATCCTCGATGCGCCGGTGGCCGACCTCGACGCACGCCTGACATCCCTTGAACTACTGTCGCCCGCGCCGCGCGCGGCGGTGGCCTGACCTGCAGGAGCGATTCCCATGAGCACCACCCCGCGCCACATTCCGTTCGGCATCATGCTGCAGGGCCCCGGCAGCCACATGCATGCCTGGAAGCATCCATCCAACCCGGCCGACGCCAGCGTCAACCTGCAGTTCTACATCGACATTGCGCGCACCGCCGAGGACAACGGCATCGCCTTCGGCTTCGTGGCCGATGGCCTCTACATCAACGAGAAGTCGATTCCGCACTTCCTCAACCGCTTCGAGCCGATCTCGCTGCTCTCGGCGCTGGCCACGGCAACTAAGAAGATCGGCCTGGCCGGCACGCTGTCGACCTCGTACAGCGACCCGTTCACTGTCGCCCGCCAGTTCGCCTCGCTGGATCTGCTCAGTGGCGGTCGTGCTGGCTGGAACGTGGTGACCTCACCGTTGGAAGGTTCGGGTCGCAACTATGGCCGGCCGCACCCGGAGCATGCGCTGCGCTACCAGATCGCCGACGAGTATCTGGAGGTGGTGCAGGGGCTGTGGGATTCCTGGGATGACGATGCCTTCGTGCGCGAGCGCGACAGCGGTACGTTCTTCGCGCCGGAGAAGTTCCGCCGCCTCGACCACAAGGGCCGCTTCTTCCAGGTGGAAGGCCCGCTGAACATCCAGCGTTCGCCACAGGGCCAGCCGATGATTTTCCAGGCGGGTTCTTCCGATGATGGCATCGCGTTGGCCGGCAAGTACGCCGATGCGGTGTTCACCCATTCGCCATCGCTGGAAGAAACCCGCGCGTTCACCCAGAAGGTGAAGAACTCGGCGATCGCGCACGGCCGCAGCGGCAACGACGTGAAGATCTTCCCGGGCATCGGCCCCATCGTCGGCCGCACCGCCGAGGAGGCCGAAGCCAAGTACCAGGCGATTGCCGCGCTGGCCACGCTGGAGGACGCGCTGGCCTATCTCGGCCGCTTCTTCGACCACCATGACTTCAGCCAGTACGACCCGGATGCACCGTTCCCGGAGCTGGGTGACATCGGCAGTAACTCATTCCGTTCCACCACCGACCGCATCAAGCAGGATGCGCGTGAGAAGGGGCTGAGCCTGCGCCAGGTGGCGCTTGAAGCGGTGAGCCCGCGACCAAACTTCATCGGCACGCCGGAGCACGTGGCCGATGAGCTGATCCGTTGGTTCGACGCCGGTGCCAGCGACGGCTTCATTCTCGGCTTTGCCGCACAGCGCGAAGGCCTGGATGATTTCGTGACCCAGGTGCTGCCGATCCTGCAGGCCCGCGGCTACCACCAGCGTGAGCTGCAGGGGCAGACCCTGCGTGAGCATCTGGGACTGCCGTACAAGGCCAGCCGGTATGCGGCCGATGCCGAACCGGCGCGGAAGGCGGGGTAGGGCGATGAGCGGAGAGAATTCGGTAGCGCCCGGCCATGCCCGGCGAGACCCCGCGTCCATCGGCGTGCTGCCCGAAATCGCGGCACGCGCCGAGGCGGCCATCGCGATCCGCCATGACCTGCACCGGCATCCGGAGCTGGCCTTCGAGGAGCACCGCACCAGCGCCCGTGTGGCCGAGCTGCTGCAACAGTGGGGCTATGAGGTCACCACCGGGCTCGGTGGCACCGGTGTTGTCGGCACGCTGCAACGCGGGCAGGGCGGCCGTCGTCTCGGCCTGCGCGCCGACATCGATGCACTGCCGATCCACGAAGACTCGGGGCTGGCCTACGCCAGCCAGAACGAAGGGCTGATGCATGCCTGTGGCCACGATGGGCATACCGCCATCCTGCTGTCCGCCGCGCATTACCTGGCCCATCACGGCAATATCGACGGCACCCTGCAGCTGGTGTTCCAGCCGGCCGAGGAGACGGGTTCGGGCGCATCGAAGATGATTGCCGACGGCCTGTTCGAGCGCTTCCCGGTGGACGCGATCTATGGCCTGCACAACTGGCCGGGCGTGCCGGTGGGCCACTTCGGCTTTGTCGATGGCCCGGCGATGGCGTCGGTGGACTGGGCACGGCTGAAGGTGATCGGAAAGGGTGGCCACGGTGCCGAGCCGCAGGGCAGCGTGGATCCGATCCTGGTCGCCGCGCACATCATCACTGCGCTGCAGAGCGTGGTGTCGCGCAATGTCGATCCGCGGCAGATGGGCGTGGTCACCGTCGGCTCGATCCACGGCGGCCAGGCCGCCAATGTGATCCCGGACGTGGTCGAGCTGAAACTGACCGTGCGCGCTTACCTGCCGGAGGTACGCGACACCCTGCGGCGCCGGGTCACCGGGATTGCCGAGCAGACCGCTGCCGCGTTCGGTGCGCGCGCCGAGATCGAGTTCCCGCGCGGTTTCCCCAGCGTGATCAACCACCCGCAGCAGACTGCCTACATCCGTGAGGTGGCGCTGCAGGGCTTCGGCAGTGAACATGTAGTGCCCGAATTCGCGCCGCGCACCGCCAGCGAGGATTTCGCCTTCCTGCTGCAGGCGCGGCCGGGCAGTTTCGTGTTCGTCGGCAACGGCGACAGCGCGCCGCTGCACAGCCCGCGCTACGTGTTCAACGACGCCGCAATCGCACCCGCCGCCAGCCTGTGGGCACGGCTGGCCGAAGACTATCTGGTGAAGGACGTGGCATGAGCAGCAACGAACGCTTCTTCTACACCTCGGTGGATGATCCGCTGGCACGGCCTCTGTTCGATGGCCTGGAACAGGAGTACGACAGCCGCTACGCCGACGTGCGCCGACGCATCGGCGGCAGCGCCCGCGAGGAACTGCAGCGCTACCCGGCGCAGGCCTTTGCTGCCCCGGTAGGTGCCTTCGTGCTGCTGCTGCGCGATGGCGTGGCGATCTCCGGCGGCGCGTTCATGCCGCACCGCGATCCGGATACCGCCGAGTTCAAGCGGATCTGGACGCTGCCCGGGCTGCGTCGCCAGGGCATCGCGCGGCGCGTGCTGCAGGAGCTGGAAGACCAGGCGGCGCGGCAAGGATACCGGCGGGTGTTCCTGACCACCGGCTTCCGCCAGCCTGAAGCGGTTGGCCTGTACCTCAGCCATGGTTACACCGCGCTGTTCGATCTGGATGCGGATCCCGAAACCATTGCGCACCTGCCGTTCGAAAAGCACCTGCGGGCACCGGCGCCCGTCATCGTGCCTGCGCAGACCCAGCTGCAAGGAGCCCACGCGTGAGCACGCCTTCGACCGCGCTGGATGGCATTGCAACCCGGCCGGCGCCAGCACCGGCGCTGAAGATCGTGCCGGCCCGGCATCCGCTGCAGGTGTTTGGCACAGTACTGGCACTGGCGCTGATCCTGATCGGGCTGCAGTCCGTACTGGGTAATCCGCGCTGGGGCTGGGGCACCTTCGCTGAGTGGTTCTTCGCACGCCCGGTGCTCGAGGGCCTGGGCCGCACGCTGCTGCTGACCGCACTCGGTACCGGCCTCGGTTTCGCGCTGGGCACCCTGCTTGCGCTGGCACGGGTGTCCGGCTCACCCCTGTTGTCGGCGGTGTCGTGGGGCTATGTGTGGTTGTTCCGCTCGATCCCGCTGCTGGTGTTGCTGCTGCTGCTGAACAACCTGGGCTATCTGTACAGCACCATCGAGCTGGGCGTGCCGTTCACCGGCATCAGCCTGTTCTCGTACCCGACCACGCAGCTGATCGGTGTGTTCACCGCCGCGGTGCTGGGCCTGACCCTGAACCAGGCGGCGTTCTCGGCCGAGGTGATCCGCGGTGGCATCCTCTCGGTCGACCATGGCCAGTACGAGGCGGCAGCGGCACTTGGACTGCCGCGTGGCCGCCAGGTGCGCCGCATCATCCTGCCGCAGGCAATGCGTTCGATCCTGCCGGCCGCGTTCAACGATGTGATCGGCCTGGCCAAGAGCACCCCGGTGGTCTACGTGCTGGCGCTGCCGGAGCTGTTCTACACCGTGCAGGTGATCTACCGCCGCAATCTGGAAGTGGTGCCATTGCTGATGGTGGCCACGGTCTGGTACCTGGTGATCCTGACCGTGTTGTCGCTGCTGCAGCGGCGCGTGGAGCAACGCTTCGCGCGCGGCCAACTGCAGCGCGAGCGCTCGGTGTCGCGGGTGTCGTCACCGGTGCGGACATCCAGTGATGCCGCACCGCGCGTAGTCAATCGCCCGCGCATCGCCGCGCAGGTTGAAGCGGGCGAGGGCGCTGCGGTGTCGCTGCATGGTGTGGGCAAGGTGTTCGGCGAGCAGCCGGTGCTGGAAGACGTGAACCTGGAGCTGCGCGCTGGAAGCGTGACGGTTCTGATCGGCCCGTCCGGCGCCGGCAAATCCACGCTGCTGCGGCTGATCAACCACCTGGAACGCGCCGACAGCGGCTATGTGACCGTGGGCGGCCAGCTGATCGGCTACCGCCGCGATGGCGACACCCTGTACGAACTGCCCGAGCGCGAGATCCGTCGCCGTCGTGCCGAAGTGGGCATGGTGTTCCAGGGCTTCAACCTGTTCCCGCACCTGACCGCATTGGAGAACATCATCGAGGCGCCAATCGCGGTGCGCGGTGTGCCGCGCGCGCAGGCCGAGCAGCAGGCGCACACGCTGCTGGAGCGGGTCGGCCTGGCCGACAAGGCCGATGCGTTCCCGCGCCAGCTGTCCGGTGGCCAGCAGCAGCGCATCGCGATTGCCCGCGCGCTGGCGCTGCAGCCGAAGGTGCTGCTGTTCGACGAACCGACCTCGGCGCTGGACCCGGAGCTGGTGGCTGAAGTGCTGAGCGTGATCGAAGAACTGGCCCGCTCCGGCACCACGCTGGTGATCGTCACCCATGAGCTGAGCTTCGCCCGCCGCGTGGCCGACCACGTGGTGATGATGGACCAAGGCCGGGTGATCGAGCAGGGCACGCCCGAGGCCCTGTTCGAGCGCCCGCGCCAGCAACGCACCGCCGATTTCCTCGCCAAGACCCTGTAACCCCGGAAGGAACACCATGAGCCCTGCAGCACCGCGTCGTCCCTCGCGCAGCACCCTGTTGATCGCAGGGGTGCTGGTCATCGGCATCGCCGGCATCGTCTACTCGCGCGTGCGCCAGGCCCCGGATGTCGGCGCCGTGGCCGCGACCAGCCTGGCCGGCGCGAACACCGCCATCCTGAAGGGCACGCTCGACCCGAAGGCGCAGGCCCTGATTCCGGCTGGCTACCGCTTCGTCACGCCGGGGGCGTTCACCGTGGCGACTCATCCGGGGCAGCTGCCGCTGGCCGACTACGGCGCCGACAGCAAGGACGTGGTCGGCATCGAGCCGGACATCGCGCGCCTGATCGCCGATGCGCTGGGCCTGAAGCTGGTGATCGTGCCGGTGGCCTGGGCCGACTGGCCGCTGGGGCTGGAATCGGGCAAGTACGATGCGGTGCTGTCGAACGTGACGGTCACCGAGGAGCGAAAGAAGAAGTTCGATTTCTCCAGCTACCGTTACGACCTGCTGGGCATCTACACGCGCACTGATGGGCCGATCCAGAAGATCGAAAAGCCGGCCGACGTTGCCGGGCTGAAGGTGGTGGTCGGTGCCAGCACCAACCAGGACCAGATCCTGCGGCAGTGGGACCAGCAGAACATCGCTGCCGGCTTGAAGCCGGTGGAGTACCAGTACTTCGATGACGCGGTGGTCGGCCGGTTGGCGGTGATCACCGGGCGGGCCGATGTCTCGTTCGAGCCCAATGCCACTGGCGCGTACTCGGCACGCGACGGCAGGGTGCGGCGCGTGGGCCTGTTCCCCGGCGGATGGCCGAACGCTGCGGCGATCTCGGTGACCACCCGCAAGGGCAGCGGCCTGGCTGATGCGGTGACGCAGGCATTGAACACCCAGATCGGCAGCGGCACCTATGCGCAGGCGCTGAAACGGTGGAATGTGGCCGAGGAAGCCGTGCCGCAGTCGCAGACCAACCCGCCGGGGTTGCCGACGCTGCAATGACACCGGGCGTGGCCCGGCGCTACCCATGCATTGCCGCGGGAGTAGATCCACGCCATGCGTGGATGCTCCTGTAGAGCCGAGCCATGCTCGGCTGCTCTACCAACGAGCCTCCAGCGTCCTGAACGGTTTCGCCAGCCGCACACCCTCGGCATCGAAGTCGGAAACGCTACGCCCATCCACGCGCACCGTCTTCGGCATCGTGCGCTCCGGCCACCAGACCTTCACTGCCGTCCCGCTGCGCAGCCCATCGCCCAGCGAGACCGTCAGCGTGCCGTCGCGCTGGCGCGCCTGCATCTGCAGCGTGCCATACGCTGTTGGCAGGCGTTCCACCGCCAGCCCATCGCCAGCCACCCACGACGGGGGCGTGCCCGGCAGCAGCGACAACGCATCATCGTCCTCGCGCATCAACATGCCGAACAGCGTGCGGCCATACTCGGCACCAATCCAGGTATGCGGCATGTCGCCCAGGTAGCGGGGGAAACGCAGCCGCGAGTGCACGACCTCGGCCAGTACCTGCCACTCAAGCGGGCGCCGATCATGCAGCAGTCCCTGCAGCAGCTCATCGGCAACCTGCGGTTGGCCCAGGTGCACATAGCTCAGCACGTTGCGGATCTCATACGGCGTATAGGCGTACAGCGCATCGGGCTGGCTGCGCTTGCGCACATCCTCCAGATAACGCGCGAAGGTGGTCCGCAGTGCCTCGGCGGGCAGCACGCTCTGCGCACCGGTGGGGGCCAGTGCGATCGATACGCCGGCTGGATCGCCATCGCCCAGGTCGGCCGAGGAGGGAATGAAGTCGATGCCCTTCCACGCCATCGTCGCCTGGATAGAGGCGTGCAGCGCGTCGTAGAGCAGCTTGTATTGCTCGCGCGCCCAGGCAGCAGTCTCGTGGTCGCCCAGTGCCTCGGCCAGCCACGCGCCGTCGTGCCAGCCCTTCAGTCCCCAGTAGTCATCCCAGTAGCTGTGGGTGGGCGACGGATAGCCCTCATGGCTGATCGACGGCGCAAGGATGCCCGCGAATCGCTCCGGCGCCGGTTGGTCGGCCTTGTAGCCGGGTACCAGCGTGCGCTCGCGCAGTTCCTGCAGGAAGCGCAGCGCCGCTTTCACTCTCGGCAGATAGGCACGTACCGACTCGGGCCCGCCATCGAGGCGCGCGACATCGGCCACCAGCGTGACGTACTGGCCCTGGCTGTCGTACTCGATGTCCGATCCAAAGCCGGTGTTGACACTGCCATCGTCGTTGAGGATCGGCGAGACCAGGCCGTTGGCATGCACGCCGTGTTCGCTGTACCAGGCCAGGTAGTCGCGCGCGACGCGTGCTTCGCCCATGCGCAGCAGCACCGCCGAGGTGGCCATGCCGTCGCGGATGAAAGAGCGGTTGTAGTTGCGGGGCCCGGGCTGCATCGCCGGGCCGGTCTGGTTGATCAGCATGTAGGCGGCCTGCGCGCGCAGCATGTCGACCAGCGAAGGATCGGGCAGGCGCAGCCCGACCTGGCCCAGCCGTGCCTGCCAGTCCGCGGAGGCCTGCGTGGCCAGGGAATCGAACGCCGTATTGGCATCGCGGGGCAGCGTGGCCAGATCGAGCGCAGGCGCTTCGGGCAGTGCGCCCTTGCTATCGGCGGCGGCAGTACCCAGCGGGAACGCGACCACGATGGCATCGCTGGCGCCCGGCGCCAGTGACACGCGGTAGTTCAACGCAGCCGAGGCAAGACCCTCGTCGTCGCGCGCCTGTTGCGTGGAGGGCAGCTGGCCGGCAGCGAGGGTCGCGGTGATTTCCGTTGCGCCATCCCTGCCAAACGGCGCCGCGCCGAACGCAGTCACCGGCGTGAGCGACTGCAGCAGCGTGCGTCCATTGATGCGCACGGCCTGTCCATCGATCGCCACATCGCGGATGGGTGACAGCCCGCCGTTCTGCCACGGTGGATTCATCTGCATCGGGCGCACGATCAGGCTGAGCGTGCCGTCGATCCTGGTGCCGCCGGTGTTGCGCAGGCGATGACGCAGGAACGTTACCGGCTGGCCGTTGCGCTCGATGGCGAACACTTCACTGCGCAGCTCCAGGCCGGGTTGCGGTGACCAGGTAGCGGAGGGCATCGGCTTCCAGCCGTCCCGCAATGCATGCTGCACGTTCTGCCCGGCCGCACCCGCAGTGCTCCCGTCGGCGCTGCGCCAGATCGGCTGCACCAACGGCGCGCCCTTGAAGGCTTCCAGGTTTCCGTACTCGTCGAAGATCGATTTCTGTCGCCCGGCATGCACGCCGACGGCGGTCCAATAGGTCTGCTGCATCTGCAGTGAGGCTGGGAACAACGGGCGCTGCGCGCCGCTGGCGGCGATCTGGTACTGCTTCATCGGTGTCATCACGGCTTTCGGGCCGAGCAGGCGCAGGCGTGCCACCTTTGGTGCAGATCCATCCACGCTCAGGCGGAATGCACGCACGGCCTGTGCGGCATTGGCGGCCAGCCAGCTCTGGCGGTGGCTGGCCGCCTGCGCATCGTGCGCGAGGTCCTGCCACCGGCCCTGTGCATCCTGAACCTGCAATCGGGCAGGGCCGCGGCTGCCATCAGCCCAGTCGACCACCAGACCAGCCGTCGATTGAGCCTGCGGCAGCGTGATCTCTAACGCATGGGATCCATTTGTCCCGGCCGGCATCGGGACGGTGCCGCCGCCTTGCCAGAGCGCGGCTGCCTGCGCTGCATCGATACCGCTGATGCGTGCGCTGAGCGTGCCGTCCAGCGGCTCCATCTCGAAGATCGACACGCCCCAGTCGGAGGTGCGCTGCGGGCTGGCCAGCCGCAGATAGCGCGCCTGCCGCGGCGCGAAGTACAGCGTTTCCACATTGCCCAGTGAATCGGCCATCGTGTACGCGGTCTGCCACTGCGTGCCATCCAGTGAGGTCTGTAGCGAATAGCCTTCCGGATTGGAGACATCCCAGGTGAGGCGCGCGCCGGACAGCAGGGTGGGCGCGCCCAGGTCGATCTGGAACCAGTGGCCGGGGCTGAAGGCGCCGCCGGTCACGGTCTTCGGGTCGCCGTCGATCAGGTGGCCGATCGCCATCGCCGGTACCTGTTGCGATGAACTGCTGGCCTGCCATTGGCTGCGCGGGGTGAGGGTCTGTGCCTGTGCGCTGGAGACCAGGGCGGCCAACAGCAGGGCCGCGGCAAGGCGCAACGGGAAAAGCGGGGTGGAGACCTTGGAGCGTTCGGCGCGCAACGTCATTACGGACAGCCTCGCAGGTTCGACCGGAATCGGGCGAGCGCTACGCTAGCAAGGGATGTAATCGGTTACATGACGCACTGCAGCGCCGCTGGACGCTGGCCCCGCCATCACGGGAGGGCTGACGGATGTGGCTCTGGACGTGTAGCGCGGATTGGCTAGGGTCACATCGCAAGTCTTTTAGTTTGGTTGTCATTTGACAACTTACGTGAGCCGTGTGCAGACTATGGAGAACAAGGAATGTCTCGAGCGCGTCATCCAGACAAGGACATCGAAGCGGCGTTGCAGTTCGCGGAGGACCGTGGGTGGAGGCTCCGTATGGCGTGCGGCCATGCGTGGGGCCGGATGTATTGCCCTTACAACGACACCGATTGCCGATGCGGGGAGTTCTGCATCGTGAGCGTCTGGAGCACGCCGCGAAGCGGCAGCCATCATGCAAGGGCCTTGCGGCGTGTGGTCGAGAACTGCAGTCGTGAGCAATGAGATCAGGCTTCGTCAGAAGCGAAGGGGTCAATCATGGAATTCAACTTCACCCTGAAGTACCGCTTGCCGGACACAGGCAATGAAATCGGCGTCCTCGAGCAGCGCCTGGCCGAAGGCGGCTGTGACGACGCGCTTGTGGGCCTTGGGCTGCCGGGACGGCTGGCCCTGGCGTTCTGCCGCGAAGCAGACAGCGCAGGGGCTGCCCTGCGTTCGGCGCTGGACGATGTGCAGCGGGCCGTGCCCGGTGCCGAACTGGTTGAAGTGAGCCCCGATCTGGTGGGGCTCACTGACGTCGCAGACCTGCTCGGAATGTCGCGCCAGAACATGCGGAAGCTCATGCTGGCCAACCCGCAGTCGTTTCCGTCCCCCGTGCATGACGGCTCGACCTCGATCTGGCATCTGGTCGACATTCTCGGTTGGCTGCGAGCGCGCGGCAGCGGGAAAGTCACGACGGAAATGACCGAGCTCGCCGCCGCTGCGCTGCAGATCAATCTGGCCCGGGAAGGGCGCAGGCTTCACCCGAAGACGTAGCAGCGGCCAGAATCGGAGCCCATCGCATTACAGCTCCACCGTCTCCCACCATCGCGTACCCGCCTGCGGCGCCTGCATGTCCAGTGCTTCGCCCATCATCGGCGTGGCCACCGGCACATTCTTTGCGGCCGCCAATGCCGTGATGCGTTCGAACGGCTGCTGCCATGCGTGCAGGGCCAGATCGAAGGTGCCATTGTGGATCGGCAGCAGCCACTTGCCGCGCAGGTCCAGGTGCGCCTGCAGCGTCTGTTCCGGCTGCATGTGCACGAACGCCCAGCGCGGATCGTAGGCACCGGTCTCGATCATGGTCAGGTCGAACGGACCGTATTTTTCGCCGATGGCCTTGAAGCCATCGAAGTAGCCGGTGTCACCGCTGAAGAAAATGCGGAAATCATCGTCCTGGATCACCCATGACGCCCACAGGCTGCGATCACTGTCGCCCAGTCCGCGGCCGGAGAAATGCTGGCCGGGGGTGGCGGTCAGGCGCAGGCCATTGGCCTCGGTCGATTGCCACCAGTCCAGCTGTTCGACCTTGCTGGCGTCCACGCCCCAGGCGATCAGCTGGTCGCCGACGCCGAGCGGTGCAATGAAGCGCGCGGTCTTGCCGGCCAGCTGCATCACCGCTGCGTGGTCGAGGTGGTCGTAGTGGTTGTGCGAGAGGATCACGCCGGCGATCGGCGGCAGATCGTCGATGCTGATCGGCGGCGCATGGAAGCGGGCCGGGCCCATCCACTGCACCGGCGAGGCGCGCTCGGAGAACACCGGGTCGGTCAGCCAGTACTGGCCGCGCAGCTTCAGCAGGATCGTAGAGTGCCCCAGCCGGAACAGGCTGCGGTCCGGCGCGGCGTCCAGTGTGGCGCGGTCCAGCGGCTGCACTGGAATCGGGTGCGCGGGCACGGTGCCCTTGGGTTTGTTGAAGAGGAACGTCCACCAGATCTCCAGGCCGTCGCGCAGGCCCATCGCTGGACGGGGCAGGGCATTGCGGAACTTGCCATCACGGTACTGCGGCGACTCGGGGAAGTCGGGGAGGGACCAGGACTTGCAGAAGGTGTAGGCGGTCACGGCGAGGATTCCAAGCAGGAGGACAAGGAGCAGGCGCTTCATGGGTGACGTCCGCTGAGTACACTGCACAGTGTAGTTTCGGGTTTTCCAAAAGTACACTGCCGAGTGTAAAATGGAAGCATCCGTTCAGTTATCCGGTTCCCGCCATGCCCCGTGCCCCGCAACGCCTGACCGACCGCAAACGCGAAGCCATCGTGCGCGCGGCGGTGGAGGAATTCCGTGCATCGGGCTACGAGGCGACCAGCATGGACCGCATTGCAGAGGCAGCCGGGGTCTCCAAGCGCACCGTCTACAACCACTTCCCGAGCAAGGAAGCGTTGTTCTCGATGATCCTGGAGGAACTGTGGGAACGCAGCGTGGCCAGCGATGCATTGCCGTACCGCGCCGACCAGCCGCTGCAGGCGCAGCTGCTGCAGTTGCTGGGACAGAAGCTGGAACTGCTCAGCGATGCCAACTTCATCGACCTGGCGCGGGTGGCGATGGCCGAGATCATCCATTCACCGGAGCGGGCGCAGGCCATCGTCTGCCGCATGGGCGAGAAGGAAAGTGGCGAGAGCGCATGGATCCGTGCAGCAATCGCCGATGGCCGGTTGCGCGAGGTCGATCCGGAGTTCGCCGGCCACCAGTTGCACGGGCTGGTGAAGAGCTTTGCATTCTGGCCACAGGTGACGATGGGGCAGGCACCGTTGAACGCACAGGAGCGTGCACGCGTGGCCGAATCGGCGGTGGCGATGTTCCTGGGTTTCTACGCGGTCTAGCTGGCGGCGAAGCGGCGGAATTCGTCGGCCGGCAGCGCTGCCGAATACAGATAACCCTGGCCGACATCCACGCCCAGTGCGCGCAGCTGCTGCTCCTGCGCCAGGGTTTCGGTACCTTCGGCCACCACGATCGCACCGCAGCGGTGCGCGACTTCGACGATGAAGCGCACGATCGACTGCGACTTGGCGTCGGACAGCGTGGCGATCAGTGCCTGCTCGATCTTCACCTCGGCGATGGCCAGCTGCGAGAGCAGGATCAGGGTTGAATAGCCGGCACCGAAATCATCCAGTGACAGGGTGACCTCCGCCGCCAGCAGCTGTGCGATGTTGGCATCGACCACGTCGCGCTCGACGATCTCGGTCCATTCGACGATCTCCAGGCGCAGCATCACGCCGGGCACATCGTGCAGTGCCAGCAGTTCCTGCAGGCGCAGGCCGAAGTCGGGCAGGCGCAGTGACTCGGCCGAAACGTTCACGGCGATCTTCAGCTGCGTGCCATCGCGTCGGCACTGCTGCAGAAAGTGGATGGCCGATTGCAGCGTGGCCCATTCCAGTTCAGCCAGCCGCCCCTGCCGGCGCAGCAGCGAGATCACCCGCATCGGCGCGATCAGCCGGCCCTCGCCGTCGCGCATGCGCAGCAGTGCTTCGGCGCCGACCAGTTGGCGATCCTGCAGACGATGCTTGGGCTGGTAGCACAGCGGTGCGTCGCCCTGCTGCAGCCAGCGTTCGAGGGCGACTTCGATCAGGGCGTCGATCTCGCTGTCGCGCTGGATCGGGTCGTCGAAGAACACGACGCCGGATTCGATCGCACTCAGTGCAACGGTGATCGCACGGAACGGAAGATGTCCTTCGTCGGCATCTACGGGGGGCTTCAATTCGACTACTGCACAGCGGAACAGCGGCCGGAAACCGGGCCAATCGCGGCCGACCTGCTCGGCCAGGTTGCTGGCCAGCTCGGTGATCTGCGGTTGCGTGCGCAGATCGGACAAGGCCAGGTCGCGCACCAGGATCGCCAGCGCGGCATCGCCGAACTGGTAGATCTCCAGTTGCGTGGCCGGCAGCGAGGGCAGCAGCCGATGTACTTCTTCGGTGCTGTCGCGCTGCCAGATACCGTTGTCCTGCAGCGGACCATAGCGCAGGCGCAGATCGCGCAGGTTGCCCATCTCGGCCACGATCAGGCAGGCCTTGCCGATGCCGTCGTTGTCGCGCCAGTAATGCTGCAGGCGTTCGCCGAGCGCACGCATGTTGGGCAGGCCACTGATCGGATCGATGCGCAGCCAGGCCTGTTCGCGCTGGCGTTGTGCATCGATCTGCGCATCGTTGTAGACCAGTGCGAACACCGCGCCGAGCATCAGCAGTGATAGTGGCAGTGCCAGCAGGCGCTGGATTGCCAACTCCTCCACGGGCAGCTGATGGGCGCCGATGATTGCTACCCCCAGTGCCAGGCCCAACGCAGTGACGACGATACGAACGCCCCAGGCCTGCAGGATCAGGCGCAGCGAGAGTTCATTGAGCATGCGCGGGTGCAGGCGCCTGCGCAGCCAGACGCCGGCCAGCATCTGCAGCGTGGCCTCGAGGCCGGCAGGCAGGAAATACTGGGTGCCGGCGAACTGGTAGCGGGCCAGCAGGCTGGCGCCCAGGCAGGCCAGGCCACCGCGCCAGCCGCCGAGCAGGCCGCTGACCAGCAGGATGTCGAAACCCAGGTGGAGCTTGACCACGCCCTGGCTGTAGCGGGCCACGAACCAGGAATTGAACAGGTAGATCAGGCCCAGCGCCACGCCCACATACAGGCGGCGGCCTTCAATGGCGTGGCCGGCGCGGCGGGTGGCGATCAGCAGCACGCCGATCATGCCGATCACCGCCGTGGCCTGCAGCAGGTACAGCGGCAGGCTGGGCAGGGCGCTGTCCAGGACCTGGGCCGAAACCCGTGAAAGCGCATCCATAGCAGGTTCCCGCCTGTGACCGACGGCCAGTGACGAGCAGCGTAGTCGCAGCAGAGCGCAGGTTCAATTGCAGCGGTCGTTTCCGGGAAGGAGGTGTTCGGCCATGAAATCGACAAACACCCGAACACGCGGCTGCTGATGGCGATGGCTTGGCCAGAGGGCCCAGAAGGTGCTTCGCTCGGTGCTCCATGGGTCCAGAACGCTGACGAGCGAACCGCGGTCCAGCGCATCACGCGTGGCGAAGTCGGGCAGGCACGCAATGCCATGGCCATCGATGGCCATGTGCAGGATCGTCTCAAGATGATTGGCGGTCATTGCGGCAGTCAGCCGGGTTTCAGCGCCTCCCTCACGTGCGGGCAGTGGCCAGCGTTCGATCAGGCCGGTGCCGGGAAAGCGATGGAGAAGGCATGCGTGGCCGCTCAGGTCATCCGGGTGCTGCGGCGTACCGCGTCTGGCGAAGTAGGCAGGCGCGCCCACACACAACAACCGGGTACTGCCGAGGTTGCGGCCGTGCAGCCGGGAGTCGGCGGGGCTGCCTGTGCGGACGACGGCATCGAAGCCTTCCTCGATGACATCGACCATGCGGTCGCTGAAGTGCAGGTCGAGTTCGATGGCGGGGAAGCGCTGCGCAAACGCCGAAAGCACCGGCAGCATCAGACCGCTGGCGAGTGGAAGACTGACCTTCAGACGACCGCTGGGCGCGGCGTGGGCATCGGTCAGTTCGCGTTCTGCCGCGGCGACCTCGATCATGATGCGGCGGCAGCGTTCAAGGAACTGCTCGCCTTCGGCAGTCAGGCTGACGCTGCGGGTATTGCGATTCAGCAGGCGGGCGCCCAGGCGCTCTTCCAGCCGGGCGATGGTCTTGCTTGCGGCCGAAGGGGTGATGCCACGCTGTCGTGCTGCGGCCGCGAAGCTGCGTGCCTCGGCGACCAGAACGAAGAGGCTGAGACCGGCAAAGCTGTCCATGACGTGACCATTGATGACGTTGTTGTCATTAAAGCATGGAGCGAATGACGGATTCTTACGCAATAGCGTCGTCGATAGCATCAATGCGGTGGCGCTTGGCCACGCTCGAGTTTCATCGACATGTCTGTTGCCTCTGCTGAGACGGCCGGATCATCACGCTTTGGCGTGGTGCTGGCAGGCTGTCTGACGGCGCTCACCATTCCCTTGAGCATTGCCAGCCCTGCCGTGGGCATTCTTGCCATCCGGGACGCGCTGGGCGGTTCCCCTGCGGCGTTGTCCTGGATCATCAACGCCTATCTGTTGACCTACGGCTGCACCACGCTGGTGGCCGGTGGACTGGCCGATCTGCATGGCAGGCGCCGGATCTGGATTCTGGGCGGCGCGTTGTTTGCACTCGTCACCGGCCTGATTCCCTTGATGCCCGATGTGGCGTGGATCAATGTCCTGAGACTGCTTCAGGGGATGGCGGCGTCGGCAGCGTTTGCCGGCGCGATGGCGTCGCTGGCGCAGGTGTTCGACGGCCAGGCGCGGGCAAGGGTGTTCAGCCTGATCGGCACCACTTTTGGTGCAGGGGCCGCAGGCGGTCCGCTGCTGGCGGGCGGGTTGATCGATGCGCTGGGCTGGGAATGGGTGTTCTTCCTGCCTGCGTTGCTGGCGGCCCTGACCGTACCGCTGGTCGCCCTGTCATCCGCCGAATCGAGAAACGCCGGTTCGCCACGCCTGGATTGGCTGGGGGCCATCACCTTCATGCTGGCGCTGGGCTCACTCACCTACGCCATGATCGTGGTGCCGGAACGTGGCCTGCTGCATCCGCAGACGCTGGTACTGCTGGCGCTCTCGGTGGTGCTGCTGGGCGTGTTCATTGCCGTTGAGCGCTCCCATCGAACACCGCTGCTGGATCTCGGGCTGTTCCGCAACCGGCGTTTTGTTGGCGTGCAGATTCTGGCCGCTGCCCCTGCGTTCTCCTACGTCGTCCTTCTGGTCGTGCTGCCGGCTGGCTTCATCGGTGTTGAAGGACTGCGACCCACCGAGGCTGGACTGGCGATGGCAGCGCTGTCTGCACCCTTGCTGGTTGTTCCCCTGGTTGCCGGCTACCTGCTGCGCTGGATTCCGGCGCGGACGCTGTGCTGTGCGGGCCTGCTGATCGGTGCGCTTGGGCTGGCATGGCTGGCGCAGGTGTTCCAGTTCCCGTCGGTGCGCTGGATGCCGATGCTGGTCATCGGAATCGGCATCGGCCTTCCCTGGGGGATCATGGATGGCCTGGCGGTCAGCGTGGTCGGCAAGGAGCAGGCCGGCATGGCCGCTGGCATCTTCAATGCGATGCGACTGGCAGGCGATTCCATTGCCCTCGCGCTTGTCGGCATCATGCTCTCGGCCCGGATTGGCGGGGACATGATGCTGGAGGCCGGCGTCGTGGCCCGTGCCGCCGTGCACAGGCTGTCCATGGGCGACCTTGGCGGAGCGGTGGAGGCATTGCCCGGCGTTTCGAGAACGGCGCTTGCCCAGGCATACATGGAGGCCGTCCGTGGCCAGCTGTTTGTCCTGTCGATGGCAACCGTGCTGACCGCCATCGTGCTTGGGTACCTGTTGCGCGAAGAGGTCGAGCCTGGCCTGAGCAGGGGTAGTCAGTAGCGCGGGTCGGCGATGGCCGGCAGCACCAGTTCGCGCACGAAGCCGGACGGTGACAACTGCAGCAGCGCGCGCACCATCGCAACGACGTCGTGCACCGGCACCAGTTCACCGTCGCCGCGCCCTGCGGCCTCTGCCACCGGCACCGACAGCGCATCGTCGGTGTTGAGGTAGCCCAACTGCAGGCTGGTCACCGCCAAGCGCCGATCGCGGAAACCCTCACGCAGTGCATCGGCGATGCCGTTGAGTGCGAACTTGGATGCACCGAACGCCACTTCCGGGCGGCCGCTGCGCGGCAGTGCCGAGGTCGAGCCGGTCAGCACCAGCTGTGGGCGTGGCGCGCCCAGCACCTGCGGCAGCAGGCGCTGCAGCAGCACCAGAGTCGCGGTGATGTTGACGTCGACCAGCCGGGTGAGCGCGGTATCGCTCTCGTCGAGGAAGGCGTACTCGTCGCTGAAGGCGGTCTCTTCCCAGATGCCCAGGTTGTGGATCAGCACATCCAGATCGGCCGGTGCCTGCGCTGCGATGTGATTGGCAGCCAGGGTGGGTTGGGACAGATCGGCCTCGATCCACTGCAGGGTGACACCCTCGGGGCATTCAAGGTCGCGCGGACGGCTGCGCGAAACGCCGATGACGGTGTCGCCCGCACTGCACAGGCCTTCCACGAACGCCCGACCCAGGCCCCTGCTGGCGCCGATGACCATCAATTTCATGTTGCTTCCTTGTTGTACTGCGGCGGCCTCAGTCGGCAGCCAGAATGGTGTCCCAGTCGGCGAACGCGCGCAGGCCGCTGCGCTCGGCGGTAATGATCGAGGCGGTGTTGTCGAGCTGGCAACGGTACTGAGGCTGCAGCCCTGCCGCCTGCGCGGACACGGCCATGGCGTGTACCAGCTGGCGCGCGTGCCCGCGACCGCGGGCCTCGGGCAGGGTCAGCACGCCCATGTCGGCCAGGGCTGGATTCAGGCTCCACGGGTACATGCTTCCCGCGGCAACCAGCCGCTCGCCATCGAAGGCACCGAACACCTGCCAGTGGTCCAGCTCGACCCAGGCGGCATCGAGATCCTCTTCGCTGGCGTTGGCCTGGAACACCTCGAACGCGGCTGCGTCGGCCGGGTCGAGACGGCGGATAAGTGGTGGTGCAGGGCGCGCGGCCAGGGCCGCAAGTTCTGCGGCAGGGAAGTAGAAGACACGATCCGCACCATGCGTGCGCTGGCCGAGCTGCTGCAGGCGCTGTTGCAGCTGTGCCAGCGTCCAGTGCAGTTGCGCGTGCAGGTGCAGGCGAGCCGCCAGGGCAGGGCGCAACAGTGCGCGAGCGGGGCCCACGACCGGCTGCAGCAGCATGCCGTCCTCGCCCTCGTCGAAATCATCGCTGCACGCCAACTGCAGCTGTGGATCGTCCCGCAGCGTGCGCTGCCCGGAGAACACGCCGCGCCAGGTCGCATCGATCAACGGGGCAAACACATCATCCATGACCGGTGTCTCGCTCAGTGCCGGGGCAGGTCCACCTGCAGGCCGGCGGCCTTCCATTCGGGGTAACCGGCGGCGAGCCGCTGCGCGGTCAGTCCGGCCTCGCGCAGCATCGCCACCGCATCGTTGGACAGCACGCAGTAGGGGCCGCGGCAGTACGCGACAATGTGGACGGCACGCGGCAGTTCGTCCATCCGTGCACGCAGTTCCGTAACGGGAATGTTCAGCGCGCCGGGCAGGTGGCCCAGATCGAATTCCTCGCGCGGCCGCACATCCAGCAGCACCACGCTGCTGCGTTGTTCCAGCAGCTGCTCCACGGTCAGTCCTTCCAGCGCATCGCGGCGCTGCAGGCTGTCGTGGATCACGCCGTGCATTTCGCTGCGCTGGTGGTCGGCATAGTCGCGCAGTGCGGCCAGCAGGTTGCCCAGCGGGCCATCACCGCTGCGATAGAGGATGCGCTTGCCGTCACGGCGGGTCTGTACCAGGCCGGCACGGCGCAGCTGCTGCAGATGCTGGGAGGTATTGGCCACAGACAGGCCGGTCAGTTCGGCCAGGCGTTCCACGGCGCGCTCGCCCTGGGCGATGTGCTCCAGCAGGGCCAGGCGATGGGCATGGCCGAGCGTGCGGGCGATCTCGGCCAAGGCCTCAAGCGGTGAGGGTGGTGGCTCTGTTGCAGCGTTCATGCGCGGCACGCTAGCATCGCTCTATCATTCAAGCAAATAATTGAAGGTTTGCGATATGTCTGGCCAGGCAACATTCGTGATGGATGCGGTGGTAGTCGGCGTGGGAGCGACCGCAGTAATGGACCTGTGGGCGGTGGTGCAGCGGCGGCTGTTCGGCATTCCCTCGTTGGATTTTGCGATGGTGGGCCGTTGGCTGGGGCACCTGCCGCGCGGGCGCTTCCGCCACGACGGCATCGGCCGCGCGGCAGCGGTCAGTGGCGAGCGCGCGCTGGGCTGGACCGCGCATTACGTGATCGGGGTGGTTTTCGCGGCGTTGTTGCTGGCCGTGGCAGGGAGCGATTGGGTGCAGGCACCCACCCTGTGGCCGGCGCTGGCCTTCGGCATTCTCAGTGTTGCCGCGCCGTTCTTCATCCTGCAGCCGGGCATGGGTGCCGGCATTGCCGCTTCGAAGACCCCGGCGCCGGGCAAGGCACGCCTGCGCAGCCTGGTGGCGCACAGCGTGTTCGGCGTGGGCATGTACCTTTCCGCGCTGCTGTTGGCCGCGGTTCGTGCAGGGTGAGCGAAAATCGGTGGGGTCACCGGCAACAGGAACACCCCGGCATGGAAGCACCTGATCCCTTCGCTGATGGCATGCCGCTACCGTGGGCATGGCAGGAAACGTTGGCCGATGCGCGCATCGAGCGGCAGTCGATCGGCGTGTCGCGCGCGGATGTAGCCCGTGTGCAACGGCCGGGGCAGGCCGATGCCTTCGTGAAGTCGGAAGTGATCGACGCCTTCAGTGAGCTCGGTGATGAGATCGCGCGCCTGCGCTGGCTGCAGGAACAGGGACAACCGGTACCAACGGTAATTGCCACCGCCGAAGAAGCGGGCCGGCGCTGGTTGCTGATGAGCGCGCTGCCCGGCCGCGACCTGGCTTCGTCGCCGGAACTCGCGCCGCAGCAGCTGGTGGAACTGCTGGCCGACGCGCTGCGCGGGCTGCATGCGTTGCCGCTGGCAGCCTGTCCGTTTGACCAGCGACTGCACTTGCGACTGCAAGCCGCGCAGGCACGGGTCGAGGCGGGGTTGGTGGATGCAGATGACTTCGATGACGAACGCCTGGGCCAGAGTCCGCAGCAGGTCTTCGCTGAACTGTGCAGCACCCGGCCCGATCATGAAGACCTGGTGGTCAGCCATGGCGATGCCTGCCTGCCGAACCTGATGGTGGTCGAGGGGCGTTTCAGCGGTTTCATCGACTGTGGGCGACTGGGTGTTGCCGACCGCTACCAGGACCTGGCGCTGGCCGCGCGCAGCCTGGTCCACAACTTCGGCGACACGCGTTGGGTGGCGCCGTTGTTCCAGCGCTACGGCATGGTTGCCGACGAACGACGGCTGGCGTTCTACCGGTTGCTTGACGAATTCTTCTGAGCCCGCGCCTGGCTGGCGATGGCCGCGCAGATCAGGCCACCCACCACGCTCAGATGTTCCAGCGCGAAGAACAGGGCCAGCTGCTGTTCCGCGCCGTGCTTGGTCCAGAAGGTATGCACGACGACGATGGTCAGCAGCATGAACACTGCCAGCGCGCCGCTGCCCAGCCAGAGCAGGCGATCAAGCAGCAGGCACAGTGCGCCGCCCAGCAGCACCACGGCGCTGGCGAGGTTGAACAGCACAGGCGGTTGCAGCCCGGCGGCCTGCATTTCGGCCACGCTGTTGTCCCACGCCAGCAGCTTGGCCAGGCCCGAGGACAGGAACACCACGGCCAGCAGCAGCCGGGCGAGGAACCACAGCACGCGGCTGTCGAGCAGGGTGGCGATCATCCGTGGCATGCAGGAACTCCGGGTTGAGCGTTGGGCGGGCCGGGCAGCATCGGGCCTCAACAGCGGTTGAGGTCAAGGCTGGCTGAACGAAGCCCGATGGTGGTCGGGTTGTTGCCTTTTAATTGGACGAACGTTCGTTCACTATTCGCGCCATGAGCCGAGCCGACCGCAACGAGCAACGCATCGCGCAGATCCTGCAGGCCGCCCTGCAGTGCTTCCTCGCGAAGGGATTCCACCAGACCAGCATGCGTGACATCGCGCAGGCGGCCGGTGTCAGCCTGGGCAATCTCTACAACCACTTCCCGGGCAAGGAAGCGATCATCCTTGCCGTGGCGGTGGCTGAGAGCGAAGAGCTGGCACCGTTGCTGCAGCGACTGGCCGCGTCCGAAGGCGAGCGCGCACAGGTGCTGGCTTTCCTTCGGGACTTCCACGCACTGTGCCGGCAGCCGGAATGGGCGACGCTCGCCGTCGAAGTGCTGGCCGAGAGCGCACGCAATCCGGCCGTAGCCGAGGCATTTGCGGCCAATCGCAGGCAGTTGCAGGCGGCCCTGGCCGAAGCGCTGCAGCAGGTGGCACAGCGCGAACGCCGGCGTCCCGTGTTGGCCCCCGCATTGCAGGCGCAGGTGCTGCTGGATGCCATTGAAAGCGATGCACTGCGTCGGGGGCTGGGCGAAGCCGGTGAAGGCGATGAGGCATCGCTGGATCTTGGCCTGCTCGCGCTGCTGCTCGGGGCGCGCGCATGAGTGCCGTTGACCGGCGATTGCACGGCCTTGATCTGGCGCGCTACCTGGCCTTGGCCGGCATGGTGCTGGTCAACTTCCGCCTGGCGATGGCCGTGCCGGCAGAGGGCGCCGGATGGTTGGCAGGCTTCTTCCACTTTCTGGAAGGCAAGGCTTCGGCGACGTTCGTTACGCTGGCTGGCTTGGGCCTGGTGTTGGCCACGCAGCGGCAAGGGTGGTGGCCCGCCAGCGTGCAGACCATGAGGCGCGCGCTGTTCCTGCTGGCGCTGGGCCTGCTCAACCTGAGCCTGTTCCCGGCCGACATCCTGCACTACTACGCGGTGTATTTCGCGCTGGCCGTGGTGTGGCTGCGTGCCTCGCCGCGCGTGCTGCTGACCAGCATCGTGGCCATTGCCGCCTGTTCGTTCTGGGCGCTGCTGCACTTGAACTACAGCGAAGGCTGGAACTGGCAGACGCTGGAATATGCCGGCCTGTGGCAATGGCCGGGCGCGGCCCGCAACCTGCTGTTCAATGGCTTCCACCCGTTGATGCCGTGGCTGTGCTTCTTCCTGCTGGGGATGCTTCTGGCACGGCTTCAGTTGTCGCAGCCGCGGGTACAGCATGCATTGCTGGTGCTGGGGCTGCTGCTGATCGGGGCTGGACATGGCGTGCAGCAGCTTGCGCAGGGAACGTCCTGGCAGGTGTGGCTGGGAACGCAGCCGATGCCGCCGGGACCGGCTTATGTGCTTACGGGCGCGGGTGCGGCCTGCAGTGTCATCGCCGCCTGCCTGTGGCTGGCGCGTGTGCGACCGGGTGACTGGTTGGAGCCGTTCACCGCGGCCGGACGCATGACCCTGACCCTGTATGTGGGCCACATCCTGCTGGGCATGGGCACGCTGGAAAGCCTGGGCCTGCTCGATGGCAGCGCGTCGCTCGCATCGGTGCTGCTGTGGGCGCTGCTGTTCCTGATGCTGGCGACGGGCGCGGCCTGGCTATGGTCGTGGCAGTTCGCACGCGGCCCGCTGGAGACGGTGATGCGGCGCATCGCAGGCTAGTTCCCTGGTGGTGCTGAAGCGATGTTGTGACGGACATGTCTGTGCCGCGGCGAACGCATCTGCGATAGTGGTGGCAGGTAACACTTTCTGCTTGCATCCATGTCATTCGCTTCGGCGCAGCATCTCGGCGAAGTCCTGCAACAATCCTATGGCATCACCCCCACCGCCGTGGTGCCACGCCCGGTGGGCGCCGACGCCAATGCCAGCGTGTATCGCGTCGATGCGCGGCACGGGCAGTGGTGGTTGAAATGCCGTACCTACCAGGTCGCCCCAGCGGTGTGGGACAGCCTGCATTGGATGCGCGGCACGCTGGGTATCGATGAGATCGTCGCGCCGTGGCCGGCGTTGACCGGTGGTGCGTCTGTGCAGCGCTGGGGATTGCAGTTCACCCTGTTCCCGTATGTGGAAGGCCAGTCCGGGTTCGAGGCGGCGTTGAGCCGCACGCAGTGGAAACGGCTGGGGGAGGTGCTGCGGCGCCTGCATGGCGCGCAGTTGCCGGCGGAACTGCAGCAGGCACTGCCGATCGTACGGCTGGAAACCGCGGCGCTGGAGACCGTCGGGCAATGGTTGGCCGGCGAGGGCCTGGCGGCCGCGAAGGACGGGCTGGGCCGCGCATTCGTTTCGGTATGGGACCAGCAGCATGCGCGCATCGCGGCGCTGCATGCGCAGGCACGGGAGCTGCTAGCGGCGTTGCAGGACGCGCCGGTAGACCTGCATCTGTGCCACACCGATCTGCATGCCGGCAACCTGCTGATGGGCAATGACGGGGGCCTGCACCTGATCGATTGGGATGGTCTGTCACTGGCCCCGCGCGAGCGTGACCTGATGTTCATCGGTGCCGCTGTTGGCGGGCGCTGGGGTCGCGAGAATCCACTGGGGTTCGAGGAGGGCTACGGCAGCGACCGCGGTGATCCGCGCTGGATCGCCTGGTACCGGCACTGGCGCATTCTGCAGGACCTGATCGAGTTCCAGCAGGTGCTGCTGGGCAGTGACGGGGAGGACCGATCGCCGCAGTTGCGCCGGCAGTCACTGCACTACCTGGGGGAGCAGTTCGCACCGGGCAATGTGTTCGATGCGGCGGAGCGGGTATATCGCGCGCTGGATCAGGTTCCAGGCCGTTGCCAGGATCGCCCCGGGTAGAGTCGACTGTTAGTCGACTATCGCGCGCAGCGCGGTTTCTGCCCGCTCCGAACGAAAAGCAGTCGACTAACTGTGATCTCTCTGTACGTTGTTCATCCGGGACATCTTTGGAAAATGGTGGTTACCACACCTCTCCAGACCCCAAAGAGCCCGGATGAACCACCATAAAAATGCCCGTTTGACCGTCCATAGTCGAGCA
>NZ_JCAFRI010000036.1:0-24481 GCF_059367915.1 Stenotrophomonas sp. YJH_SMC_19
GCGGATCTCCGCCGCCACGCCGCCGACATCCTGCAGGGTCTGCGCCAGTCGGTTGAGCGGATCGTACTGCTGGCTGGTCACGCGCTGCAGGGCGTCGGTCACGGTCTGCGGGTTGCCGTTGGCATCGTAGGCAAAGCCGGTGGCGTGATTGCTCGCGTCCTTCAGTGCGGTCAGCTGGCCGAGCGTGTTGAACGTCCGTGCCAGGGTACGGCGCAGCGTCCCGCCTGCATCGAGCGTGTCTTCCTTGAGGCGATTGCCGGCATTGTCCAGCGTGTAGTGGATGGTGTTGCCAGCGCTGTCGGCGATGTCCGTCAGCCGCTGCGCGGCGTCGTAGACATAGGTAACGCTGCTGCCGTCAGGCTCGGTGACCTGTTGCACCTGGCCGGTCGGCCAGTAGCTGATCTGGGTAGCCCGGTCCTCGGCTGTGGTGGCACCGCGCACGGTGATCGAGGTCGGCCAGCCGCGGGGATGGTAGGTGTAATCAGTCACCACGCCGTTGGCGTCCTTGACCGACAACGGCCGCCCGAACGCGTCGTAGGCCAAGGTCTCGACCGTCTGGCCCAGCGCATTGGTCACGCTGCGCAGGTCGCCCTTGCGATAGCTGCAGGCACCATTGGCCGCGCATCCCGCGTCATCCGCGGTGTAGTAGGCATAGGTGGAGACATCCGCCACATCACTACGCGGGCCATCCACGCTACGCAGCAGTCCCATCAGCGGGCACTCCGGGCCCTCTGCCTCACAGTAGGTCTGCGTGGTGACGCGGGTGTCACCGGTCACCATGTCGCGCACGGCGATGGTGGTCGGCTGGAGGCGTCCATTGCGCACGATGCGGATCTCACGGTTGCCGACGGTCTGTTGCACCAGCCGATTGCTGTCCAGAGCCACTCGCGTTTCGCTGACGCGCTGGTCCGGAGTACCGGCCGCTTCAGTGGTGGTGGTCACGCTGATGGCGCCTGCGGCAGCATCGCTGGCCTCGGAATAGGCATACTGGGTGACAACGCCTCGGCGATCGGTCACCGACTGCAGCCGGCGCCGGAAATCAGTGCCCTCGGGCAGATAGGTGCGATTGATGCTGCCGTTGCTCTCGGTGACGCCGTTGACCTTGCGCGGAAGGCCACTGGCGCCGCTGGCGGTCAATGCGTAGGTACTCTGCTTGCCCAGTGCGTCGGTGACGATCGTGGTGCCTGCCAGGGTGTACTCCAGGCGCACGCCATCAATGCCCACGTCGGCCTGACTGCAATCGCCGGAATGGCGGCTGCAGGTGACCCGCCCCTTGGCGTCGTAGCCGTACCAGCTGTAACGCTGGTTGCCCTCGGCGGTAATGCCGGTCAGGTAGCCCGGGAAGCGGGCGTCCTCATAGTGATACGTGCGGCTGGCACCGTCTGCGTAGGTCGCACTGATCAATTCCCCGGTCGGGGAATAGGCGTAGCTCACCACGGGCTGGCCGGCGATCACCAGGGCCGAGATCAGCGAATCGTCACCCGGTGCGAGATACTGGACGTCCACGCACCGGCCGGTTGAATGGGTGATGCTGAGCAGGCGGCCACGGCTGTCGTGTGCATAGGTTAGCGAGGTTCCGTCTTCGAAATCGCGGCGCTGCATCAGGCCGCCGGCATCGAACTGAATGCGCTCCTGAGCCCGCGACAACAACCATAGGCTCCCCTGTTGAGCCACGCGGTCCCCACTGCCATCCATTGCCTCATACACCGCTCACACCTTCTTGAAGGCCAGCTGGCCACCCTCAGCGTCAATCAAACCCACCTGGACTTCCGAACTCGGTGGAAAGTCCGTGTCGTCAACGCCGAGCGTCAGGCGAATGTTGTGGGAGTGCGTCCATCCTTGGCCCATGGCTCCGCCGCTGGTGCCGGTCAAGGAATGATACTGGCGATCGAAGCGGACCCACCCGAAATCAAGGTCCGCTTCCGGCTGAGACTTGTCGCCGGTGGTGGGGTCGCACGGATTACCGACTTTGCACTCCTGCGGCGGCAGAGGAGAAGTCCAGTACGCCAGCAGCATTGCCATGTTTGGCTCGTCCTGCTGGGCCAAGGCGCACATGCCCAGGTTATCGTCCCACATCATCATGGGGCGATTCATGCATTTTGCGGTTCTACTCCGATAGGCGTGTTCCCAAAAGACCAGCTCCGAGCAGGCCTTGGTCCCCTCGTAGTAACTGTTTTTGACGAATTTATAGCGCTTGGTTTCGTTGATGACGCTGCCGTCATCTCCCACTCCAAGCCCGCCAACCTCCTCCCAGGCTTCCTCAGTCATGACGGTGGCAGCGCACCGCGGATCGCTCGCATTCTTCGACAGGAACATGCTGCGGACGGCATCCTCCGTGGCGTACTTCTGATGGTTCTGCTCATACACCCAATCCGTGGTGACGATCTTCTCGGGCTTGACGCGATAGTCATAGATCGTCTTGTTAGGAAGGGCCCTCTGGCGCTTGACCTCCCAAACGAAAGGCTTATCGACCTCATACTCGGCGAAGAAGGCCCGTATGTCTTTCTGGACAGCCGCCTCCGTGGAACGGGGCTCTCCCATCGAGAAGTAGCTTTCCCATTTCTTCTCGATCTCCTGTGCCTGCACGCTGGACGTCGAGCACGCCAACACGAACAGCGCCAGACTGATGAGCGAAGTGCCAGAGTTTGCCTTCAACATCCCTGTTCTCCTTCCTGGACGGACACAGCGCCGGCGGGAACGAGAACGTGGGGCAGCAGCCTCCTCACGTCATGCTTCGGATCGTCCCTGGTCCGGAATGCGACGTGGCCGCATGGGGACGTTATCTCCGATGTGGTTTACACATTCAAGTCAAAAAACTGTGGAATGAGTCGAATTTCAGAACTTTCTGATGCGGGGGGGGCGTGTCGGAAATGCAGCCAAGCGTGGGCTCGGCTCTATAAGGCGAATGCCCCGGAAACAGAAACGCCGGGCATCGCCCGGCGTTTCCGTCACCGCATGGAAGGGGTAAATCTCAGTACTTCCCATCAAACGCAAAGATCGGCTTGCGCTGCTTCCACGCGCCGGCAGTAAAGTCCGGGAACTCCAGGGTCTGGAAGCTGTTGGCGATCGACTGCTCGCTCAACGGTGTAATGGCACTCCAGGTCACCGCGTCGTAGATGTCGATCGGCACCGGCGCCTTGGCCTTCAATGCCTCCACAAAGGCATGGATGACGAACCAGTCCATGCCACCATGCCCTGCACTCGCGGCGGTGTCGGCGTTCTGCTTCCACAGCGGGTGCTCGTACTCGTCCTGGTACTTCTTGAACTCTTCCCACTGGTGCGGCGGGCTGCGGCCTTCGATGTGGATCGAATGGTTCACGTCCATCCACAGGCCCTTGGTGCCCTGCACGCGGAAGCCCATCGAGTACGGGCGCGGCAGCGAAGTGTCGTGCTGCAGCAGGATGGTCTCACCGTTCTCGCAGGCCAGCGTGGTGGTGACGATGTCGCCCAGCTTGAACTTCACCTTGGTGCTGGGGTGGGTGGTGCCACCACTCTTGGCAACGGTGTACTCGTGCAGGCCACGCGCCTTGGTCGCGAAGGCATTGATATGGGTGAAGCGGTTGCCACGGTTGATGCCGGTATACATCGCGCACGGGCCGATGCCGTGGCTGGGGTACAGCTCGCCGTTGCGTTCCACCGAATGCTCGGTGCGCCAGCGTGCTTCGCTCCAGCCCTTGGGGCCGAATTCCACGCCGCTGTCGTAGGGCTGGTTCGGGTCGCCGGAATTGAACTTCACCCCGCGCAGGTCATGCTGGTAGCCGGCCTGCAGATGCACCAGCTCGCCGAACAGGCCCTGGCGCACCATCTGCAGCGCGGCCATCACGTCGCGGCGGTAACAGACGTTCTCCAGCAGCATGTACGGGGTGCCCGTGCTCAGCTGGGTCTTCAGCACGTCCCAGTGGTCCTGCAGGGTGATGCCGGCCACCACTTCGCAGCCCACGGCCACGCCGGCCTGCATGGCGGCGATCGCCATCGGTGCGTGGTACTCCCACGGCGTGGCGATGATCACGCCATCGATGCCCTTCTGTTCCAGCAGGCGCTTCCAGGCGTTGGTATCGCGGTCCTGGCCGTAGGTCTTCGGGGCCGGCTTGCCGGCCTTGGCCACCATGTCCATGGCACGGCCGAGCATGATCGGTTCGATGTCGCACAGCGCGACCACCTCGACATCGTCGCGGCGCACCAGCTCCTTCAGCAGCACAAGGCCACGCATGCCGGTGCCGATCATGGCCAGGCGCACTTTGCGCCCGCGTGCCCACGCCGGGGTCTGCGGCAGCAGGCTGCTGGCGGCGACAGCGGCACTGGCCGCGATGAATTCCCTACGCTTCATGGCAAACATCTCTCCTCTTGGCGGCGAGCCGGCCGTAGCCGGCCCGCCGGGTAACGCAAACGGAATTACTTGAAACGGTAGCCGATGGTCACACTGTAACCACGACCGAAGATGGTGGCGTAGTCACTGGAGTCACCCAGGAAGCTGTTCGGATCGTAGAACGGCAGGCGGTTGAACAGGTTCTTGACGGTGAAGCTCAGGTTCCACGCGTCATCCGGGCGCCAGGTGACACTCATGTTGGCAGTCCACCACGACGGCGCACCATCGCACTTGCTCTTCTGCAGGGCCAGGTAGCCGCCGGTGCAGGTTTCCTTGTTGTTGCTCACCTCATCAACCTGGTCGGTGGCCCACTTGGTGCCGCCCACGTAGTTGACGAACATGCTGGTGGTCACCTGCTTGTAGGTCCAGTCGGCATTGAGCGTGGCACGCAGGCGAGGGTTGTTGTAGTAGCCGACCACGTCGCCGTAGTACCAGCCGTTCTCCGCATCCATGTAGAAGCGGTTGCGGTTGGCGATGGTGGCGGCCAGGCCGATGTTCAGGTTGCCCCAGTCGCCCAGCGAGAAACGGCTGCGCGCATCGATGTCGAAGCCGTCGATCAGGGTCTTGCCCCGGTTCTTGTACTGGCCCACCACGCTGGCCACGTTGCCGGCCGAATAGCCCGGCAGCACCGACGGGCAGCTCACGCCACTGGCCGGGTCGGCACACATGGCCGCCAGCTGCGCCAGGTTGGCGCGGTCGCTGTCGGTGATCGGCGAGCGCGACATCGAGATGATGTCTTCCATGCGGCGATAGTCCGGCGCGACGATTTCGTTGTTGCGGTAGATGAACCAGTAGTCGGCCGACACCGACAGCCAGCTCGCCGGCTCGTAGACGAAGCCGAGGGTGGCGATCTTCGCCTTCTCCGGCTTCAGGTCCTTGTTCGGCTGGGTCATGCGGGCCACGGTGCGGCTGCAGTCGACGTTCAGCATGTTCTTGCCGAGGTCGACATCACCCGGCCGCTGCGACTTCAGCAACAGGTTGGCGATGGCGTTGGTCTCGTTGCAGCGCAGCTCGTCGCGGAAGCCGCCCAGCTGGGCGAACACGCCGCCATTGCCGGACTCGGCCAGGCTCGGTGCACGGAAGCCGGTGGAGTAGGTACCGCGCAGCATCAGCTGGTCGAACGCCTGGTACTTGAAGCCGATCTTCGGTGCCACGTTGGCGCTGAAGTTCGGGTACTTGTCCACGCGCACCGCCGCATCCAGTTCCAGCTTGTCGGTGATCGGCGCCACGGTTTCGGCGAACAGCGCGTAGGTGTTGCGCTTGCCGTCGAACCAGGAACCGCCCTGCTGGGTGATCAGACCGTTGGCGGCGTCGGCGTTGCCAGGAGTGTAGAAGGTTTCGCGGCTGGCGTTGAAGCCGAATGCCGCCCGCATCTCACCGGCCGGCAGCTGGAACAGCGGGCCTTCGATCTTGCCGTCGAGGGTGTGCAGGCGGGTCCACGACTGGATGTCGAAGGTCGGGAACGCTTCACGGATCAGCGCGGCGTTGGCTTCGCTGATCTCGCCGAACTTGTACGCCGGATGGTCGGAGATGATCACGCGGCCGGTGCCCGGATCGATCGTGTACGGGCCGAAGGCCTTCTCGAAGCCCTTGGTGTTGACGTTGATCGTCTGGTAGGTGGTGGAGTGGGTGCCGGCGCTGGCGAACGCGGTTTCCCAGTTCCAGTCGCCCCGGTTGCCACGCGCACCGGCCAGCAAGCGGTAGCTCTTGTCGGTATTGCGCTGGCCGAAATAGTTCGGGCCGGCATCCTGCAGCAGGTAGTTCAGGCCGACCACACCGCCCATCATCGCCTTCATCTGCGGGCTGGCGTGGTTGTATTCGTTGTTCGGGCCCAGGAACGGGTACAGGAACTGGTTGACGGTGTTGCCGGTATTGCGCGAGAACCAGCTGGTCGGGTTGCCGGTGGTGGTGCCGTAGGTGCGCGGCGTTCCGCCGTTGGCGCGCAGGTCGATGTCGGTGTAGGTCGCCTCGGCGAAGATCTCGGTGCTGTCACCGACCAGGAAGGTGCCGTTGAGGTAGGCGGTGTTGCGCTCGGACTTGGCACCAGCGTCGATCTCGTTGTTCATCCAGGTTTCCCAGACGCAACGCGGACCGGCCGCTTCACTGGTCAGCACGTTCCTGCAACCCGGCGCAGCTTCCTGCACACGGCGGCCGGTGACTGGATCGAAGGCGAAGTAAGTGCCCGGATTGAATTCACCCGGCTTGCTGCCCACGCCCAGGCGCAGGTTGTTGAGGTAGTTCGGATTGTTGACGTAGTACTGGTCGGGCCGCTTGTCGTAGAAATCGCTCAGCGGGATCGCGTCGCGGCGGTACATGTTCACCGCGCCGTAGATGTTGAAGCGGTTCTCGGCCAAGTCACCGAAGCCGGCGGTGATGCTGGCCTGGCGTTCGCCGTAGGAGTCGATGCGCGAAGAGGTGTCGTTGGTGAAGCTGACCTCGGCCCCCTGGAAGTTGCGCTTGGTGATCACGTTGATCACGCCGGCCACCGCGTCGGTGCCGTACACCGCCGAGGCGCCGTCGGTCAGCACTTCCATGCGCTCGATGGCCGCGGCCGGGATCGCATCGATGTTGACGAACTGGGTCTGGAAGCCTGCCGGTGCACCGTAGTACGACAGGCGGCGACCGTTCAGCAGCACCAGCGTGCCTTGGGCACCGAGGCCACGCAGATTGGCCTGCGAGGCACCATCGGAACCGGTGAACAGCGAACGCGCGTCCTGCTGCGCCGGGCGGGCGGCGGGCAGGTTGTCGAGCACCTGCAGCAGCGTGCGCGCACCCATGTTCTGGATGTCCTGCTTGCTGATCACCTGCACCGGCGAGGCGGTTTCCACGTCGGTGCGGCGGATGTTGGAACCGGTGACCTCGATGCGGGCCAGGTCGGTGGCCTTGTCCTTGCTCTCCTGGGCGAAGGCAGGAACGGCGACCGACAGCAGCACGCCGGCGATGGCCAGCGACAGCGGAGCGATCGAACGACAGGGGGGGCGGTGGTGGCGGGCGGGCAACATCGGGGTTCTCTCCTGGCAGGGGTGCAGCGCAATAAGTGAGCGCGTGGGCGTTCGGCGGGCAAAACGCTCCCGGGCCACGGCCACGAGGGCCGTAGTCGGAATGGGCGGGGGGAGGAGCGGTGTTACGAGGGGGTCATGGGGCGACGATGCTGGCGGAGTCGCCCTCCTGGCCGATCAGTACGGCATTGGCCCAGTTGGCGCAGACCTGGGCGGGTTGACTGCCCTGCGCACCCAGCGTGCGCAGGCTCAGGGTGGAAAGGCCTCGGATGTCCAGCTCCGGCTTGACCACGCCGGGTGCCTTCACCAGGCCGCTGTCATACAACAGGCGGTTGTCACCCCAGACCTGGAACTGCAGGCCACCGGCGGTGCGGCAGGCGTCGTCGATGCCGAGGTCGGCACGCAGCAGGTGCCAGCCGCCCTGCAGGCGCAGGTCGATGCGGCTGTTGGCGCCGACGCCCAAGCCACGGCGGAACTGCAGGCCGTTCATGCGCATGCCGGCGTCGCCACGGAAGGACTGGTCGGTGCGCACCTGGCTGGCCAGCGCGGCCGGCACCGGCAGCTCGGAGAGATAGCGCTGCCGGGCCGGTCGCTCCGGTTCCTGGTGTTCGAGGATGTGGAAGGTGGACAAGGCGATCGGGCCGACGTCGCGTGGCTGCAGTGCATCGAATGCGCGGGCGCTGCCCTGTGCGGCGGTGACCATCGGGTCGGTGCTGCTGGCGCCGTCGCCTTCGGGGTTCTGCACGCTCAGCACGCGGAAGCGCAGCAGGCGCCCGGCATGGGCCGGGAACGCGATGCGCTGCACGCCCTCCTTCAACTGCAGGCTGCCACGTGCGATCGGCTCGCCCCACTCGCCATTGCTGTCGCCCAGGTACACCTCGTAGTCGCGCACCTGGCCGTGCTTCCAGTTCTTGTCGTTGCGCGGCGCGATGTCGATGCCGTCGATCATCCTGCGCTCACCGAAGCCGATCACCCACTCATGCGCACCGGTGCGCACGGCCTGGTTGCGCACACTGCGGAACCAGGTGGCCGGATCGTCATCGAAGGCATTTTCCAGCGCATGGCCAGGCTCTTCGGCCGGGCGGTTAACCACCAGCAGGCTGTCGGCCGGCAGTTCGCGGCCCAGCACCGGCGCAGCCGGATAGGCATCGTCGGCGGCCGCAGCGGCCACCGCGAAGTCCAGCTGCAGTTGCAGCGGCTGGCGGATGTCCTGGGTAGCGGTACGCACGTGCAGCGTGCCACGGCGCTCCTTGGCATCGAAGTACCAGCCTTCAGCCGCACCGTTGAACGCCGCCGCATCGGCCAGCGCCGGCAACGCGCGGCCACCGGCCTGCACCGCACGCGGCGCCTGGCGGCTGAGCACGCGCAGGCCATAACGGCGCTGCGCCAGCTGGCCATTGTACTGCCCCTGCACCGGATCGATCTGCACCTGCACCGGGCCACTGCCCTGCACCGGCGCCTGCACTCGGATCTGCTGCGTGCTCGACTCACCCTGCTGGTAGCGGCGCGTGTTGCCATCGTCTTCGTACAGCGTGTACTGCGACTCGCCCTGCGGGTACAGGTCGAACGTCACTTCATCCAGCGGCTTCTCGCCGTCGAACAGCATCGACGGGTACATCGGCAGGATCGCACCGGCACGCACGAACACCGGCAACGTGGCCAGGTCCACCTGGCGGTCGAGCTGGCGGCCGTCGGCGCCGGCCTGCACGCGGCGGCCATCCCAGTAGTCGATCCAGCCGCCGGCCGGCAGGTGGATGTCGCGGCGCCAGCCACGGCTGGCGGCCTGGCTGCGGTACACCGGCGCCACCAGCAGGTCGCGGCCAAGCAGGAACTGGTACTTGTAGGTTTCATCCTGCGCATGCGGGTCGCGCGGGTTGTCCCACATCAGGCCGCGCACCGGCGGTGCACCGGTCTGCGCGGCCTCGTGCACCAGCCCGTACATGTACGGGGTCAGGCGCATCTTCAACTTCAGGTAATCGCGGTTGATGCTGCGATAGGGCTCGTCGTACCACCACGGGTGCTTGCGTGCGTTCGACGACCAGCCGCTCATGCCCATCAGCACCGGGGTGAAGGCTTTCCACTGCAGGTCGCGGGTGAAGGTTTCGGCGCTGCCGCCGAAGATCGCATCCACATCGCCACTGGCGTAGGCCATGCCGGACAGGCCCGAACCGACCAGGGTCGGCACGTGCCAGCGGATGTAATCCCAGCTGCTGCTCTGGTCGCCGGTCCACGCTACGGCGTAGCGCTGGATCCCGGCCCAGCCCATCACCGTCCACAGGAACGGGCGCGAATCGGAATTGTCGAGGATGCCGTTGAACGCCTGGCGGTTGGCGTCCATCGCGAACTGGTAGCCCTTGCCGGTCCAGGCCACGTCCAGCTTCTGCACGCGGCTGCCGGCCTTGCCCACTTCCCAGGCGATCTTGTCGACGCCGTTCTCGGTCCACAGGCCGGTGCGGAAGCCGTACTTGGCCAAGCCCTGCACGGTTTCCGGCAGCTTCTTGTAACCGCAGCCGTAGCCATCGTTGGGCAGGATCCAGCCACCGGGCATGTCGTGGGCGCGGTACTGCTTGGCCACCGAGTCGATCACATCCGGCGTGGTGCCGGTCGGGCCGTCACTCCAGCCTTCGGGCACGGTGCCGGGCTTCTTGGCATTGTCACCGTCGTTGTAGCAATCGGCATCGCCGTAGGACAGCGCCCAGCGCGCGACCATGTTCGGGCGGCCGGTCAGCTGGGTGTAGCGCTCGATCAGTTTCGGCAGGTCGGCGCCGACGAAGTAATAGGCATCGAAGCGGTCTTCGCGGTGCAGCAGCGTGGCCTGGTCGGCCTCGCGCAGATCGTAGCTGCCATCGCTCCAGGTGTTGCGCAGCATGCCCCAGCCACGGCTGCTCAGCAGCATCGGTGCAGGGCTGGGGCGGTCGCCCTCTTCCCAGCCGCCGGAGTAGGACACGTCCAGCTCGCGGCCCTTGAACTGGTAACGGCCGTTCTGCTGGCCGCCACCGAAGTAGCCCTCATCGGCCTGCGAGGACAGCACCTGCACGCTCTGCGTGGCATCCAGGTCCAGCGGCTGCAGTTCCTGCCACAGCGCGGTGGGCTGGCCGTTGTCCAGGCGTTCCAGGCGCATGCGCAGCGGCTGCCGCTGTACATGCAGGACCAGTGCATCGGTGCGCACGCGGATTTCCTGTGCGTCTTCTTCCAGCTGCGCCTTCACGTTCGCCTTGGGCTGCGGCAGCACGATCGGTGCGGCCTTGTCGCCGGCACCGGTCAGCGTGCCGTTGCGGCCGGCCTGCACGCGGATGATGTCGGTGGCCGGCAGTTCGATGCGGATGCGCGCGCCCTTGTCGGTCTGCAGGTCCCAGCCCTGCACGCCGTCGCCGCTGGCGCTGGCGGCAACCGAACGCAGGTTGCCGACCGGCTCGGCCTGGGCCGGCATGGACGCCAGCATCAATGCCGGCAACAGGGCCAGCATCAGCGGCGAGCGACGAACGCAGTTTTCCACGCGGACTCCCAACCCGTTCACCGGGCGTTTCGAAAGCGATTGGGCCGACTCTAGGGCAGCGATTCGAAAGATGTCAACAAATTGAAAGGAAAAAGGAAGATATATTCCATTGAAACGAAAGTTGTTGCGCCGCAACACTTTGTGTAATCGCTTGCACACGCCTGTTAAGCATTGTGCGATACGGCATCCGGCGGATTCTTGCGTTTTCCGACGTGCTCTGGGCAGAGCGAAGTCGGCGTCACATTTTCTTTCTTTTTACTTTCGCTATTTGACATTTCGAAAGAAAACGCAGATGGTGCGCTGGCCCAACTGGAACCTCCGAATGGACGTCACCCTGCTTTCCGATGTGTCCGCCTGGCAGCGCCTTGGCGGAGCCGATACCGCTACCGAAATCGCCCAGCAGCCTGCGCTGTGGGAAGCCCTCGCACAGGACCTGTCGCGTGCCCGCGACCGCCTGCAGGCCTTCCTCGGCGACAGCCTCAACGATCCCAACCAGCGCGTGCTGTTCACCGGCGCCGGCAGCTCCGGCTTCATCGCCGAAATGGTGGCCGACGCGATCAACGCGCAGTGGCCAGCCGATGTGCGCGTGGTGCACACCACCAGCCTGCTGACCCACCCGGCGCTGTACCTGCAGCGCGACCGCCCGACCCTGCTGGTCTCGTTCGGCCGCAGCGGTTCCAGCCCGGAAAGCGTGGCGGCGGTTGACCGCGTGCGCAGCGACGTGGATGACGCGCGCTTCCTCGACATCACCTGCAACGCCGATGGCGAACTGGCCCGCCGTGGGGCCGGCCGTGCCGATACCTGCACCCTGCTGATGCCGTCGGCCAGCTGCGACCGCGCCTTCGCCATGACCAGCAGCCTGACCTGCATGCTGTTGGCCGCGCTGACCGTGTTCGATCGTTCGCCGTGGGATGCGCGCGTGGCGCGCCTGAAGCAGATCGCCGCGCTGGCCCGCGAAGGCCAGGCGCAGTGGGACGCACCGGTGGCGGCGCTGGCGCAGCGCCCGTTCAACCGCATCATCTACCTCGGCAGCGGCCCGCTGGAAGCGCTGGCACGCGAGTGCGCGCTGAAGGTGCTGGAACTGACCGCTGGCCGCGTGCTGGCGCTGGCCAACACCCCGCTGGGCTTCCGTCATGGGCCGAAGTCGACGCTGGATGGCAACACCCTGGTGGTGGTGCTGCGCAGCGTGCAGCCGCTGGCGCGCCGCTACGAACAGGACCTGCTGGAAGAGCTGCGCCGCGACGGCGTGGCCGGCCAGGTGCTGGCGATCGGTCCGCATTCGGACATCGGCGCCGATGACGAATACACCCTCACCGTGCCGGCACTGGACGACCCGTGGCTGGCGCCGGTGTGGCTGGGCTTCGCGCAGCTGTTCGCGCTGCAGCGCTCGGCCGCGCTTGGCCTGACCCCGGACAACCCGTTCCCGGATGGCACCGTCAACCGCGTCGTCAAGGGCGTCACCATCCACCATGGCTGAGCTGATCGCCCACGCCTGCTACGGCATCGACATCGGCGGCACCAAGATCGAGCTGGTGGCGTGCGATGCGGCGATGCAGGTCACCTGGCGCCGCCGCGTGGCCACCCCACAGGGTGACTACGACGGCTTCCTGCAGGCGGTGGTGGCGCTGGTGGCCGAGGCGGACGCCGCCCTCGGCCGCAGCGATGCGGCCATCGGCATCGCCCTGCCCGGCGTGCGTGACCGCCGCAGCGGTCGCCAGCTCAGCGCGAACGTGCCTGCACTGACCGGCCAATGCGTGGCGCAGGATCTGCAGGCACGCCTGCAGCGCCCGCTGCACTTCGGCAATGATCTGCAGTGCTTTGCCCTGTCTGAAGCGCACGGCGGCGCGGCTGACGGCTACCCCAGCATGTTCGGCGCCATCCTCGGCACTGGTGCCGGCGGCGGCTTCTGCCTGCACGGCCGGCTGCTGTCCGGCTTCAACGGCCTGGCCGGCGAATGGGGCCACTGGAGCGTGCCCGGCCACCTGCTGCAGCGCCACGGCCTGCCGCTGCTGGACTGCGGCTGCGGCCTGCAGGGCTGCGTGGAGCGCTATGTGTCCGGCAGCGGTGTGGCGATGATCGAGCGCCACCTCGGTGGCAGCGCCGCCGACGCCAGCGCCGTGATCGCCCTGGCCGAAGCCGGCGATGCACGTGCGCGCAAGGCGTTGGACATCCACCGCGATCTGCTTGGCCACAGCCTGGCCGCGCTGGTGCTGGCGCTGGACCCGCACGTGATCGTGCTCGGCGGTGGTCTCTCGCAGTACGCGCCGCTGTACCAGCAGCTGCCGTCGGCCATCGCTGCCCATCTGTTCAACGGCGTGCAGGTACCGCCGATCGTGCCGCCGCGCTTCGGCGATGCCGGTGGCGCACGTGGTGCCGCCCTGCTCGCCTGCCAACCCTCGTTTTCCTGATGTCCGGAGCCTGACCATGTCCCCGTTGCAGACCCTGCTTGCCTCCCACCGCGCCGGTGCCAACGTCGGCCTGTACAGCGTCTGCTGCAGCAACGAGCAGGTGCTGCGCGCGGCCATGCACGTGGCGCTGGCACACGGCACCGTGCTGCTGGTCGAGGCCACCTCCAACCAGGTCGATCAGTTCGGCGGCTATACCGGCATGACCCCGCCGCAGTACCGCGACTACGTCGGTACCCTGGCCGATGAGGAAGGCTTCCCGCGCGAGCGGCTGATCCTCGGCGGTGACCATCTTGGCCCGAATGCCTGGCAGAAGCGCCCGGCTGCCGAAGCGATGACCCACGCGCGCGTGCTGATCGAAGCCTACGTCGCCGCCGGTTTCCACAAGATCCATCTCGACTGCAGCATGTCCTGCGCCGATGACCCGGTGCCGCTGCCCGATGCCATCGTTGCCGCACGCTCGGCCGAGCTGGCCGAGATCGCCGAACGCACCGCCGCCGAACACGGCCTGCCGCCGCCGGTCTACGTGATCGGTACCGAGGTGCCGATTCCCGGTGGAGAAGCCTCGCTTGCCGAGGGACTGCAGGTGACCACGCCGGCCGCCGCCGCGCAGACCCTGGCCATCCACCAGCAGGCGTTCGACACGCCGCAGCTGCGTGATGCGTGGCAGCGCGTGATCGCGATGGTGGTGCAGCCGGGCGTCGACTTCGACCACAGCAGCGTGCACGAATACGACCCGGCCGCCGCCAGCACGCTGGCCGACTTCCTGGAACAGCAGCCACGCATCGTGTTCGAGGCGCACTCCACCGACTACCAGCGCGAAAGCGGCCTGCACGCGCTGGTGCGCGACCACTTCGCCATCCTCAAGGTCGGCCCGGCGGCGACCTTCGCCTACCGCGAAGCGCTGTTCGCGCTGGCCGCGATCGAGGCAGAACTGCTGCCGGCCGCACAATGCTCGCGCCTGCCGCAGGTGCTGGACGAGGTGATGGTGGCGCAGCCGAAGTACTGGCAGTCCTACTACCAGGGCGATGAGGCAGCGCTGCGCCTGCTGCGCAGTTACTCCTTCAGCGACCGCTGCCGCTACTACTGGGGCGAGCCGGCGCTGGTACAGGCGGTGCAGACCCTGTTCGCCAACCTGGAACAGCACGCGCCGCCGCTGGTGCTGCTCAGCCAGTACCTGCCGGAACAGTACCGCGCCGTGCGCGAAGGCACCCTGGCCAACACCCCCACCGCACTGGTGCAGCACCGTATCGGCCTGTGCCTGGGTGAGTACGCCCGTGCCTGCAGCGCCAACCAAGCCGGAACCCGCACTCACCACGCAGGTTCGGCTGCCGCCGTTGCTGCAAACGGCTAATCTCTACCTTTCCCCGCGACACCGAGAATGGCCATGCGCAACACCCGCTCCCGCCGGCAACAGATCCTGCAGCTGCTGATCGAGCACGGCTCGGTGCAGGTGGCCGATCTGGTCGAGCGCTTCGGCGTGTCGGCGGTGACCATCCGTGCCGACCTGACCCATTTCGAATCGCAGGGCCTGGCCAACCGTACCCACGGTGGCGCCACGCTGGTGCGCACGCCGCCGCAGGAACAGGACATCCACGAAAAGGACGCACTGAACCTGCCGCTGAAGGAATCGATCGGCGCGTGTGCCGCGCGCCTGGTACGGCCTGGTGACAACATCATCATCGACTCCGGCTCGACCACGATGACCCTGGCCCGCCACCTGCGCACGCAGCGCGACGTGACGGTGATGACCAACGGGCTGAACATCGCCTGGGAACTGGCCAACGCGGCCGGCATCAACGTGCTGCTGACCGGCGGCCTGCTGCGCCAGCAGTCGCTGTCGCTGCAGGGCAGCCAGGCCGAAGCCAGCCTCAACTCCTACAGCTTCGACACGCTGTTCCTGGGCGTGGATGGCCTGGACCTGCAGTTCGGGTTGACCACCCATGACGAAGCCGAAGCCCGCCTCAACCATCGCATGGTCGAGCGTGCACGCCGTATCGTGGTGCTGACCGACGCCTCCAAGTTCGGGCGCGTCAGCCTGCACCGCATCGCCCTGCTGGATCAGATCCACACCATCATCACCGATGCCGGCATCGACGACGCAACCCGCGAGGGACTGCAGCGGCTGGGCATCGAGGTGATCATCGCCGAGCCCACCGCATGAGCGACACCCGTTCCCTGCATGGCCGCATCCTCACCCCGCTGGGTTGGCGGCGTGGCCACGTCCACTTCGATTCCCACGTGCGCCAGCTGCAGGTGGACGACCACAGCGGCGCTGACGATCTGCAGCTGCCGGTGATCCTGCCCGGCTTCATCGACCTGCATGTGCACGGCGCTGCAGGGGTGGACCTGATGCAGGGCGGCGACGTGGCGCGCACCATCGCCCGCACCCATCTGCGCTTCGGTACCACCACGCTGCTGGCGACCACCATGACCGCCGGCCTGGATGAGATCGAGCACGCGCTGCACGGCGTGGCCGCCACCATGGCCGCACCCGATGCAGACGCCGCCAGCATCGTCGGCGTACATCTGGAAGGGCCGTTCATCAGCCCGCAGCGGCTGGGCGCGCAGCCCAACCGCACCATCGAGGCGACGCTGGCGCTGGTACAGCGGCTGCACGCGCTGGCGCCGATCCGTGTGATGACGCTGGCGCCGGAGATCGGCGAGCACACCGCGCTGATTCCCGCGCTTTCGGCAATGGGCATCCGCGTGCAGCTCGGCCACAGCGCCGGTACCTACGAAGAAGGTGTTGCTGCGCTGCAGGCCGGTGCCTCCGGCTTCACCCATCTGTTCAACGGCATGACCGGCGTCGATCACTATCGCCCGGGCATCGCGGCGGCGGCACTCGCGCATGCGCAGTACGCCGAAATCATTCCCGACCTGCAGCACATCCATCCCGGCGTGATCCGCCTGGCCGCGCGTGCGATCCCGCGCCTGTACGCAGTGACCGACGCGACTGCCGCCACCGGCATGCCCGACGGCGAGTACGCACTGGGCGAGCAGCGCGTGCACAAGTGCGGCGGCTGCGTGCGCCTGGCTACCGGTTCACTGGCCGGCAGCGCGCTGACCATGGACCAGGCGCTGCGCAACCTGGTGCAGGTGGGCCTGGAGCTGGCCGATGCCTCGCAACGTGTCTCCACCTTCCCGGCCGACTACCTGGGCCTGGGCGATCGCGGCCGCATCGCGCCCGACGCCCGCGCCGACCTGGTAGCGCTGGACGCCGAACTGCGCCTGCAGCAGGTGGTGGTGGGTGGGCGCATGGTCGATTTGAACGCAACACCAGCCTGACGCACCGTGCCTTCGTAGAGTCGAGCCATGCTCGACTGCTCTGCCGCGCCATGCGCGGTCAGTCGAGCATGGCTCGACTCTACAGAAAGCGATCCGCACCGAAACACCTTCTGGGATATGCCGATGACTGCACGCACCGCTCCGCGCTGGCCCGTACGCTACCTGCTCTTCATCGGCGGCCTGGGTGGCCTGCTGTACGGCATCGACATCGGCATCATCGCCGGCGCCCTGCCCTATCTTGAAGCAACTGCCAGCCACGCCTGGCAGCTCAGCAGCCAGCAGCTCGGCTTCGTGGTGGCAGCGGTACTGCTGGGCAGCGTGCTGTCCTCGCTGTTCGCCGGCATGGTTGCCGACCTGATCGGCCGTCGCGGCGCGATGCTGCTGGCCGGCCTGCTGTTCACCGCCTCGATTCCGATCATGGCACTGGCCTCCGGCTACACGCCGCTGCTGCTGGGGCGCCTCCTGCAGGGCATCAGTGGCGGTTTGATCGGCGTAGTGATTCCGCTGTACCTGGCCGAAGTGCTCAGCCCCGAGCGGCGTGGGCGCGGCGCGGCCATGTTCCAGCTGCTGCTGACCGTTGGCCTGGTGCTGGCAGCCCTGATCGGCCTGTACCACGCCCACGCCGTCGATGCCGCCGCCGAAGCCGTGCGTTCGCTGCCGGTCGCGCAGCAGGCGCAGGAACTGTTCACGGTGAAGGACCACGCCTGGCGCACCATCTTCTGGACCTGCCTGGCGCCGGGCCTGCTGTTCTGCGCCGGCATCTTCTGGCTGTCCGAGTCACCACGCTGGCTGGTGCGGCGGGGTCGCATCGATGAAGCCCGCCGCAGCCTCCAGCGCGTCCTGCCCGCCGCAGATGTCGAGCCCACGCTGGCCCAGATCCAGGCGCCGGAATCGAGCAGCAGGGACGGAAAGCGCGATCCGCTGCTCAGCCGCCGCTACGTGGTGCCGTTCCTGCTCGCCTGCGTGGTGCTGGCCTGCACCCAGGCCACCGGCATCAACTCGGTGCTGGCCTACGCGGTGAACATCCTCAACCAGGCCGGCCTGTCCGGTTCAGTGGCCAACGGCGCCGACGTGGCGATCAAGCTGCTCAATGCGGTGATGACCGTGGTCGCGTTGCTGCTGGTCGACCGCAAGGGCCGCAAGTTCCTGCTGATGCTCGGCAGTGGTGGCATCTGCGTGGCGCTGCTGGCCGCGGCCACGCTGTTCTTCCAGGCCGAGCGCGGCCGTGCCGATGTGCAGCCGCAGCTGCAGGCGGCGGTCAGCGGCGACGGCCTGCAGCTGGTGCTGGATGATGCGCAGTGGCAGCGCCTGGGCGCGGGGATCGACCGCGAAGGGCGGCCGATGCAGCTGACCGTCTCCTATGCCTACGGTGATTTCACCAACGTGCGCGCCCTGCGCAGCGACAACCTGACCGATCGCGAGCTGCGCATCGAGCGCGCCGGCACTGTGCAGCCCGACAGTGTGATTGGTGCGTTCTTCCGCAAGCTGCATCTGAACCCGTTCGCCGACCCGGCCAGTGCCGCGCAGGCGCCGCTGCGCATCGAACAGGCGCGCATCGGCCCGGTGCCGCCACCGGCACACGGCTGGGCCGTGGCCGCCTGCATCCTGGTGTTCGTCGCGTTCTTCGCGGTCGGCCCCGGCGTGTGCGTGTGGCTGGCACTGTCGGAGCTGATGCCGAACCGCATCCGTTCCAATGGCATGAGCATCGCGCTGCTGATCAACCAGTTCGTGTCGACCACCATCGCCGCCATCTTCATGCCCACGGTGGGCCACTACGGCTACGCCAGCATGTTCGTGTTCTGGGCGGCGTGCACCTTCGTGTTCTTCCTGGTAGCCGCGTTCTGGCTGCCGGAGACCAAGGGCAAGTCACTGGAGGAGATCGAGGCACGGTTCGCGGGAAAGCGGGGCTGACAGCGCCTGCACCTGGCGTCGGCCATACCCCATGACATGCCAACGGGGTATGGCCCGCCGTGACGGTATGGCACGCCGATGGGGGTGGCACGCAGACCGGGTAGAGTCGACTGTTGGTCGACTGCTCTTCGCTCCAACACCAAGAACGCCGCGCCACGCGCGTGAGTCGACTAACAGTCGACTCCACCGCTGCCATCACTTCCCGGTGATATGCCTGGCCAACGCCTGCGCCTCGGCAACGCTCGGCAGCCCGCTCAGCATCATCGATTCACCGAACGGGCCTTTCACCGTCGCCACCATCAGCACGCGACCATTCACGCTGATCGCCGCTCGTTGCCCCACCAGCGCCGCCGTGCCATCGTGGATGCGTTGGCGTGCTTCTGGCCGATACCGGATCTGCAGGCCGGGCTCCTGGCCCGCGTCCAGCACATAGCGCACATCGGCGATATCTGCACTGTCGGCAATCGGCGGCTCGCGCAGCGCCAGGGTCTCGCCCTGCCACTGCGCTTGCGTGCCCTTGCCATCCGCATCGACCGCGCTCAGGCGCACATCCACACCGGGGCGCGGTGCATGGCGCTCGACTGTCTGCACTGCGGGCGTGGCGCCCGGCATGCAGCCGGCCAGGGTCAAGGCCACGCCCACCAACAGGGGAAGCGCCGTTCTCACTTCAGCTTCCGCAGCTTGAATGCCACCAGCACCTGCAGCAGGCCGTACAGCAGGCTGCCGATACCGATCCACAGCGTGGTGACCGCCACGCCGGCATACGGGTTGGCCGCAAACAACAGGCCCAGCACCACGGCCAGCACGCCGCTGAGGATCAGCAACCATTCGCCCTGGATCTGCTTGCGCACGCGGATCGCGAACACGATGCGATAGATGCCAGCCACCAGCAGCCACGCCGCCAGGAACAGCACCAGCACGCTGGCGGTGGCCAACGGGTTGATCACCGCCAGGATACCGAAGCCCAGCGAGGCGAGGGCGTACAGCGCCAGCCAGCCGCGGGACGCGCCGCTGCCGCCATTGATCAATGCGAACAGGCTGATGACGCCCTCGATGATGGCCATCACGCCCAGCGTCCAGGCCAATGCCATGGCCGCCGACAAGGGCCAGCCGATGGCGATGATGCCGAAGCCGAGAGCGACCAGGCCATACAGCAGGAGGATCCACCAGCTACGGCCGATTGCCGACAACAGGGGAGACAAGGGGGAATTCATGGCCACTCCTTCGATCCGGAACCGGGTTCATCGTAGCCCGTTGTGATGAAGAGGGAGATGACGGTGGTTCTGGACGGGTTCGTCTTGGATCGACGCCCCAATGGACATGAGCGTCAAGCACCGCGACTGTTAGATCAAGGCCTGCTTCGACTCTCATTTGGACTCCGCAACCACCCGGCCGGCGGCAGTATGAGTACCGGTGGTGGTGCTGTCATTTTCTTCGCACTGCCCAGGCCGGCCAAGTTCTGCGATGCAAGTCTGCTGTGCGGGTTGTCCCGGGTGTGTCCTGCACCACCACATTCACCGCATGACCCCGGGGATGGATTGATAAGGCCCTCCGAATCAGCGATATGCACGGCCCACATTCCAATATCAAGACAAGCCGGGACGCCATCCAACCAGTACGCCAAGCGCGCTTCAGGTGAAGCGCCGGCTTATCTGCTACTTGAACTAATCAAACGTAGCCGCCTGCTTCTTCCAGGCCAGCAAACATGTGCATCATGCCGTCCTCAATGCTGGAAGTATCCCTCCTCAGCACAACATCCCTTGCACGATCACAAAAAACGAACGTCAGCCTTGCACCGACCCTATCTCCGTCCGTCTTAATAATGAAGTATGAACCATCTCCCTTGACGCGCGCATTCATGACGTCGAAAAAATCAGATAGATAACGCCTATTAATGGGCACACCAACTCGCTCCGAGAAATCGATAGCCAATGAATTCTTGTCTTTCACTCGCGCTCCCTTGACAGCCCTTACCACTTATTTAATTAACTTTAGTTCACCGAACCAAACTCTGCCAACAACCTCCCACAACACTCCACTCCATGGGTCGTCAACAGCGCTCTGGTGGTGCCAGGCTTGGCTGGTAACAGAGCTGAAGGCATCCACGCCTGGCGACAAAGCTCAGATGTTGGCCCCCACTCCAGCGCTCGTTGCCGCACAAAAACGTGCCGTCAGCCTGGGTCTGCTTGCTGGCGTAGTCGTCGGTGTCCTGCTCGCTGATGATGGACAGGTTGCCGCCGATGCTGGCCACCACCTTGTCGCCACTCAGCTGGGCACCCTGCAGCGTGGTGTCCTTGCCACTGATCACGGTCAGGTTGCGGTCGGCGTCCACCACGGTTTCAACATGCGTGGTGCCGTTGCCGCTGCCCTTGCCCTTGGCGGTGCTGGCCGACACGTACCAACCGGTCTGCGCGCCGATGCTGAAGCCGATCTCACCGCTGCCGCTCTTGTTCTTCGACGACTGCGTGTGGTCTTCCGCTTCGCTGCGCAGGGTGATGTTGTCCCACGCGGCCAGCGCCACGTTGTCACCCTTCACCTGGCTGCGGATGGTGCTGCCCACCGCCGACTGGTCGTGGCTGGTCTGGCTGGCACTGGAACTGGAGGCGCCAATGCCGATAGGACGGACTAGCCCTCAACCGAAAGCACTAGCTCCGCCATTACGCCAAATTTTTCACTTCAGCGTCTGCCACCTTGGTTTTCAAGAATTCCTCATCGAGTCAAAGGATCCTGGGAATTTTAGACTAATGGCATGAACAAAATCACTAAGAATATATAAACTGTGTAGTTACAGTCTTATCGGAATTAATCACAATATCAAATTCCCTCCAATCCCCTCCCGTATGCTCCTTCATTACATCATGGAGATCGCAAACCAAATCAGCACAACCCTTATCACCATAATCATTCAACAATGCAGATACGGAAACGCCACCGATCGTGTAAAAAAATGAGGAATCAATGCCAAGAGATCCATCCTCCTCTGGAAGATAGCGAAATCTACACGCAGCATCCGTGTAACCATTCTCAGCACTTGCATCCATCGCCCTATATAGAGAATCAATTATCTCGACCTGTCTTTCAACGTAACTCACAGACCACCGCCACGTTTATTCTTGGAAGTTCTCGAGGATATTTTGCCATCAGCATTGCATATAACATATAAACGTTTCCAGCCTCGCATTGCCCTGCGATGACCTTGCAGAATAATCTATCAGCCGCCGCTGATCATGCACAGAATCATGGAAATCTTGCACACAGAACCATCCTTTAGACCCTTCGAGCCCTATCCCTAATTAAACTCTCGGCGTGCATATACAAAACCACTAAGTGATGGCAAGCCCCTCAGAGGGCCTGAAACATACAGGCATTCAACGTCGATTCTTGAAATACCAACCTCCGAACTTGCTGCATCGACATTTGTCGCCACGACCTCTACGCTTTCCCAATCAAGATCAGTCGGGTCACGCTCAAGATAATAACGAATCAAAACCCTCCCCTTCTCGTCGTACCCTACAGCTATGGCTCGGATCTCCTGATATATCTCACCGAGGAGCGCCACCCTGAAGCACACCACTAGCCAATCCGGCAACCTATTCAAAAACATACCGCTTACTTCCTCGCATCCGGAACAATATGAGCACCATTTTTACTATAGTGTATCTGCCCCCTTGTTACGGCCTGTCCGGTTGTTCCATCAACGCTTATCGGCCGACCAAATTCCACAATTGGGTTCCCTCGTGAACCATTCCCGACGACAGGGCACTTTCCACTATGAACCCCAGCTAGGAGCTCAGACGGGCCCACGTCACTATTGAACATGTCGCGCAGCAGCGCGCGGCCGTTGCCGCCGTCGGCCCAGGACGCCCTGCCTTCTCGGTCTCCGCCTTCTGGCTCAGGTAGCCGCCCAAGTCACCCACGCCCTTGAACAGCAGCTGCCCGCCCAGCTGCATCACCTCGGCGCGCTCCTGCATCTTGCGCAGGTCAACGGCCGACAGTGCACTATCGGTATCAAAGCCGGTCGCGGTCCGATCAAGACCGGCCAGGGCGCTTTCATTGCCATCGCGCACCACCACCGTGCCAGCGGCGATATCCGAGTGGGTGGTGGTGCTGTCGTTCTTCTTGGTACCGCCCAGCAGGCTCAGTCCTGCGCCGGCCATGCTGCCCAGCGGGTTGCTGATGCCACCGCCACTGGTCTTGGCGCGGGATTCGTTCTCGATGTCGACAACGCTCAGGCTGCCGGTATCCAGGCGGTTCTTCGAGGCATCGGCAGTACTGCCGATCACGCCGCCTTCCAGGTGCGTGTTGCCGCCCACGGTGATGTTGAAGCCGCCGCTGCAGCAACTACGCCACTAAGGTGCCACCGACCTGCGTCTGCTTGCTGGCGTAGTCGTCGGTGTCCTGCTCACTGATGATGGACAGGTTGCCGCAGATGCTGAAGCCGATCTCGCCGCTGCCGCTCTTGTTCTTCGACGACCGACTGCTGGTTCCGCGCAGCTGTATTCGCTCAGGGCCACCAGAATCATCTGAACTGATGAAGTGCCATCCGGTTTCACATACCTGCCGTATGTGCCAGCAGCAGCAATCAACCCACCTCGAACATCCATCTGTCTTTTACGCGGACTCCCGATAACGAGGATCTTCCCGCATGATTCTTAGAACTTCGGACCAATTCCATATGATTCCTGGGATATGACTCTCGGGAACGATCTTCGCTCGCTCCGAGGAAGGAAACTCTTCCATAGCCCGCCTGCACCGCGAATAGAACAAATTAAAGCAGCTCTCATCGACGTAGTCGAGAACAATGAAATTCTGTCCCTGCTCATCCAGCGGGGCATAGATATCGCTTAGGCAGCACTGTTCGTCGGGCCGAAAGAGCATCCTTGTCGACTCTACAATGCAATCGAACACCCCACCCGAAGTGGACCAGCCAGCACCTGGCGGCCCGTTCCCGTCGCCAATAGAAATGTACATCGCCATAATTTACCTCAAAATAATAATTTTACCCTGCTGCTCCTGAGTGAGCATTTTTATCCAAGAGTTTACCAAAGCCTGATTTTCAGGAGCGAGATTCCTGTAATCCAGAGGAACCATATCCGCCTTGTTTACATGATCTATCAGCTGCCGCTGATTCTGCGCTGAATTATTGGAGAAGAATTTATTTATTTGAGTAGACTTTGTACCGTCTGTCCACATGAAATCCACGGTCTTCCCCGCATAGGGCCCATTGACAAATACGAAGTCGGGATTTTTACTGCCCTGCACCGGGTCTGTCCTCTTCAGAGTCCCTCCCAGGGAATTCTCTAACTGGACGGCCGCCTGACCTTCATGCACTGCAATTTTCCCCTTATCCGGATCCAAACCAAGCTCCAAAATTCTACCTCGATTATTGGAGCGGACAGGATTTATCGAGTTTAGACCTGTTTCAACATCTTTGAACAAAGGTGTCAGCTCACGCCCAGCAGTCAGAGCCCTATTTGCAGCCTGGCCCGCCGTTTCTGTCGATGAGTTCTGCACAGACTTCAGGATCTGCTCGGATTGCAGCCCCCCCTTCTTTGCAGCATTCCCTGCGATCTCAGCACCTGCCGCGCTGCTCGACAATCGAAGCGTGTCTTCCGCAGTGGTAGCAGCCTTTGCCGCCACCAGGGCCGGCAGCACAGGTGCAAGCGAATGACCACCCACGTAGTCACCCATCACCGCATCGGCGGCTCCGCTGATGGCCTTGGTGCAACTGTACGGATTGAGGATGCACCAGCCACCGAACTCAACAGCCGCCGCCGCACCGATGCCAAGAGCGGCTGCGCCAGCCTGGACCACGGCAACGCCCTTCTGAGAGCGCGAGGCGTCGCCGTAGTAGCGCAGTGGCTCCTGGAACTCGAAGCGCCAGTCCTTGGTTGATCCGGCGGCGTAAGCAGTTCCCGAGATGGCAGTGTAGACGTCTTTGAAATAGCCGGTTTCGCGCCCAAGCTCTTCGCTGAACTTAGAGAAGTTGTCCCGATCGCTGCTGTCGAACGCGGTA
>NZ_JCAFRI010000037.1:0-22549 GCF_059367915.1 Stenotrophomonas sp. YJH_SMC_19
CGCTGGCCGGCAGATACGGAATCGTTCCGACGTCATGAGGTTGCCGGCCAGCGGCCGGCACTACCCGGGTCGGGAATTGCCGAAGCCGGCGGTTGGTAGTGCCGGCCGCTGGCCGGCAGATACGGAAACGTTCCGACGTCGTGGGGTTGCCGGCCAGCGGCCGGCACTACCGGCGCGCGGCGGTGGGCGAGGGGGCCTGAATCAGGGACAATAGCGTCCCCGCCGCCCCACGCCCGCTCCCGATGACCGATTCCGCCTCCCAGCATCCTGCCCGCATCCTTGATGGCCGCCGCATCGCCGAGGACCTGCTCGACAGCCTGAAGGTGCGCGTCGACGCCCGCGTCGCCGCTGGCGGCAGCCGTCCGGGCCTGGCTGTGGTGCTGGTCGGTGGCGACCCGGCCTCGACGGTGTACGTGCGCAACAAGCGTCGTGCCGCCGAGAAGGTCGGCATCGAGGCGCACGACTACGATCTGCCGGCCGGTACCACCGAGGCCGAGCTGCTCGACCTGATCGACCAGCTCAACGCCGATCCGAAGATCAACGGCATCCTGATCCAGCTGCCGCTGCCGGGCATCCCCGACGCGCGCCGGCTGATCCAGCGCATCGACCCGCGCAAGGACGTGGACGGCTTCCACCCGGAAAACGTCGGTCACCTGGCCCTGCGCGAGTTCGGCCTGCGCCCGTGCACCCCGCGCGGCATCACCACGCTGCTGGGCCACACCGACCAGCCGGTGCGTGGCCGCAACGCCACCATCGTGGGCGTCAGCAACCACGTCGGCCGCCCGATGGGCCTGGAGCTGCTGATTGCCGGCTGCACTGTGACCAGCTGCCACAAGTTCACCCCGAAGGACGTGCTGGAACAGGCCGTGCGCAACGCCGACATCCTGGTGGTGGCGGTGGGCCGCCCGGGCATCGTGCCGGGCGAGTGGGTGAAGCCGGGCGCTGTGGTGATCGACGTGGGTATCAATCGGTTGGACGACGGCCGGCTGGTGGGCGATGTCGGGTTTGAGGCCGCTGCCCAGCGGGCCAGCTGGATCACCCCGGTGCCGGGTGGTGTCGGCCCGATGACCGTGGCCACGTTGATGCAGAACACCCTGGAAGCGGCGGAAGCGCTGAGCTGACCTGCGATTGGGGAGAACTGCTGTTGGTGGGTGCGGACCGTTGGTCGGCACAATGCCGGGGCAGGGTGATGCCCTGCTCCTGGTAGGTGCCAACCTTGGTTGGCACGATCCGTCCGGCACCTGGACCCCAAGGTGGGGTGAGGGCCTCTGGCTGTTTGTGCCAACCAAGGTTGGCACCTACCAAAGGCGCTCCAGTGCTGGCCTGAGTGATCCTCTTAAGGTGGATGCCGACCGTTGGTCGGCACAATGCAGGAGCACAGGTGTCTGAAGGGTAGTGCGGACCAACGGTCCGCACCCACCAAAGGCAGGCCGATGACTCGCTCCTGGTAGGTGCCAACCAAGGTTGGCACCTACCAAAGGCAGTATGCCGCCGGCCCGGATGGCCCCCTGAACCAATCACCGCCCGCGCGACACTGCGTCGCATCTACCCCCTGCCACAGGGCGCGAAAAAGGGGTAAAATGTCGCGCTTCCCCACATCTCGGGTATGCCGATGCTGCGCATCCAGGCTGAAGCACTCACTTACGACGACGTCTCGCTCGTCCCCGCCCACTCGACCATCCTGCCCAAGGACGTCAACCTCGAAACGCGGTTGACTCGCGACCTGAAGCTGAAGCTTCCGATCCTGTCCGCAGCCATGGATACCGTCACCGAAGCCCGCCTGGCCATCGCCATGGCACAGCTCGGCGGCATGGGCATCATCCACAAGAATCTCAGCCTGGAACAGCAGGCCGCGGAAGTGGCCAAGGTCAAGAAGTTCGAGGCCGGTGTCATCCGCGACCCGATCACCGTCGGCCCGGAAACCACCATCCGCGACGTGCTGGCCCTGACCCAGGCGCACAACATCTCCGGCGTGCCGGTGGTGGGCAGCGACGGCCTGCTGGCCGGCATCGTGACCCACCGCGACATGCGCTTCGAGACCGAGCTGGACGATCCGGTCCGCCACATCATGACCAAGAAGGATCGCCTGATCACGGTCAAGGAAGGCGCCGCGTCCGATGAAGTGCTGCAGCTGCTGCACCGCAACCGCATCGAAAAGGTGCTGGTGGTCAATGATTCGTTCGAACTGCGTGGCCTGATCACCGTCAAGGACATCCAGAAGAACACCGACTTCCCGAACGCTGCCAAGGATCTGTCGACCCGCCTGCTGGTCGGTGCTGCCGTCGGCGTGGGTGGCGATACCGATCGCCGCGTGGAAGCGCTGGTCGCCGCCGGCGTGGACGTGATCGTAGTCGATACCGCGCACGGTCACTCGCAGGGCGTGCTGGACCGCGTCAGCTGGGTCAAGAAGAACTTCCCGAACGTGCAGGTCATCGGTGGCAACATCTGCACCGGCGAAGCCGCACTGGCGCTGCTGGACAGCGGCGCGGACGCAGTGAAGGTCGGCATCGGCCCGGGCTCGATCTGCACCACCCGCGTCGTCGCCGGTGTCGGCGTGCCGCAGGTCACCGCCATTGATCTGGTGGCCGAAGCGCTGCAGGACCGCATCCCGCTGATCGCCGACGGTGGCATCCGCTACTCGGGCGACATCGGCAAGGCGCTGGCCGCCGGTGCCTCGACCATCATGGTCGGCGGCCTGCTGGCCGGTACCGAGGAATCGCCGGGCGAGACCGAGCTGTACCAGGGCCGTTCGTACAAGAGCTACCGCGGCATGGGTTCGCTGGCTGCCATGGAGAAGGGGTCGAAGGACCGCTACTTCCAGGACGCCGCCACCGCCGACAAGCTGGTGCCGGAAGGCATCGAAGGCCGCGTGCCGTACCGCGGCCCGGTGGGCGGCATCATCCACCAGCTGATGGGCGGCCTGCGCGCCACCATGGGCTACGTGGGCTGCGCCACCATCGAAGACATGCGCAGCAAGCCCAAGTTCGTGAAGATCAGCGGCGCCGGCCAGCGTGAGAGCCACGTCCACGACGTGACGATCACCAAAGAGCCGCCGAACTACCGCGCCTGACGCGGGCCGGGCAAAGAGGAACGAGGAAGCTGATTCCCGTTCCTCTTTTTCCATCTGCCGCCACAAGTCTGATTTCGTTTTCCCTACTGCATTGCCAGGGCGCCATGACCAACATCCATAACGACAAGATCCTGATCCTCGATTTCGGCGCGCAGTACACGCAGCTGATCGCCCGCCGCATCCGCGAGCTGGGCGTCTACTGCGAAATCTGGGCCTGGGACCACAACCCGGCCGAGATCGCGGCGTTTGGCGCCAAGGGCATCATCCTGTCCGGTGGCCCGGAATCGACCACGCTGCCGGGCGCCCCGGCCGCGCCGCAGGAAGTGTTCGACAGCGGCCTGCCGATCTTCGGCATCTGCTACGGCATGCAGACCCTGGCTGCGCAGCTGGGCGGTGCCACCGAAGCCGCTGACCAGCGCGAATTCGGCCACGCCGAAGTGAACGTGATCAATCCCGATGCGCTGTTCAAGGGCCTGAGCGACCACGGCGGCGAGCCGAAGCTGAATGTCTGGATGAGCCACGGCGACCACGTCTCCGTTGCGCCGCCGGGCTTCACCATCACCGCCACCACCGACCGCATTCCGGTGGCCGCCATGGCCAACGAAGAAAAGCGCTGGTACGGCGTGCAGTTCCACCCGGAAGTGACCCACACCCTGCAGGGCCAGGCGCTGCTGCGTCGCTTCGTGGTGGATGTGTGCGGCTGCCAGACCCTGTGGACCGCCGCCAACATCATCGACGACCAGATCGCCCGCGTGCGCGAACAGGTGGGCGATGACGAAGTGATCCTTGGCCTGTCCGGCGGCGTCGATTCGTCCGTGGTGGCTGCGCTGCTGCACAAGGCCATCGGCGAGAAGCTGACCTGCGTGTTCGTGGATACCGGCCTGCTGCGCTGGCAGGAAGGCGACCAGGTGATGGCGATGTTCGCCGAGCACATGGGCGTAAAGGTGGTGCGCGTGAACGCCGCCGACCGTTACTTCGCCGCACTGGAAGGCGTGAGCGACCCGGAAGCCAAGCGCAAGATCATCGGCAACCTGTTCGTTGAGATCTTCGACGAAGAGTCGAACAAGCTGAAGAACGCCAAGTGGCTGGCGCAGGGCACCATCTACCCGGACGTGATCGAGTCGGCCGGCAGCAAGACCGGCAAGGCGCATGTGATCAAGAGCCATCACAACGTGGGCGGCCTGCCGGAACACATGAAGCTGGGCCTGGTGGAGCCGCTGCGCGAGCTGTTCAAGGACGAAGTGCGCCGCCTGGGTGTTGAGTTGGGCCTGCCGCGCACCATGGTCTACCGCCATCCGTTCCCGGGCCCGGGCCTGGGCGTGCGTATCCTGGGCGAAGTGAAGCGCGAATACGCCGAGCTGCTGGCCAAGGCCGATGCCATCTTCATTGATGAGCTGCGCAAGGCGGACCTGTACGACAGGACCAGCCAGGCGTTTGCCGTGTTCCTGCCGGTGAAGTCGGTGGGAGTGGTGGGTGATGCGCGCGCGTATGAGTGGGTGATTGCGCTGCGGGCCGTGGAGACGATCGACTTCATGACCGCGCATTGGGCGCATCTGCCGTATGAGTTCCTAGGGACGGTGAGCAACCGGATCATCAATGAGTTGCGGGGGGTGTCGAGGGTTGTTTATGACATCTCGGGGAAGCCGCCGGCTACTATTGAGTGGGAATGAGTTGAGAGAACGAGGGCGCCGAAAGGCGCCCTTGTTGTTTGCCAACGCCCACCGCTTCCTTGTTTTGGAATTTGGTCCTTCGTACATTTTTCGCTAGGACAGCCTTCAATGGCCTCCTTGCTAGTCTGGCTCGCCAGGTCTAGTATCTTGTCGCATTGTTCGTGGCGTTAGGCCTGTTCAATGGCAGTGTGGGTAAGGTCCCGTTTAGAGGGTTCTACAAATTCACATTAAGTCGCAGGGGATGTTATGTCTAAGGACGAAAAGACTTCAGGACGTGTAGCTTCTCAAGCTTCTCAAATTCTCCGCAACTCAAGTTCCAGTAAGGCTGATAAGTCAATGGCTGGGAGTGCCCTTGCGCAGGCGGGTACCAATAAAACTACCTCTTCGAAGATCGGTACTATTGCTGCTAGAGCGTTGGAGCGACCCACGACTAGCAAAGCCGCCAAGGCGATTGCAGGTAGTGTCCTTACTCAGAAGAGTAAGAAGTAGTGGCCAGCATTTAATCCAAGTCATATCGTGGTTTAGATTTTCTGTGGATTGAGTGGAGTCTGGTCATTTGCGTTGGGTAAGTAGGCTGGAGGGGCTGGGTGTGTCATCTTTGAAGGCAAGTCGAGGAGGTGCGGGCGATGCTTCGTCCTCCGGAAAAGGCGGCAAGAGTGCCGGTAAAGTTAAGGCCCTTGCTGGCAGCGCTCTGTCGCAAAGCCGATCGTCTAAAGCTACTTCCGAATCCGTTGTAAGATCGGCGGCAAAGGTTCTAGCAGATCCTCGTTCCAGTAAACTGGAGAGGCGAAGTGCTGCGAGCGTACTCTCTCAGAAGGAGCCTCCATTTCCTGTTAAGGCATATAGGGTTGCCGGTAGCACGCTTACCCAGGCAAAAGGGGCATCTATCGTTAGGAAGGTCGCAAAGAAGGCTGTCAAATAGGGAGGGGTAAGGCTGTGTCGCCAGAGGATAAGGACTCGGTTTTTATCAATTGCCCTTTCAGTGATGATTACAGGCAGCTATTTCACTCGATTGTATTCACCGTGGTTTCCTGCGGGTTTCGCCCTAGATCCGCCTTGGAGGCCGGTGATGCGGGCGATATTCGATTGGATAAGATTGCGCGACTGATAGCTGAGTCGGCGTACAGCGTTCATGACCTGTCCGCAGTCGAGTTGGATGATGTAAACAATCTTCCCAGATTTAATATGCCATTTGAGTTGGGCATGGTTATTGGTTGTAGGAAGGTTGCCCGGGCGCGCTACGAGCGTCGCCCCATGCTGATTATGGAGCGCGCTGCATATACCTCTCAGAAGTGCTTGTCAGACATTGCCGGTCAGGATTTGAAGGCACACGCTGGATCGGTTCCAAAAATTATCCGTATAGTGCGAGGGTGGCTACTTCAGCAGTCTGGTCGTCAGAATATTCCTGGCTATGTACGCATACAGGACGCGTTCAATTCGTTCTATGGGGTGTTGCCGGAACTCTGCATGGAAGCGGGGCTGGAGGCTGACGAAATTTCATATTCTGATTTTGTTATTTTGTCTCAACAGTGGTTAGTGCAGCGAAACGTTGAAAGCGCGATTTGACGGTGCGCGAGTGCGGCTGTCCAACGTTTATGTATTGGCGGGAGCGGATGAACGTTTGGGTCTAGCTGAAGACCTTCATGTGCTCCTGAGTGGCGGTCTGCACGCAAGGTTGTCAATTGCTTTGATCACGTGTCTAGGCTGGCGGCAGGCTAGGCGACCAACAAGGAAATGCTAGGGAAGGCTGATGCTTGATCTCGTAACAACATCCTTCTATTTGAAGGCGCCTCTCTTTGATAAGAGCGAATTTGAACTCTATTCCACTCAGTTGTTTGATGAGTGGGAAAGCTATGTCGATACTCACCTCAATCTCCCTGACTATTCGGTTTCATTGGTGGTCGAGGAGGGATCCATTAAGGGGCTCGGAAAGATCGCAGCTACTGTGGGGGCCCTTTACATCGGAATCGGAAACTACGGTGGCTTTGTGTCTGGTGTTCAAACGATCCGAGAGCAAGCCACTTATGTGGCCAATGCACTATTCGATCAGGCAAAGCAGAGCTTCGGCTGCAAGAGTTCCCTTGGGAATTCTAAGCACAGGGGCGGGGAGGTTTATTACCTCAAGGGCTTGTTTGACCGAGTTCAAGTGGGACAGATTTCTTCGGACCAGGCGGTTGCTGAGTTGAGGGACCGATGGGGTCAGGACGCCGAGAATTCGCCGGAGCTACTGAAGGATCTTGCGAGGAGTCTCGCCGAGGCTCCAAGGCATCCTGAGCAGTTGCACCTATTGGATGGGTTCTTGGAGCCATGTGAAGAAATTCCGAAGCCGATCCGAATACCGAAGCCGAGGCCCCCGCGCCCACCAGAACTTCCTATTCCCCAACACTACAGGATTGAGATTTCGCGTCAGCGAAAGGGGGGCAACAAGAAGGTGAGTCTGACTAGAGTCAAATAGACAGTGTCTCGGTGAGTGAAAGGAGTAGCTCATTGCGTTATTGACGTAAACCGCGAGGCGAAGGTACACAGCGGCAAGTTGCAGATGCTTAGAGGGGCCTCACCTCATGACAAGCCCACTCAGCCAACCCCCGGCAAGCCAGAAACAACCCATCCACAACGCCCTCATCCAAATGCCGCTCCGGCTCCGCTGCCACCCGGCAACGGTCTGCCGAGTGCAGCACCTCCAGCACAGTAAGCAGCCCCACCAACGCACGCTCGGTCCTCGCCAGACTCACACGGCGGCCGGGTGACACGTCGGTTTCTGGCCAAGGGTGCCCATCAGCCCCCTCGCAGCCACGCATGCGCTTGAGGATGCCTAGCAGGGAGTTCAGGTCGGGCAGGGGAGTGTCGTCGTTGATGGGCTCGACAACGGTGTACGAGGAGAATGTGTCAGATTCGTTCATGGCGTCGGCTTCCGTGGCTGTGCTTAACAGCGCCACCGCGTAAGCGGGTGGCGGACGATGCGTGGCTGCAAACCGGGACGAAGTAGTGCCATGACCGGTGGGTTCGAAGACCCCCACGCACCGCCCGCCATACAGGCCGACGGATTGCCCGCCGGCACCGGTTAAGGGCGGTGCCGACGGGCAAGCGTAAACAACAGGCACAACAATCGTCGCGGGTTTGCAGACCCGGAGCCACCCGTTGTCGGTGGCACGTCATGTTGGTTACGCCGCCGCTTCGAATGCCAATAGGAATTCGCGAAGGAATCTCTAAATCCGAGAGCGAAGAACTATTGTGGCACGCGCCATTAGTGCGGCACGCGACATCGCCAGACGCATTCGCGCAGCTCCTCTGTTGATTGCGATCCCAAATGACGCAATCGCCAGCGCCATAAGCGAATAGCGCGACGGCCTTCTTTGCAACAGTTCTTAGTTCGCCTCAGCAGGCAATAGCGCCCCGTCAGCCTCATGCCCCGAAAAGCGGTCCAAACACGACACCGCTAGCGAGCATCGCAGCCTCAACCAGCTGCGTCCTCAACCACCGCAGCATTCCCCACCAACAACTCAATCATCGCCCGCGCCGCTGCCGACTGCCGCCGATGCGGCGCATAGATCACCGAGAACGGTCGTGATCTCCCGCGCAGCTGCGGCAGCACTTCCACCAGCTCCCCACGCTGCAACCGCTCGCGCACGACGAACGCATAGCTCTGGCAAATGCCGATGCCCTGTTCGGCCAGCGACACCACGCCCAGCACATCGTCGGAGGTCTCGATGGACGAACGCGGCAGCCAGTCCACGTCGCGCTCGCCGTCGCGGAAGATCCACGGCGCCAGCCGCCCCGTACGCGGCATCAAAAAGGGCAGGCACAGGTGCTGCTGCAGGTCGTCCAGCGTCTGCGGGGTACCCCGGTGCTTCAGGTACTCCGGTGAAGCCACCAGCAACAAAGGCGCATCCTCCAGCTTCCGCCCCACCAGCCCGCTGTCCGGCAGCTGGCCCAGCCGGATGGCCAGGTCGAAGCCCTCGGCCACCAGGTCCACGTTGCGGTTGGTGATGTTCAGTTCCACCTGCACCTGCGGGTACTGCTGCGCAAAGCGCGCCAGCACGGGCGGCAGCCGGTAGTGGCCATAGGTGGTGGGCACGCTCAGGCGCACGCGGCCGGCCAGCGCACCGTCCTGGGCCAGTACGTCGCGCTCGGCGTCGTCCAGCAGGCCGAAGGCGGTGCGCACCTGTTCCAGATAGAGCCGCCCGGTGTCGGTCAGGCCCACGCGGCGGGTGGTCCGCTGCAGCAGCTGCCGGCCCAGCCGCGCTTCCAGGCGGGTGACCGCCCGGCTCAGCACCGAGGGCGTGGTGGACAGCGCCACCGCGCCGGCCGTGAACGAGCCGTGCTCGACCACCGCCAGGAACACTTCCACATCGCCCAGGTAGTCGAACTTGCGGCTCATTTGGCTCTCCGGGGAACAGATGTTTTGCGACGGGGCCAATTTATCGCCGCTGGGGCGATGAATAAAGTGGCGGCCATTCCCTGATAGGAGTTCCCCATGAACCTGATGACCCGGCTGGCCGCAGCGCTGGCCCTGACCCTGGCCGCCACCGGCGCGCAGGCCGCCAACGTGCTGGTGGTGCTGTCCGACGAAAACCACCTGGACCTGAAGGACGGCAAGGTGCTGTCCACCGGCTTCTACCTCAACGAGCTGATGCAGCCGGTCAAGCTGCTGCTGGACGCGGGCCACGAGGTCACCTTCGCCACGCCGCAGGGGCGGGCGCCGACGGTGGATGCGTCCTCGGTGACGGCGGCGTACTTCGGCAACGATGCCGCGCAGCTGAAACTGCACAAGGACCTGATGGAGAAGCTGGCGCTGACCTCCCCGACGGCTTCGCCGGTGGTCAGCCTGGCGCGCATCGAGCAGCAGGGCTACGCAAGGTTCGATGCGGTCTACATTCCCGGTGGTCACGCACCCATGCAGGACCTGCTGAAGAGCCCGGCGCTGGGCCGCTTGCTGGCTGACTTCCACCAGCGCAACAAGACCACCGCGCTGGTCTGCCACGGGCCGATCGCGCTGCTGTCCACGCTGCCGGATGCCGATGGTTTCGTGGCGAAGTTGGAAGCGGGTGCGATGCCGGCCACGCCGAAGTGGATCTACAGCGGCTACCAGATGACGGTGATCAACAACCAGGAAGAAGAGCAGGCCAAACCGCTGCTGGGCGGCGGCGAGATGAAGTTCTACCCGCAGACCGCGCTGCAGCGGGCGGGTGCGCTGTTCAGCAGCAATGCCACGCCGTGGACCGGGCATGTGGTGGTGGACCGCGAGCTGATTACCGGGCAGAACCCGGCTTCGGCGCTGGAGGTGGGGCAGCGGTTGGTGGAGCGGTTGAAGTAGGGCGGGTTCTGCATCGCATGCGGTGCCGTGGCACCATGATGGGCTGGCCCCGTCCTTCCGGGCGGGGCCGTTTTCCCAGGGAAGCCCTCGAACACGACATGCGAACGTCCTTCTTCATTCTCTCCGCCTTGTGCCTTGGCTTGCTGTCCGGCTGTGCCAGTGGCCCGGAGGAGCACGCCTCAAGCCGCGAGATCACCAGTGCGTTCGTGGCCGACGACGGCCAGCTGTACCTGCTGCCGCGCTATGACGAGCCGATGCGCTTCAATGCCGCGCCGTTCCGCGAGTACCGGGCGTTGATGGACAGCCCGCTGCGCGGGGCGGTGGCCTGCGCGCAGATGTACTTCCATGAGGATTGGCGTGACCCGGCCAACAAGGCCAAGGTGCAAGGCAGCTATGCGCTGCTGCTGCGGCCGGAGCAGGTAACGGCGGAGCAGGCCGCGCAGTTCAAGCTGGAGCGGATTGAGGTCCCCCCGCGTGAGGCCAAGGCCGTGGAGGAGCGGTGGCGCTACTACCTGCCGATGGACCGGACCCGTTACGCGCTGGCGTTTGATCGCGCCTGCAATCTTTCAAGGAAGGGCGGCAGCTATTACAGCGCGCTGTTCGAGGGCGACGGCGAACGAGTGCAGTTGTCGGATGCTGCGGCGCTGGCGGAGAAAGGGAAGCTTGCACAGCCGCTCAATGCGCGGGCGCAGCGGATCCTGCCGGAGAGGGAGGACAAGCCGGGTGCGGGTTCGGCGGCGGGCAAGGTGCTCGGCGCGGCGCTGATCCCTGTGGCGGTGCCGGTGTTTGTGCTAAGCCTGCCGTTCCTGGGGCCGGATCATTGGAAGTGAAAAGGCGTTGAAGCCAGAGCATCCACGCGTGGCGTGGATCTACCCGGGCCTCGTCAGTGCCTGAACATTCCTCTTGGAGATCTGTGTGCCAAGCACGCTGGAAACTGTTCTGAAGACCGTAGGCTTCATTGTCCTCGCGGCACTTCCGTTGGTGATCCTCTGGTTCATTCTTCGGCGAATGTCAGCGACCGCACGTTCTGCATTGGGATCAGGGCTGCGTTTGAATCCCCCTCGCCGGATTTCCGGTAAGTCCATGACCCTGGTGATGGTGGATGGAAAAGAGGATCGGGAGCACTACTTCTTTGATGCGGCGTCCTTTTACCTGCGGCGTGGGCCGGTGCCCACGGCGGTTCCGCTTTCGCAGATCACCTCAGTCATACGAACGTCCGACAGGATCTACGGGCGCTATGTCTGGCAGGTGTGTTTCAGCAAAGCGTCGGGCAGAAAGTGCGTGACGTTCACCAACAACCTGACGCTGTTCAACCGCGACTTCCTGCTGTTCCTGGAGGCGGTGCGGAAGGCCAACCCGTTGGTGACCGTTGATCGGGCAGGCATCCGCTTCTAGCTGTGGGCCGACTTGAGGGTGTCAGTTAAAGCGGCGAGCCGGTGACGCTACACTGGCCGCCTGTGCCCGATGGAAGCTCGCCCATGTTCAGTGGAAAGGTTGCAGTAGTCACCGGCTCCACCAGCGGTATCGGTCTTGGCATTGCCATCGCGCTGGCCCGGCAAGGCGCCGACATCGTACTGAATGGCTTCGGCGATGCGGCGGAGATCGAACGCATCCGTTCCAAGCTGGAAACCGAGTTCGGCGTGCGCGTGGCGCATGACGGTGCCGATCTTTCCCGTGGCGAGGCAGTGCGCTGGATGATTGAGCATGCCGTCGCGAAGATGGGCCGCATCGACATCCTGGTGAACAACGCGGGCATCCAGCACACCGCGTCGATCGAGGAATTCCCTGTCGAGAAGTGGAATGCGATCCTGGCGTTGAATCTCTCGGCCGTGTTCCATGCCACGGCAGCGGCCTTGCCCCACATGAAGCAGCAGGGCAACGGCCGCATCATCAACATCGCGTCGGTACACGGGTTGGTGGGCTCGGTGAACAAGTCGGCCTATGTGGCGGCTAAGCATGGCGTGGTGGGGTTCACCAAGGTGACCGCGCTGGAGAATGCGGGCACCGGGATTACCGCCAATGCCATCTGCCCGGGCTGGGTGCGGACGGCGCTGGTCGAGCGGCAGATCACCGCGTTGGCCGAGCGCGATGGCACGGATCAGGAGACCGCCGCGCGTGCGCTGCTGGCTGAGAAGCAGCCCTCGTTGCAGTTTGTAACGCCCGAGCAGCTGGGCGAGATGGTGGTGTTCCTGGCCTCGGATGCCGCTGCACAGATCACCGGCACGGCGCTGCCGGTGGATGGGGGCTGGACGGCGCGCTAGCTGGCTGGCTGTGCTTTACGCTGCAGCATGGGCAATGCCACCAGCGTGGCGAGAATGGTGAACAGCACCAGCGACGAGCCTACCGTGCCGAAGCCCAGGCCGCCCTTTTCCAGCGGCTTGGTGAGCAGGTCGCCGAAAGTGGCGCCAAACGGGCGGGTGAGTACGAAGGCGATCCAGAACAGGATGACCCGGTTGATGCCCTTGATGCGGCTGGCCAGTGCGGTAAGCGCGATGAGGCTGCCGATCAGCAGTGCGCCACCGGTGAAGCCGAGCCCGGAGTCGTCGGCGAGGAAGTCGCCCAGCGCGGTGCCGAGCGTGTTGGAGAACAGCACGGCGGTCCAGTAGAAGCCTTCGGCGCGGCGCGATGCGATGTTGCTGACCGAGATCGACTTTTCCGACATGCGCCAGGCCAGCAGCACCAGCGCCAGGCAGCCGGCCAGCAGACTGGCGCCGGTGGCGTAGCCCAGGCCGAGCGTGCGGTCGATCAGGTCGGACATGGTGGTGCCGGCCGTGCTGGTCGCCAGCACCACCGACCAGAACAGCACCGGGTGGCAGCGTCGCGCCGATAACTGCATGCCCAGCAGGCCGGCGAAGATCGCCAGCAGGATGGCCGAGCTGGCCACGTAGCCGAGGTTGAGCGTCATCGACAGCAGGTCGCCGGCGGTCTCGCCGAGGGTGGTGGCGGCGATCTTCATCACCCAGAAGCCGAGGGTGACCGCCGCCACTTTGCTGTGCAGGGAATCTGCGTCTGAAGCACGCATCGAACGTCGCCAGGGATGCCTGTGGGCGATGCTGTGGCGGCGGGCGTCAGAGCGCGGTCGGAACCGGGTTCGGTGAGGGTGAGCGTGGGGGCGGCGTTCAGCCGATGCTGGCGGGGGCCGGCAGGCGTGCCAGCAGGGCGTCCCAGTCGGCCACGAAGCAGCCGTTGTGCCCACGGTTGCACTCGGTGATCCACGCGTCCAGCGATTCGCTCTGTGCGCGGTAGCCGCTGACATCGCCCAGGACGGCGAAGTGCAGACGGTAGTTCACCAGCATCTGCAGCCATTGCCCGGCCATGCCGGAGCGCAGCTCGAAGAAGTCCGCCGATAGGCGCTGCACCGGCACGGCGATCCACTCGGCCTGGTGCCCAAGGGCATCGCCGACCAGGTCGCGCAGGGCGTTGCCATCCAGCAGCGGGCCTGTATCGGCGCTGCGCAGGACGCGGGTGCTGCCGATCTGTTCTACATGTGTGTGCATCGTGCGCTCTGAAGTTCGTATCGTCCGCCCAGTATGGTCATGGGAGAGGCCGACAGTAAGCAGATGCAGCATGAATCTGGCGAACGAACGCGCTAGGCTGCGCCGGGCGCCCGCACGAGGCGGGTTCACGATACCGGGAAAGGGCATGGCAGGGTGGAAAGGACGTTCGTTGTTGATGGCGGTGCTGGTGTGTTCGGGTCCGCCGGCCGCGGCCGCCGAGCTATGCACGGCCAGTGCCTACGGTGACGAGCAGGGCAACATCGTGGTGCTCGGCGCACCCGCTGCGGCACCGGCCACGGGGCAGCGCTATCTGATGCTGGACGGGCGACGTGGCGCCACCGGTGATGCCAACGCGCCGGTGAGCTGCAGCGGCGATGTGGTCAGCTTCAGGACGCCTGCGGGAGCCACGCAGCGCTGGCAGCGCCTGCCGACCCGCGATACCGATGCAACGTCCATCAGCGCGGGAACCAAGCTGGTCGGGCAGTTGATCGAGCCGGCAGGGCCGGCCGACCGGACGCGGCCGCTGGTGGTGCTGGTGCACGGCTCGGAACGCACGATGGCGGTGGCGGCGATCTACCAGCGCATGCTGGTGGCCCAGGGGATCTCGGTGTTCGCTTACCAGAAGCGTGGGACCGGCGATTCGGAAGGGGAGTACACGCAGAACTTCGAACTGCTGGCCGACGATGCGGCGGCGGCGCTTGCCAAGGCACGTGAGCTGGCGGCGGGGCGTTTCGGTCGGGCCGGCTACTTCGGTGGCAGCCAGGGCGGGTGGATCGCGCCGCTGGCGGCGACGCGCTCGCAGGCGGATTTCGTGGCGATCGGTTTCGGCCTGGTGGTGTCGCCGATCGAGGAGGACCGCGAGCAGCTGTTCGACGAGGCACGCCGCATGCAGCTGGATGCAACGGCGATGAAGCAGGTCGGCCAGCTTTCAGACGCGACCGCACAGTTGATGCGCACGCATTTCAATGAAGGGTTCGAGGCGCTGGCGAAGGTGCGTACGCAGATCGGTGCCGCACCGTGGGCAAAGAACATCAACGGCGAATACAGCGGCGACATGCTGCGCATGAGTGACGCTGACCTGCGCCGGATCGGCCGCGCCCGATTCGACAACCTGGAGCTGATCTGGGACTACGACGCCGGGGCCGCGCTGCGCCGCCTGAAGGTGCCGTTGCTGTGGGTGCTGGCCGAGCAGGACCGCGCCGCGCCGATTGCCGCCACGCGTTCGATCCTGTCGCGCCTGCGCGCGTCGGGGCAACCGATCGACACCTACCTGTTCCCGGATACCGACCACGGCATGGTCGAGTTCCGCACCGATGCCGAGGGCAACCGGGTGTCGACGCGGATCACCGACGGCTACCTGCGCCTGCTGGCCGATTGGATCAAGCAGGATGTGCATGGCAGTTATGGACGTTCGCGCAGATTGAGCGATTGACCGGATGGGGAGCGCTGGCGGCGGATGGCGCTCCGCCGCCGATTGCGGCACGACTCAGTTCGGCTTCGCAAATACGTCCAATCCCTTGCCGGTTTCCAGCAGCGACTTCAGGCTCGACAGCACGATCGGCCAGCCCTGGCGGATGCCGGTATCCATGCCGCTGCCCGGTTCCAGCTCCTCATGGGTAACCGTCAGCCGCACCATGTCCTGGTAGGGCACGATGTCGAAGGTGACGCGGCTGTAGGCATCCGGGTTGTCGGCCTGCGAGGCGGCGGCCCAGGTGATGACCAGTCGCGAGGGCGGGGTGCTTTCCACCACTTCGCCGACCAGCTCGACCGATCGTGTTTCGTTGGCGCGCACGTGCTGCCAGCGCGAGCCGGGCTTCCAGTCCGAGACGTTCTCGTGGCCCCAATAGCGGCTGGCGATCTCGGGGCGGGTGATGGCCTCGAACACCTTCTGTGGCGTGGACGCGATGTAGATCACGTGGATGAAGCGGGTTGACTCTGCAGACATCGTCATTCTCCTTCCAGTTTGCGTTTCAGGTCATGCAGCAGGCTCAGGCGCTGCTGCTCGAACTTGCGTACCCAGCGCTCGTAGACTTCATGCAGCGGTACCGGGTTGATGAAGTGCAGCTTCTCGCGGCCACGGCGCACAGTGCTGATCAGGTTGGCGTCTTCCAGAAGACCCAGGTGCTGGGTGACCGATTGCCGGGCCATGTCCAGGTGCTCGCACAGCTGGCCCAGGGTCTGGCCGTTGTGTTCGCAGAGCAGATCCAGCAGCGTGCGGCGCGTGGGATCGGCCAGTGCCTTGAAAACTTTGTCTGCGTCGCGCACGTGGTCTACCGCCATGGGGATGTCTTCAATTCCAGTTGTCGATCCTGACGTCGTGTGGGTTGGGCTGGCCCTTGCCGGTTTCCAGCAGGGCCTTCAGGCTCATCAGGAACACCGCCCACTTGGTGCTGCAGTGGGAGGTGAACTCGACGCGCTCTTTCCAGCCTTCATGGGTGAACAGGACGATGCAGTAGTCGCCTTCCTGTTTCAGCGCGAAACGCGCATGCGTGCCGATCCATTCGGCGGGGCCGGCGAGGAACTTCCAGAGCACCAACTCGCCTGGAATGAGCTGTTCCAGCTGCATTTCCATGGCGCCGATTTCCTGGCCGTTGTTGGTGAAACGGACCTTGACCGTGCCGCCGGTCTCGCGGTCGCCGTGGGTGTCTTCGGCCCACCAGGCGGCGACGCCTTCGGGGGTGGCCAGGGCTTGGTACACCTGGCTTGCGGGGGCCTTGATGCCGACCCTGTGTGCGATATCCACCATTGCAGGTTCCTCGCGATGGGCCGGCAGGCGCCGCCCTTGGGATGGACTATATGCAGGTAAATGCCTGCACGTCAAATCCGGCCCAGGGACTTCCGACCCTGGTAGTGCTGGCCGCTGGCCGGCATCCTCGTGACAGCTGATTGACGCGTTGACAGGAGTACGTGCATGACTGAAACAGGAAAGGACACCTTGACCATCCGCCGCGCCAGTGCGGCAGATGCCCCTGCGGTGCTGGCGCTGTTCGACGAGGTGATCGAATGGTTCGTGTCGATCGGCAATCTGCAGCAATGGGGCAGCGAGCCATGGTCCACGGTGCCACGCCGGATCACCCAGGTGACCGATGCGTGCGCGCTGCCTGGCGCATGGGTGGCCCAGAACGAGCAGGGTGAGGTGCGTGCGTTCCTGGCGCTGGGCGAGTCGATGCCCTATGTGCCGGCGCCCGATGGGCCGGAGCTGTACGTGCGGGTATTGGTGGCCTCGCGTGATGCGCGCGTGCGCGGCATTGGCCGTCGCCTGATGGCGTTTGCCGATGAGCAGGCGCGCGCTGCCGGCCTCGACCATCTGCGCGTGGACTGCTATGGCGGAGGCAGCGGTGATCTGGTGCGCTTCTACGAGTCCTGCGGCTACACGCGAATTGCGCCGTTCAGCGTGGACGGCTGGCCAGGCATGCTGCTGGGCCGCCAGCTCTGACGCCGCTGCGTCATTCGGTCGCAGCCTGCATGCAGGAATCGGTACATCGGTTCGGCGCTAGAGTGGGGTCACCCCCTCCAGGAAGGAGCAGCGCATGTACTACAGCAGTGGCAACTACGAAGCCTTTGCGCGCCCGCGCAAGCCCGCCGGTGTCGATGGCAAGCGCGCCTGGTTTGTGGGGTCGGGGCTGGCCTCGCTGGCCGGCGCCGCGTTCCTTGTGCGCGATGGGCGCATGGCCGGTGAACGCATCACCATTCTTGAACAGCAGCAGATTCCTGGCGGTGCGCTGGATGGCCTGAAGGTGCCGGAAAAGGGTTTCGTGATCCGTGGTGGCCGCGAGATGGAAGATCATTTCGAGTGCCTGTGGGATCTGTTCCGCTCGATACCGTCGCTGGAGATCGAAGATGCCAGCGTGCTGGACGAGTTCTACTGGTTGAACAAGGACGACCCGAACTATTCGCTGCAGCGCGCCACCATCAATCGCGGCGAGGATGCACACACCGATGGCCTGTTCACGCTGACCGAGCAGGCACAGAGGGACATCATCGCGCTGTTCCTGGCCACCCGTCAGGAGATGGAGAACAAGCGCATCAACGAAGTACTGGGCCGTGATTTCCTGGACAGCAACTTCTGGCTGTACTGGCGAACCATGTTCGCGTTCGAAGAGTGGCATTCGGCGCTGGAGATGAAGCTGTACCTGCATCGTTTCATCCACCATATCGGCGGCCTGCCGGATTTCTCGGCGCTGAAGTTCACGAAGTACAACCAGTACGAATCGCTGGTGCTGCCGCTGGTGAAGTGGTTGCAGGACCAGGGCGTGGTGTTCCAGTACGGTACCGAGGTGACCGACGTCGACTTTGATCTGCAGCCCGACCGCAAGCAGGCCACGCGCATCCATTGGATGCATGACGGTGTAGCCGGTGGCGTGGATCTCGGCGCGGATGATCTGCTGTTCATGACCATCGGTTCGCTGACCGAGAACTCGGATAATGGCGACCACCACACTGCGGCACGCCTGAACGAAGGCCCGGCGCCTGCCTGGGACCTGTGGCGCCGCATTGCCGCGAAGGATGACGCGTTCGGGCGTCCGGATGTGTTCGGCGCGCACATTCCAGAAACCAAGTGGGAATCGGCAACGGTGACCACGCTGGATGCGCGCATTCCGGCCTACATCCAGAAGATCGCCAAGCGCGATCCCTTCAGCGGCAAAGTGGTGACCGGCGGCATCGTCAGCGTGCGCGACTCGCGCTGGCTGATGAGCTGGACGGTGAATCGCCAGCCACATTTCAAGAACCAGCCCAAGGACCAGATCGTGGTCTGGGTGTATTCGTTGTTCGTGGATACGCCCGGCGACTACGTGAAGAAGCCGATGCAGGACTGCACCGGCGAGGAGATCACGCGCGAATGGCTGTATCACCTGGGCGTGCCGGTGGAAGAGATCGATGAGCTGGCCGCGACCGGCGCGAAGACAGTGCCGGTGATGATGCCGTACATCACGGCGTTCTTCATGCCACGCCAGGCAGGTGACCGCCCGGACGTGGTGCCGGAAGGTGCGGTGAACTTCGCTTTCATCGGCCAGTTCGCCGAATCGAAGCAGCGCGACTGCATCTTCACCACCGAGTACTCGGTGCGCACGCCGATGGAGGCGGTGTACACCTTGCTGGGGATCGAGCGTGGCGTGCCGGAGGTGTTCAATTCCACGTATGACGTGCGCTCGCTGCTGGCCGCGACCGGGCGCCTGCGTGATGGCAAGGAACTGGACATTCCCGGGCCAGCGTTCCTGCGCAACCTGCTGATGAACAAGCTGGACAAGACCCAGATCGGTGGTCTGCTGCGCGAGTTCAAGCTGGTGCAGGAGGACTGAGCGGGGCGTGGGTAGCGCCGGGCCATGCCCGGCGAGCCCGGCAGCGGGTAGTTGACAGCGCTTCAACCTACTAGTAGGTTGGCGACATGAAAGAGTCGCTCTCGCCCAAGGCCCAGGAGATCCTGACCCATGCCCGTTCGCTGCTGGAGGCCGGTGGCTACAACGGTTTCAGCTACGCCGACGTGTCCGCGCGGGTGAACATCAGCAAGGCCAGCATCCATCACCACTTCCCCAGCAAGGCGGACCTGGTGCGCACGGTGGTTGAGCTGTACCGGGCCGAGGCGCGCGAAGGCCTGACGCTGCTGGACCGGCAGCTGGACGACCCGCTGCAGGAGCTCAACGCCTATGTGGAGTACTGGTCCAGCTGCATTGCAGGGGGGACGTCGTCGTTCTGCATCTGCGCGATGCTGGCAGCGGAGGCGCCGATGATCCCTGCGGAGATCGCCGATGAAGTGCGCGGGCATTTCGAGGATCTGAGCGGGTGGCTGACGGTGACGCTGGAGAAGGGCGCGGCGCTGGGCCAGTTGCGCCTGCAGGGTTCCCCTGCGGACGAGGCCAGGGCGTTCATGTCGTCGGTGCATGGCGCGATGCTGGCCGCGCGCGGTTTTGGTGATGCGGCGACCTTCGCGGCACTGGCACGGTTGGCGATCGCGCGGGTGGGTGCGGCGCCCTGAAGGCTGTGTGGTGGGCCTGCGGCGACGCGGGCCTTCTTTTTGAGTCCAATGCCTACCTACTAGTAGGTTCATTCTATCCCTGGAGGTGTCCCATGTCCCACCCTCTGTCCACACTCGGCGTGATCCATACCGCTGTCAGCCTGATCCCGGTGTTGAGTGGCCTGTATGCCTTCATTCGCCATCGCGCAATCGATCCCGCCACGCGCGCGGGCAAGCTGTACCTGGTGGGGCTGGTGCTGTCGGTGGCCACCTCGTTCACCGTGTCCAGCACGGGCGGGATCAACCCCGGCCACGCATTCGGGGTGATCGTGCTGCTGGTGGCATTCGGCGGCGTGCTGGCCGCGCGGCTGCGCTGGCTGGGGCGCGCAGCACCTTATGCATCGACGTTTGCGCTGTCTTTCAGCTTCCTGCTGTCGTTGGTGCCCGGCGTCAACGAAACGCTGACCCGCGTGCCGGCAGCGCATCCGATTGCTGCCGCGCCGATGGCCCCGGTGGTGCTGCAGACGCTGCTGGGATTGGCGGCAGTGTTTGTGATCGGCGTTGCCGCGCAGTGCTGGAGGCTGCGAAACCGTGCCTTGGCAGGACGATCCTGAGACGCCGCCGGTCACTCCGGCGCGGCAAGTGCGCCCAGCAGTGCCACCGGCTCGATCAGTGCAGCCGAGCGCGCCGGGTCAAGTTGAATGTGCCGGCTGCAGAAGCCGAACGATCGGCCTGCGGCACGCTCGGGCACGCGTGCGCTCGCGTCCGGTGTCTCGATCTCCAGCACCTCATCCACGGCCAGCGCCAGCGTTGCGGTACCGGCATTGATCAACAGCATGGCCGGGCTGCCACCGTCGAATGCCGCTTGGCCGCTCATGCGGCGCAGGTCGACCACGGGTAATGGCTGCCCACGGACTTCCACGGTCGGCCTGCCGTTGCAGTCTGCAGGGCCGAATGCCTCCAGGCCGCGAATTTCGACGGCAGCCTGGATGTCGATCGCGAACAGGGCGGTGCCTGCACGCACGATGACGATCTCGAACAGGTCGGCGGGCGATGCGCGTGTTTCCGTTGCAGGTGGGGCGGGTACTGGCATGCGATGGGCGTGGCGAAGACAGCGGGAAGGAGGATCCTGATGATGACGCCCGAACGTAACGCACGGCCGCGTCGGCAGGCGCACGCAAGGCGACGGTTCAGTGTGTATCAGGCGGGGGCGCGTGGCGGCTCGACGGTGCCGATGCGTGGGAAATGCGGACTCAGCAGGCCAACGAGCTGATCCATGCCTGGAACGGAATGGCCAAATTCGTCCCATCGCGCATTGACCAGCCCGGACACGACGATCTGCCCGGTCTCGATGCGGGTCATCGCCCAGTAGGGTACGGCGCGTGCGCCGATTGCCATGTCCAGTACCGGGGCGACGGCGGCGTGCGAACGACTGTCGTGGATGCGGCGCCTGACCGCCTCCAGGCCGTCGGGCGGGCCTTCGATGTACTGGAAAAACCGCTGCCCGTCGACGAGCAGCGCTCCGGTAACCTCCACCCGGCGATTGAACGCGGCAGAGTCCGAGACGATCTGGCGGAGGGTTTCATCGGAAAGCCCAGCCGACATGTGGCTGGAGTAAGCAAATGCGTGGAGCATGGAAGGGGCTTCGTGTGACGCCCATCACTATACGTGGGTCTCCACCGTCCGCCGTGAGCCTTTTCTCACGTGGCGCTGGAGAGCGCTGAGCTGGATCAGCAACCCACCAGCCGATCCGCGCCAACACCGCCGCGGTGCTGGCTGCGGTACTCGGTAGGGCTCGCATCGACCTGGCCACGGAAGTGACGACGGAACGATTCCTGCGAACCAAAGCCAGCCTGTTCTGCGATCCACTGCAGCGGCCGGTCGGTGGTTTCCAGCAGCTCACGGGCGTAGGCCACGCGCTCGCGGATCAGCCAGTCGATCGGCGACAGGCCGGTGGCCTCCAGGAACTGCCGCTGCAGGGTGCGTTGGCTGAGTGCGGCCTGCTCGGCGAGGCTGCCCAGCGAGTGCGGCTCGCGCAGGTTGCGGCGCATCCATTCCATCAGCCTTGCCAGGCGCGTGGGCTCGCCATGGGGAATGGCGCGGCTGACGCGCTGGCTGCGTTCGGCATCACGCCATGGCGCCAGTACCAGTCGCTCGGCCACCAGGTTGGCCACGCGCGCGCCGTAATCCTTGCGCACCATGTGCAACATCATGTCCATGCCGGTGGCCGAGCCGGCCGAGGTGATGATGCTGCCGGTATCCACATACAGTGCATCTTCGCGCACATCGATGCGCGGGAACTCGCGCGCCAGCGCTTCGGTGAGGCGCCAGTGGGTGGTGGCCTGGCGGCCATCGAGCAGCCCGGCCCACGCCAGCACGAAGGCACCGGAGCAGATCGAAGCGATGCGCGCGCCACGGCCGTGGGCACGGATGAGTGCATCAAGCAGCGCCTGTGGCGGGCGCTCGCTGGGCTCGCGCCAACCGGGAATGACGATGATGTCGGCGTCATCAACGCTGCTGAGATCGTAGGGGAGTTGGACCTGCGTTCCGCCGAGCATGCGCAGCGCACCGGGTTCACCCGCGCACAGCTGGGTGCGATACCAGGCCACGCCGAGTTCCGGCCGCACCGGCGCGAACAGGCCAACCGCACAGCCGAACTCGAACAGGCCCTGGCCGTGGCAGGCAACGATGGCGACGAGCGGTGCGCTGGGATCGGCGGGTGGGCTGGGCATGGCTTGATGCTACGGGTGGTGATGTGCGCCGCAGAATGCTGCGCGGGCATGAGGTGATGCCTGTGGAGCATGTGCACGGGGGCATTCGTCTGGCCTGGGTCGCCCGACGGGGTAGAGTCGACTGTCAGTCGACTATCGCGCGCAGCGCGGGCCTCCAGACGGTATCGCCAACAGCAGTCGACTAACTGTGTAAACCCACCACGTTGTTCAGCAGGACTCTGGAAATAGGTGGCTGGCCACCGATCCCCATGTGAGGGCGGTGCCAGTTGTAGTGGTGCAGCCATTGGGTCAGCACGGAATTGCGCTGGTCCGA
>NZ_JCAFRI010000038.1:0-20820 GCF_059367915.1 Stenotrophomonas sp. YJH_SMC_19
GCGGATCTCCGCCGCCACGCCGCCGACATCCTGCAGGGTCTGCGCCAGTCGGTTGAGCGGATCGTACTGCTGGCTGGTCACGCGCTGCAGGGCGTCGGTCACGGTCTGCGGGTTGCCGTTGGCATCGTAGGCAAAGCCGGTAGCGTGATTGCCTGCGTCCTTCAGTGCGGTCAGCTGGCCGAGCGTGTTGAACGTCCGCGCCAAGGTGCGACGTAGCGTGCCGCCTGCATCGAGCGTGTCTTCCTTGAGGCGATTGCCGGCGTTGTCCAGCATGTAGTGAATCGTGTTGCCCGCGTTGTCCTCGATGTCGGTCAAGCGCAGCGCAGCATCGTAGAAGTAGGACACGCTGCTGCCATTCGGCTCGGTGATTTTCTGCACCTGGCCGGTTGGCCAGTAGCTCAGCTGGGTGACCCGATCCTCGGCCGTGGTCGCGCCGCGCACGGTGATGGAGGTCGGCCAGCCGCGGGGATGGTAGGTGTAATCAGTCACCACGCCGTTGGCGTCCTTGACCGACAACGGCCGCCCGAACGCGTCGTAAGCCAGAGTCTCGGCCGTCTGGCCCAGCGCATTGGTCACGCTGCGCAGGTCGCCCTTGCGATAGCTGCAGGCACCTCCGGTCGCGCACCCTGCATCATCCGCCGAGTAATAGGCATAGGTAACGGCATCGGCCACATCCGTGCGCGGGCCATCCACACTCTTCAGCAGCCCCTCCACCGGGCAGCTGCCTGCCACTGCCACATCAGCGGCTTCGCAGTACGTATAGCTGGTGATGCGCGTCTGACCGGACGCGATGTCGGTCACCGTGTTGGTTGTCGGCTGGCGTCGGCCATTGAAGGACGTTCGGGTTTTACGATTGCCGATCCGGGTGGTCAGTACCGCATTGGTTTCAACGTCGCGCGCCGTGGTCACCACACGCTGCTCGGGCAAGCCGACCGCTTCGGTCACGGTATGGATGCTGACGGCACGGCCGCTCACCGCATCAGTACCCTGCGCATAGGTGTGCTTGGTCTGGATACCGCGACGATCAGTGTAGGTATCCAGGCGCCGACGGAAGTCGACACTCTGGTCGTAGTAGGTCCGGCTGACGGTTCCCTGCGAATCACTCAGGCCGGTCACCTTGCGCGACGGAGCGGTGTCGCCCCCGGGTGTCAGGGTGTAGTCGGTCTGCCGCCCCAGCGCGTCGGTCACCAACGCACCACCATTGGGGCTGTAGGCCAGTGTCACGCCATCGGCACCGCCGGCATGTTGACTGGAGATCACACGACCGATGGAATCGTAGGTAAAGGTGCTGTAGCGGCGACCGTCCTCAGCGGTGATGCCGGTCAGGTGCTGGGGGAAGTCCTGGTTCTCGTAGTGATATGTCCGCACACCACCACCCGCATAGGTCACCGTGGCGACCTGGTTCTGCGGCGTGTAGGTATAGGTGGCGAGCGCAACGCCTTCGACCAGCACCGAACTGATCAACGCCTCATAGTCGTTGGACTGGTAAACGAACTCCAGTGTGCGGCCACTGCTGTGGGTGACCGCCGCAAGGCGGTCGCTGTCGTCGTAGATGTAGGCCAGCGACGTGCCATCCGGGAAGCGCTTGGCGGCAAGACGCCCGTCCGCGCCGAAGGTAGAGATGGAATCCGCCGAGTACAGTGTCCAGTTGCCGTTCTGGACCAGACGGTCACCACTGTCGTCGTCCGCCTCATAGGCTTGGCCGATCTTCTTGAATGCACGCTGGAAACCGGTGCTTTCAATGATGCCCACACTGTCAACGCCATCCAGTGCCAGGTGGGCGCCCAGCGAATGGGTCCAGCCATAGCCGAAGCCACCGGATGAGGTGGAGATGCCGGAGTGATAGAAGCGCGTCAGCGCGATCCAGCCCAGATCAAAGTCCTGCGCGATCTCATACTTCTCGCCCGTTTTAGCATCACATGGGTTGCCGACATTGCCGTCGCAGGTACCGCCGTTGGAGGCCGGGTCCTTGTCGGGAATCGGACTCATGTTCGCCGCTGTATCGTTGCGGGGCATGGGGCAGCTACCGTTGCCGCCGTCCTTGTCGCACTTCTGCGACTTCGAGGTGATGGTCGCAACGAATTCCTCGTTGACGCAGGCGTTGTGCTTGTTGGACCACTGCGTGAAGGGGATCGGGCAGTTCAAGCGTCGCATGCGAGCAAGCCCTGTCGTTCCTGCGTCGAAGGGCACGCACGGAGACTCCGCCGAATTGCTGCCCAGCATGCCGGTGACCCGGTACTCCCTGACCTCCGAAATTCCGTCCATCCCTGGAGCAGTTGGGCCCCATTCTCCTTCCGGCACAGCAGTTTCCCCAGGACACTGGGGATTGATGTCCTGCAAGTCTGCAATGAGCGCTTCCAGCACTTCCTCTTCGGACAGGAAGCCACCATCACCCGCGCCGTAGTAGGTCCAGTCAGGGTCGGATGGCTGCGTCTTTCCCATCCAGTAGGTAATCGACGTGTTTCCGTTCAAGTCCACGACTTTCGACTTGATCTTGTCGACGTACTGCCAGCCGAACTGGAACTCCGGCGGGAAGGGGCTGGGCGCCGGCAGGTTCTTGATGGCGGCCACCGCCGCCTGCTGGGTCTTGTACTGGGTCGCATCGCCACCGGGCTGCGAAATACGCCAGGTGATCTTGCTTTCCTGCGCCTGTACAACAGCCGGCGCAATGCAGCCAACGGCAACGATCGCCAGCACGGCACACAAAATGGTCTTCAGTCGTTCCAACATCCCTGTTCTCCTTCCTGGACGAACACAGCGCCGGCGGGAACGAGAACGCGGAGCTGTGCCCCGCGTCATGCTTCGGATCGTCCCTGGTCCGGAATGCGGCAGTGCCAAATGCCGCCTTTATCGTTGAGGACGCTTGCATGTTCAAGTGTGGAGCCGCGTAACCGATCACAGATTCAAGCATCCAACGCCATTCAGCGGTCTACGCCCCGTCCCCATGACTTCCTGCACAGGGAGTCGGTGTTATACATCACTACATTACCAACACGACCTGTCGCGAGGTCGGCAGGCTGTGGCACTCCGCTGCAGACCTGACCCATCGGAAGGGCTGGCACGCGTCACGGCCCAGGGGAATGGCAATGAAGATCAGCCGAGTGACGTTGTGGGTGCTGGCCGCCGTGATGGCCGCTGCAGGCGCCGCGCACGCAGGGGAAATCGAAGTGGATCGAGGCGCTTACACACTGCAGGCCGAAGAGATGGGGGCCGGCCCGATCACCGTGGTCTTTGAATCCGGTTTCGGGCAGGGCGCGGGGGCCTGGAAGGAGGTGGTTGCCGGTCTGGGGCGCGACTACCACAGCATCACCTACGCCCGTGCGGGACTCGGCAAGTCCGGCAGCGACGGTCACCCCAAGCGCATCGATGCGCATCTGGCCGACCTCACGGCCGTGATCGATACGCTCGCCCCCGGTCGCCGCGTTGTGCTGGTGGGTCACTCCTATGGCGGCCTGCTGGCCACGGAGTTTGCACGCCGCCATCCGGAGCGCCTGCAGGGCCTGGTGCTGGTGGACCCGGCCACGATGGGTCAGCGCCATGCGTTCAAGCAGGCCGACAGTGCCCGCGTGCAGGCAGATGATGCCCAGCTGCGGGCGATGCTGCCGCCAGCCATGGCCGCCGACTACGCCGTGCTGACCGAACAGCTGGATGCACCCGGTGCGGAAACCCCGCGCACGATGCCGGACGTGCCGGTAGCGCTGCTGACTGCAACCCAGCTGGCTGCCGAACCGCTGTTCTTCGAGGAAACCGCAGCGGGCAAGGCGCTCTGGAAAGCACAGCACGCCCTGCTCTTCTCGGGATTCACGCGCGGCTCGCACCGCTACCTGGCAACCGGCCACACCCTCCAGCGCGAGGAACCCGCTGCGGTGGTGGCAGCGATTCAATCGGTCTCCGGCACCTCGAAGTAGCTGTTCCAGGCAGGGGCTTCCCGGGCTGTCCCCGGCTACTGCCCACGCAGGCGCACCGCAAAGTACCGCGCCGGGGAAAGGCCAAGCGCTTTCTTGAACATCGTGATGAAGGCCGTCACCGACTCATAGCCCAGCGTCTCGGAAACGCGTTGTACGGGTGCACCGGCGGCGAGTTCCCGAATGGCGATGAGCAGGTGCAGTTGCTGCCGCCAGCGCCCGAAGGACAGTCCCGTTTCCCGTTCGATGAGGCGGGTCAACGTGCGCTCGCCCAGGGCCAGGCGCACGGCCCACTGGCCGATGGTGCTGCGGTCTGCCGGATCCGCCGACAGCGCCGCAGCCAGCGCACGCACCTTCGGGTGATGGCTGACCGGCAGCGACAGATGCTCAGCCGGCGTCTGCACCAGTTCGTCCAGCAGCACCCGCGCCAGCCGGTCGGTGTGGCTGCCATGCGGATAGTCCAGCGGCGCGTCGGCCAGGTGCAGGATCATCTCGCGCAGCATCGGCGAGATGGCCAGCGTCACGCACTGCGCCGGCAGGTCGACGATGCCGGGCTCGACGAACAGGTAGCACAGGCGCGCGTTGGCGGTGGCGCGGTTGCTGTGCGGCATGCCGCCCGGAATCCAGACGCCACACTGGGGCGGCACGATCCACAGCGCATTGGCCACTTCGCAGGTCACCGCCCCATGCAGCGCGAGAATGAGCTGACCCTTTCGATGCTCATGCACCGGAATTTCCGCGTCGTGCTCGGCCACCTGCAGGCGGCTGGCAACCGCCGGGCGATCGGTCTCGTCCGGGTCCAGGTCAAAGCCGGGGAGCGAAATGCGAGCCATTCTCACATTGACCGGTTTTAGCGATTGGTTGTCATTGTAGCGAAATTCGCCAGTGCGGCCGATCACTAGCATGAGCCGCATGCACTCCTCCAGCCCGCTCCGCCCCCACCTGCTCCAGGCATTTGCGCGGTTTAAAAGCCCTGCCCTCAGGACCGACCAGGAGGCGGTGCTGTTCTCGCTCAAATGCCTGCTCGCCGCGTCGCTGGGGCTCTATGTCTCTCTAAGGGTCGGCCTGAACCGCCCGTTCTGGGTGATCGGCACGGTCTATCTGGTATCACAGCCTCTTTCCGGGGCAACGCTCAGCCGCGGCCTGTTCCGCCTGCTCGGTACCGTGGGCGGGGCCGTCGCCACCGTCGCGCTGGTGCCACGCTTCGCCAATGCGCCCTTGGTGCTGAGCGCCGCGCTCGCCACCTGGATGGCGCTGTGCCTGTACCTGGCGATGCTCGACCGCACGCCACGTGCGTACGCGTTCCTGCTGGCCGGCTATACCACCAGCCTGATCGGGTTTCCTGCGGTGATGGTGCCGGGAGAGGTGTTCACCATTGCCATCACGCGGGTGCAGGAAATCGCCATCGGCATCCTGGCCGCCACGCTGGTACATGGGTTGGTGCTGCCGCGCCGGGTTTCGATGCGCGTGCACGCACGGGTTGCTGCCGTGCTGGAAGATGCGGAACGATGGACACGCGACATGCGCGCCAGTGCATCGGACACGGTGCTGGCGACGGACCGCTCGAAAGTGGCCGCCGACCTGCTCGAGCTGCATGTGCTGTCGATCCACCTGCCCTTCGACAGCGCCCACGGCGTGGCCCAGGTGCAGATCCTGCGTGCCCTGCATGACCGGATGCTGGACGTACTGATGCTGTCCAGCGCGGTGGAAGATTCCATCGCTCGGCTGCGTTCACCGCAGGCCGGCACAATGGATGCAAGCGGCTGGCGCGATCTGCTGCAGGCCAGCCTCGCCGCGCAACAGGCCGAGCTCGACCTCGCCCACGCCGACTGCCGCGTGCTGCAGACACAACTGCACACTGCCCGCCCCGACTGGCGCCTGCATGTGCCTGACCGTCTTGCGCGGAATGTGCAGGGCGCAGTGATTCACCGGGATCACAGGAACGCCGCGCGCAGCGCACTGGGGGCGTTCGTCGGCATCCTGCTGAGCTGCGTGCTGTGGATCATCACGGGCTGGTCGGACGGCGCCACGGCGGTGTCCATCATCGGCACAGCGTGCGTGCTGTTCGGCACGATCGAAGCGCCGGCACCGCATGTCATGCGCTACCTGGTGGGATCTTGCATCGGCGTTGCCGTCGGCCTGCTCTACGGTCTGCTGATCTTCCCCGCGCTGTCCGATTTCGTCGGCCTGATGGCCGCGCTGGCGCCTGCGCTGCTGCTATGCGGATCGTTCCTGGCCCGGCCGCCCTTCATCATGGCTGCGCTGGGCGTGGTGCTGACGTTTCCGCTCATCGCCGGCCTGGGCGCGACCAATTCGACCAACATCGCCGGCGCGCTCAACAACAGCGTTGCGTTGTTCATCGGTACGACGGTGGCACTGTGCAGCATGCAGCTGTTCCAGACCGCCGATGCGGGCCGCAACCGCGCACGGCTGGAGCGTTCGATCCGTCGGGATATCGCACGACATGCCGCCGAACAAGGTGGCGTGACCCGCGCCTGGCTCAGCCGCATGCTGGATCGAATCGGGCTGCTCGCTCCCAGGTTGCAGGGCCGTTCCAGTGCCGCACACGATCTGCGGGAATTGTTTGCGGACGTTCGTGCGGCACGTGCATCCAGCCAACTCCGCGCGCTGGAAAGGCGGCTGCACAACCCGCAGGTTCGGGCGCTTCATGCGGCGCTGGTCGAACGCATCGCCGCACATTTCAGGATCCGCGGCCATGCGCCACGCAGTGTCGATGCCCATCTTCTGGAACTGCTCGACCGCATGCGCGAGGCCGCAGTGGCCAGCAGCGGGGGTGATCGTGAGCATCTGTCGCACCTGCTCTGCGGATTGCGCCGCGACCTGCTGGCGCCTGCTCTCACTCATCGGCACTGACCTCATGCTTTCTGATCTTTCCATTGATGGCGTGCTGATCCCCGGCCTGCTCGCCGTGGCCGCCGCCGCGCTGGCGCTGTCGATGCTGACCTCGCGCCTGCTCGCCAGCCTCGGCCTGTACCGGCTGTTCGCCGCGCGGCCCTTGGTGGGCCTGTCCCTGTTCGTGATCCTGGCGGAGCTGATGATCCGGCTCTCGCCCCTGCTCGAGAAATGAAATGAAACACCTGCTTGCCGTCATCGGGCGCTGGAGCGCTACGCTGGTTGTATTCGCGATTGCTGTCGTCGCCGCACTGTCCATCTGGAAGCGTTACGAAATGCGCCCGTGGACGCGGGATGGGCGGGTGCGCGCCGATGTGGTGCGCGTTGCATCGGACATGGGGGGGCTGGTCACCCAGGTGCTGGTGCACGACAACCAGCGGGTCAGCGCCGGACAGCTGCTTCTGGTGCTGGATCAACCGCGCTTCGCTTCCGCGCTTGAGAAGGCCGATGCAGCGGTCAGCAGCGCTCGCGCCACGCTGGCGCTGGCCCGCCGCGAATCGACACGGGACAACGCACTTGGCAACCTGGTCGCCTCGGAGACACGCGAACGCAATGCCGCCAAGGTCGATACCGAGTTGGCAGCGCTGGCGCAGGCACGGGCCGAACAGCGCGTCGCCCAGCTCAACGTGCAACGCACCGAGGTGCGCGCAACCACCGACGGCATCGTCACCAACCTGGACCTGCACGCGGGCGACTACCTGCAACCCGGTGCGCAGGCACTGGCGCTGATCGACACCCACAGCCTGCGTATCGAAGGCTACTTCGAGGAAACCAAACTGACCTGCATCACCGAGGGCGATGCCGCCGTGGCCCGGCTGATGGGCGACACCCGCGATGTCCGCGGACACGTTGACAGCATCGCCGCCGGCATTGCCGACGATCAGCGCTCAAGCACGCACAACCTGCTGCCGGCCGTGGCGCCGACCTATACCTGGGTGAGGCTGGCACAGCGCATCCCGGTACGCATCCGTATCGATGATGCGTCGCCGGATACCCGGCTGATCGTAGGTCGCACTGCGAGTGTGACCATCACCCCCTCGGCGCAGGGAGCCTGCAAGTGAGCGTGCGGACAGTACGTGGCGGGCTGCTTGCCCTGCTGCTGCCGATGACGGCCTGCGTGTCCGGCCCCGACTATCACCTGCCGGCGAGCGCTGTCGCAGCCTCCCCACGGGCGGCGCGGGCGTTCGTCTCGGGCCAGGAGGCATCGTTCAGCCACGACGCGCCACCGGATCGATGGTGGCAACTGTATGGCGACCCCCAGCTTGACGCCTACGTACGCGAAGCACTGGCGGCCAATACCGACCTGCGCGCCGCCGATGCCAACCTTCGGCGCGCCAGCGCGACCGTGCTGGAGTACCGCGCGCGCGGTGCCGTACAAGGGGACGTGGATGCATCGGGCACGCTCACCCATGCCGGTGGCTACACCCAGGCGTCGGCCGCACCGCAATCCTATGCGCTGGGCCTCCACCTCTCCTATCCGCTGGATCTCGCAGGCGGCATCCGCCGCGGCATCGAAGCCGCCAACGCGGACACGGAGGCTGTCGCTGCGGCACGCGACCAGGTCCGCGTGGTCGTCGCTGCGGCCGTCACCCGTGCCTATCTCCAGGTGTGCACAAGCAATCACACGCTCACTGCAACCCGGCAGGTGCTGGCGATACAGCGCGCTACGCTGGAGGCAACCCGACGCCTTGCTGCCGGCGGGCGCGGAACGGACTTCGATGTCAGCCGTGCCGGTGCAGCCGTCAATCGCAGCGCGGCGGCGATACCGCACCTGCTGGCGGAACGGCAGGCCTCACTGTTCGAACTGGCCGCACTGATGGGCAAAGTCCCGGCAGACTATCCCAGGGAGGCCGAAGCATGCCCGCAGCCCCCTGAGCTGGAGCAGGCGCTACCGGTCGGTGACGGCTGGCAACTGCTCCAGCGGCGCCCTGACATACGCGCAGCCGAACGCAGGCTGGCCGCCGCAACTGCAATGATCGGCGCTGAGACGGCGGGTCTCTATCCGCAGATCACCCTGGGCGCCTCTTCGGGCGTGGCCGGCACACCGGCGCATCTGCTGTCGGCTGACGGCTTCGGTGCGAGCATCGGCCCCGTGCTGTCATGGCACTGGCCCAACCGCCGCGCGGCCAAGGCCCGCATCGCAGCGGCCGGTGCCAATGCAGATTCAGTTCTCGCGTCCTTTGACGGCATCGTGCTGCAGGCATTGCGCCAGACCGAGACCGCGCTTTCTGTCTGCACACAGGAGCTCGAACGCGAGCACAGCCTGGCGCAGGCGCGGATGGACGCAGCGCGGGCCGCCGGGCAGGCACAGCAACTCTACCGTTTCGGCAGGATCGATTTTCTCGACGTGCTTTCGGCCCAGGCCGCGCTGGCAGATGCGGAGTCCGCATTGGCTGCATCGCGCGCGGAGCGCATTGACCGGCAAATGGATCTTTTTCTGTCGTTGGGCGGAGGCTGGGCCGCAACGGACTCGGCCCCGGGCGCGGTCCAATGATCCGCTGCCTGGCGGCGACTGCAGGCCGCGCCGTCTGTTCAGAAAAGCACCGCCTACACCCGCATTCATTCACATGGATTGCCCTATATTCCCGCCACAGCGCCGCATGCTGCGGCCATGACGGAGGCATCCCCATGAAGACCACACGTTTGCTTGCCATCGCATTGAGCGCAGCCACCGCGTTGGCCGCGGCCCCCGCCTTCGCCGATCCGCCGCACCACGCCCGAGGCAACGGCCCGCCGCCGCACGCAGGCGGCCCGCACCACCGCGATGCGCCGCCGCCGGGCTGGCAGAAGAAGGCCTGGCGACGTGGCGAGCGCCTGCCGTGGGCCGAAGTGGACCGCCGCTACTGGGTAGACGATTACGCGCGCTATGACCTGCGCGAGCCGGGCCGCGACCGACGCTGGGTGCGCCAGTCCGATAACGAGTACCTGCTGGTGGAGATCGCCACCGGCTTGATTGTTGACGCGCTGCATCGTTGAATGCGGAGCGCGCCGGGGCCCTGTAGCCGTGGCCCTGGCGCGCTCCCACCACACTGCGGCCGAAATGAATGATGCGAACCACCGGATTCCAGAGCGCGTTTCTCATTGTTGGCCTCATCGCAGGCCAGCCGGCCCACGCAAGCCAGCAGCCATCAGCGGCGGATGTAAAAGCGATCGAACAGGTGGTCGAATCGTTCCGCACCTCGCTGATCAACAAGGACAAGCCGACCTACATGGGCCTGTTCTTCTCCGACAAACCGGAAGACATCGGCTGGCAGTTCGTTTCCGAGGATGTGCGCCTGCAGGACATCCGCAAGGCCAAGCCCGATGCAATCAAGGCACGGCAGATTCCCGCCAACAACTTCATCGCGCTGATCGACGGGGTGGTCGCCTCGCCGAAGCCGAAGGAGGAGACATTCTCCAACACGAAGATCGAGACGGATGGCGATGTGGCTTCGGTGTCGTTTGACTACAGCTTCCACGACGATGGGGTGAAGACCAACTGGGGCAAGGAGATGTGGCAGTTGATCCGCACCGAACAAGGCTGGAAGATCTTCTCGGTGATCTACTCGGTCCGCGATTCACGCAGCCCGGCCGATTGAACGTCGCTTGACGGGGCCGAACCCAGGCCGCGATCCATTCAGCAAGGGCATTGGCATTCGGCCAGCGATCGGGCAGAGTTCGGCCACGCGCAAGGACGCATGCCATGACCCGCCTGCTGATCATCGAAGACAACCCCGAGCTGGTTGCCAACCTGTATGCCTTCTTTGAACCGCTGGGTTACGTACTGGACGACGCCCGCGACGGCGCCAGCGGCCTGCGCCGGGCCACGCAGCACGACTACGACGCCATCCTGCTGGACCTGATGCTGCCGCGCCTGGATGGCATGACGCTGTGCCAGAAGCTGCGCCAGGAGTTCCAGAACCCGGTGCCGATCCTGATGCTGACCGCGCGCGATCCGGTCGAAGACCGCGTGCAGGGCCTGGCCTTGGGCGCGGATGACTACCTGGTCAAACCGTTCTCGCTGACGGAACTGGATGCGCGGATCAAGGCCCTGGTACGACGGGCGCAGGGTCGCCAGGTCCAGAGCGTGCTGGCGTGGAAGGACCTGCAGGTGGACACGCGCTCGCCACAAGCCTGGCGGCAAGGCCGCTGCATTGCGCTGACGCCCACGTCGCACAAGCTGCTGATGTGCCTGGTGCGTGCGGCGCCGGCCGTGGTGCGCAAGCAGGAGATGGAATACCTGGTCTGGGGCGACGAGCCACCGGACAGCGGCGCGCTGCGAACCCACATCCATGAGCTGCGCCTGCAGGTGGACCGCAGCTTCGACACCGCGCTGATCACCACGGTGCACAGCGTCGGCTGGCGCATGCAGGCGTGACCCGTGCCTCCCTCTACCGCCGCCTGAGCCTGCGCACCCGCATCACGATCTCGTTCGTGCTGTTGATGGCCGGTGCCATGGGCTTCATCGTACTGGCCGAACAGGTGGACTACGACCAGGTCCGGGCCGCTGTCGTCGTGCGGACCCAGGACAATGAAGTACGCCGCCTGCAGGACGAACTCGCCCGTGGTCGGCGTCCCGACCTGCCCTCTGGCAGCGCACTGTTCGATGCCCAGGACGTGCCTGTCGTGCTGCGCCTATGGCCCGGGATATCACGGCGAAGCAGCACCCAACGAGTGGCACCTGCGCGTGTTCGACAGTGCCGGCCAACGTTACTACCTGCTGCAGGACGCAGCGCCCTATGGCTATCTGGAATACCTGATCAATGCCTTTGCGGCACTGGTCATTTCGATCTGCGTGCTTGGCGCCTTCCTGATCGGTCGCAAGGTAGCGACCCACGTCATCGCGCCCATCACACGATTGGCCGATGCGGTGCAGGACGGCCACAAGCCCTTTCCCTACCAGGACGCACGCGATGAGATCGGCGTGCTCGCGCGCGCCTTTGCCCGCCATAGTGACGAGCTCGAACGGTTCCTGCATCGCGAACAGTGCTTCAGCGGCGATGCCAGCCACGAGCTGCGCACGCCCTTGGCCATCATCGGTGGTGCTGCCGAGACGCTGGCCTGCCAGCTTCCGGCCGACAGCCACCTGGTTCCCAGTGCCGAGCGCATCCTGCGCACCACCCAGGAGATGCAGCGCCAGCTGACCTGCCTGCTGCTGCTCTCTCGCGCCCCCAGCACCGTGCCACGCAACGAGGTGGCCCTGCGTGCGCTGATTGAATGCTGCATGGATCGCTGCCAGCCCTGGCTTTCCGGCAAGCCGGTGATCGTTGCGTTTGATGCCCTGCATGACACCGTGCTGCACACCAACGCGGATCTTGCGCGCAGCGTGATTTGGAACCTTCTGCGCAACGCCTGCCAGTACACCGAAAGCGGCGAAGTTCGGATCACCCTCCACGACGCCGCACTCATCGTCGCCGACACGGGGCCCGGCCTGCCCTCCAGTATCGATCCACAGCTGTTCCAGCGCTTCGTACCCGCTAGCGTGCACAGCGGCGAGGGGCTGGGGTTGTCGATCGCGCAGCGCATCGTCGAGCACCTGGGTTGGAGGATGACGGTGCATTCATCGCAGCAGGGATGCCGGTTCAGCCTGGAGTGGCCCCTCTGACGATTTCCTGACGCACGCGTGCACATGCTGGGGATTGCTCACTTCACGGCGGAAACCGCATGCAGCACCCCAAGGACAGCGGCAAGTACCCGCACGGGAAGACCGGCCTGAGCCGCATCTTCCACACCCTCATCCATTCGCGTGATGGCTTCGTCGCCACCTTCCGCGGCGAGGCTGCCTTTCGCCAGCTGCTGCTTCTGCACGCGCTGTTGATCATTGCAGCGTTCGTACTGGACATCAGCGCGGTCGAGCGCGCGATAGTGCTGGCGGTCTGCTTCATCAGCCTGCTGGTGGAACTGCTCAACTCGGCGATCGAAGCGGTGGTTGATCGCATCTCCCTTGAACAGCATCCGCTGTCAAAGAACGCCAAGGATATGGGCAGCGCCGCGCAGACCACCGCACTGTTGATGGTGGGTGCGGTGTGGGGTGTGATCCTGCTGGGCTAGTCCGCCCAACCTGACAACTTCCTGATAAAGCGGTTTCGATACTGCGCGCACTCCCGCTCCACGGAACCTGCTCGTGTGTCAATGCCGCCGTTTTCCACGGCCCCATCCGATCGTTCTGGTCTGGGCCGTCGCACTGTTCTTCACCACGATTGGAAACATCGCCCTCTGGAAGACGCTGTGGGGGCTGGCCGACCTCAACAGCGTGCGCAGCGTGCTGTTCCTGGCCAGCCTGCCGGTGGTGCTGTTCTGCCTGTTCAACCTGTTGCTGACGCCACTGCTGGCACTGCCGTTCCTGCGCAGGCCGCTGCTGGTGCTGCTCGTTGTCGTCAGCGCCGCCTGCAGCTACTTCATGCTGCACTACAACGTGCTGATCGATCGCAGCATGGTGCAGAACGTGTTCGAGACCAACCAGGCCGAACTGAACGCCTATCTGTCGCTGCCACTACTGTTGACCCTGCTGGCGCTGGGCGTGCTGCCTGCTGCCGGGCTCGCCCTGGTGCGCACCACCAGCGGGGCCGGTTCGATACGTTCGCTGCTGGTGTGGCCGGCCAGCGCTCTGGCGTCATTGCTGGTACTGCTGGCAATCGGCTTCGCGTTCTACAAGGACTACTCCTCGCTGCTGCGCAACAACCGCTATCTCCGTGACCAGATGCTGCCGTTGAATGTCGTGCGCCATACCCACGGTTATCTGAAAGGCCTCTACAGCGCCCGCCAGCAACCCTTGCGCCCGATCGGCATGGACGCACGGCGCGTACCGGGCCCGCGTCCGAAGCTTGTGGTCATGGTCGTCGGCGAGACCGCGCGATCACAGAACTTCCAGCTCAACGGCTACCCACGCGCGACCAATCCCCGGCTCTCGCGCAAGGAAGGCGTCATCAGCTTCAGTGATGTTTCCTCATGCGGAACCGCAACGGCGATCTCGGTGCCGTGCATGTTCTCGCAGATGACCCGCCGCCAGTATGACGATGTACGCGCAGCGACCGAGGAGAACGTGCTCGACATCCTGCAGCGCACGGGCATCAGCGTGCTCTGGCGCAACAACAACAACGGTGGCTGCAAAGGCGTGTGCGAACGCGTGCCGACCGAGGACATGCCCGCGCTGAAGGTGGCCGGCCAATGTGTCAATGCCGACGGCACCTGCTATGACGAGGTGCTGCTGCATCAGCTCGGTACACGCATTGACGCCATGAACGGTGACGCCCTGGTCGTGCTGCACCAGCTTGGCAGCCACGGCCCGACCTACTTCGAACGCTACCCGGCACAGTCGCGGGCATTCAGTCCGACCTGCGACAGCAACCAGATCCAGCAGTGCAGCAACGAGGCGCTGGTCAACACCTATGACAACACCCTGGTCCACACCGACCGCATGCTTGGCAGGACCATCGACCTGCTGCAGGGCTATTCGGACCAGCGTGATGTCGCGCTGATCTATGTGTCCGACCATGGCGAGTCGCTCGGCGAACGTGGCATGTACCTTCACGGCACGCCTTACTTCATCGCGCCGCGCGAGCAGACCCAGGTGCCGATGGTGATGTGGTTCTCACCGGAGTTCAGCCGCAACGCGGGCGTGGACCTGGCCTGCCTGCGCGGGAATGCCCTGCACCGGGCGCACAGCCACGACAATGTCTTCCACTCACTGCTGGGCCTGTTCGGGGTCAACAGCACGGTGTACCGGCGCGATCTGGATGTCTTCGCCGGCTGCCGCGCGTCGGCTTCGCCGGCTGTGGCCACCTCGCCAGCCAAAGAACGGCGCCGGTTGATGCCGGTCGCTGCCCGCAACGTGGCGCGTTACTGCGCCGCCAGGGCGAAATCCAGGCCCGCACACACCGCCGCCACCTGGGCGTCGTTGCACTCCTGCGGGTTGGTGCGCGGGCTGTCCGGGTAGACCTCGGTGGTGGTGGCAAAGCGCGCGTCGGTGAAGCCGGCGCAGGCGCCGATCGAGCGCGACTCACCCCACACCACGCCCGGCGACTGCAGCGGCAGGCCGACCAGGTTGCCCTCGGCGTCGGCCGGGGCGATATGGGTGACTGGCGCGACCGCAGCGATCAGGGCCTTCTGGAACTCGGCCTGCGGGTCTTCGCTGTTGCCGATCACGTAGAAGCCGTCCGGAATGGTGTCGCGTTCGAACGGCTTGCCGTCGCGGGCGCAGCGCGCCGGATCGAACTCGTGCAGGTCGCTGTCGGTGGTCTCGTGCAGGTCCAGGTGCACCAGCAGGTTCGGTTTGCGCTCGGCCACCCAGGCCATCAGCGCGGCCGCTTCCTCGATCTGGCCGCCGTCACGGAAGCTGCGGTTGGGGTCGATGGCATCCGGGTTCCAGCGCTGGATGCGCTCGTAGCCCCACGGGCTGACGCACGGTGCCACGATCAGGTTCAGCCGGCCCAGGTAACGCTCAGCCTGCTGTTCCAGGAACTGCAGGGCGCCATGCACGCCGCTGGTCTCGTAGCCATGCACGCCACCAGTGATCAGTGCGGTCGGCAGCGCCGGGTTCCAGTCGTGGTTGACCACGGCGAACAGCGGGTAATGGTCCGGCGCATAGTCCAGCTGGCCGTACTGGATCACATCGAAGCTGTCGTCCAGGCGCTCGAGCGCGGCCACCACGTCATTGTGGTAGCTGCGCTGGCGCTGCTGGCGGGCCCGCCACTGTGCGCGTTCCGCGTCGCCCCAGGGCTGTCCGGGGGTGCCGATCGGGTAGAACTGCGCAACAGTCATTGGGTACTCCAGGGGTCGAACGGATGGGTGCAGCCGGACATTCTAAGCCTTGTCGCGCCTGCGGGCGCCCCCGCCCGGCCCCGCCTTCATCCAGGCCGGGTCATCTGGTTGTAAAATCAACGGTTTTTGGCCCCTCACCCCTTGATGGCGAACGCAGCGCAGCCGGTCCTGGGTGGACCGGAGTTCCTCCGCCTGCTCGCCCGTCTCAGCGACGGCGCGATGCCGGCCAGCAGTCCCGCCCTGACCGATCGCCTCGGCCAGTGGGTGGACTGGAGCCGTGCCGTGGCCCTGTCCGGGGCGCTCGGCGGACGCCTGCCCGAGCCCGGTGAAGCCGCCGAAGCCGTCGAGGATGTGCTGGCCGACTGCGTCCAGGCGCACGCCAGCCTGCTGGCCTCGATCAGTGAGGACGCCGAGGCCGAGCGCCTGCTGGATCTGGCCGAAGCTGCCGCTGCACCCAACTTCGCCTCGCTGCGCCAGCGCTACCGGGTACTGCAGCAGGCCATCCAGACCGCCACCGGGCGCTTGCGCGGCCGCCTGCGCGACCAGCTGGTGCAGGTTTCGCCCGAGCTGGCGCGGCTGGCCGAGGTCGATGCGGTGATGGAACAGACCCTCACCCCGCGCGAGCACAGCCTGCTGGCCACTGCGCCGGCCGTGCTCGGTGCCCGTTTTGAACGCGTGCACGGCCAGCCCGGCTGGCGCGCGGCCTTCCGCCATGACATGCGCACCCTGCTGCTCGCCGAGCTGCAGCTGCGCTTCCACCCGATCGAAGGGCTGCAAGACGCCCTGCGCTCCCACTGACCGGAACACCATGTCCAGAACTGCTTTCCATGTCGTTGTTTTCCTTGTCGGCCTGCTGGCCGTGTGCTGGATCGGCATTGGCTATGTTTCGGTGCATCCGCTGGGTGCAGCGGTGGCGGCGATCATCGCGGCCTGCTACATCGCCGGTGGCGTGGAGCTGTACCGCTACCGCCAGGCCAGCAACGGCCTGCGCAGCGCACTGAACGACCTGTCCAGCGCGAAGGAGAGCCTCGCTCCCTGGCTGGAGCGCGTGCCCGCAGGCCTGCGCAACGCCGTGCGCCTGCGCGTGGAAGGCGAGCGTACCGCCCTGCCCGCTCCGGTGCTGACCCCTTACCTGGTCGGCCTGCTGGTGCTGCTGGGCATGCTCGGCACCCTGCTGGGCATGATGGACACGCTGCGTGGCACCGGACTGGCCCTGCAGAGCGCGACCGACATGGCCGCGATCCGCGGCTCGCTGGCCTCGCCGGTGCAGGGTCTGGCGGTGGCATTCGGCACCTCGATCGCCGGTGTGGCCAGCTCGGCCATGCTCGGTCTGCTGGCCGCGCTGCTGCGTCGTGACCGCCTGCAGGCCGTGCAGCAGCTGGACCGCGCCATCTCCGGCGACCTGCATCCGTACTCGCAGGCCTGGCAGCGCGCCGAGTCGCTGCGCCTGCTGCAGGCACAGTCCGCGGCGCTGCCGGCGCTGGTCGACCGCCTGCAGGAGATGACCAGCACCTTTGAACAGCACAGTGCGGCCGCCAATGAGCGCCTGCTGGCCGGCCAGGCCGAGTTCCTGACCCAGAGCCAGGCGCTGCAGCAACGCCTGGCGGTCTCGCTGCAGCAGTCGCTGCGCGAAGGGGCTGAAGCCAGCGCCGCCGCCATCGGTGGCGCGCTGCAGCCGATGGCCGAGACCACCCTGGCTGGCCTGGCCCATCACGGCGAAGCACTGCATGCCCGCGTCGAGCAGGCCGTGCAGCAGCAGCTGGCCGGCCTGAGCGACGGTTTTGAGCGCAGCCGCGTCGCCACCGAGGCCAGCTGGGCCAAGGTGGTGAGTGAACAGACCCAGGCACAGCAGGCACTGGTGAGCGACCTGCGCCAGCACCTGCAGGCCTTCAGCGATGGCCAGGCCACGCATGCCGAAGCGCTGGTCACACGTATCGGCGAGCGCCTGCAGGCCGATGCACAGGACAATGCGGAGGCCTTGCGTGCTGCCGCCGAACAGCAGCAGGCCCTGAACAGCGCGCTGGTCGAGCGCCAGCAGCAGGCGTTGATCGCCGCCAGCGAGCATCTGGACGCGCGTGCGCAGGCGCTGCTGCAGGCACTGGAGCAGCAGCACAGCGCCAGCCAGTCGCTGCTGCAGGACCACGAACAGCAGCGTTTGCAGGATTGGCAGGCCGCGCAGGCCGCCGCTGCCACCGCGCACGCCGAACTGCAGGCCGGCCTGGACAGCCGCGAGCAGCAACGCCAGGCGCGCTGGGACGCGGTCAGCGCCGAGTTGCAGCAGGCCCACGCCGCCCTGCAGGCGCAGCTGCAGGCCGGCGACGAACAGCGCCTGCAGCGCTGGAGCGATGCTCTGCAGCACGTTTCCACCGAGCTGGCCGAGCGCCTGCAGGCCAATGGCGAACGCCTGGCCGCGCAGCAGCAGCGCGTCTGCGACACGCTGGCGGAGACCGCACAGCAGATCGGCGAGAACGGTCGCGCACAGGCCAGCGCCACGCTGGCCGAAGTGTCCACCCTGCTGCAGACCGCCGCCGCCGCGCCGAAGGCCGCAGCCGACGTCATCAACGAGCTGCGCAGCACGCTGTCCGAGAGCCTGGTGCGTGACAACGCGATGCTGGAAGAACGCGGACGCCTGCTGGCCACCGTGCAGACCCTGCTGGATGCGATCAACCACGCCTCGCACGAACAGCGCACCGCTGTGGACGCACTGGTCGGTGGCTCGGCCGAGTTGCTGGAACGCGTCGGCAACCGCTTCACCGACCATATCGCCGCCGAGACCGGAAAGCTGGACGGTATCGCCGCAGCGCTCCACGGCAGCGCCGGTGAAGTCGGCCAGCTGGCCAGCAGCTTCGGCGAAGCGGTCGCGCAGTTCGGCAGCGCCTCCACCGAGCTGTCCGGCCGCCTGGAACAGATCGGCGGCGCACTGGATGCCTCGCTGGCCCGCAGCGACGAGCAGCTGGCCTACTACGTGGCGCAGGCGCGCGAGGTGGTCGACCTCAGCCTGCTGTCGCAGAAGCAGGTGATGGAAGAACTGCAGCAGCTGGCCACGCGCCGCGGCAAGGCCGGTAGCGCATGAGCGACGAGCTGGAGGTCGATGGCGGTTCGCACGCCCCGATCTGGGCCGCCTTCGGCGACCTGATGTCGGTGCTACTGGGCGCGTTCGTGCTGATACTGGTCGGTGTGGTCGCGGTGCAGCTGGAGCTGTCGCAGCGGCTGGACCAGGAAGTGAAGCAGCGCCAGGCCGAAGCCAAGCGCCTGCAGACCCTCGAACAGGCGCTGGCGGGCCCGTTGGCCGCCGGTCGCGTGACGCTGGTGGATGGCCGCATCGGCATCAGCGGCAGCGTGCTGTTCGCGCTGAACTCCGACCAGCTGCAGCCGGAAGGCCAGGAGCTGCTGCGCAGCCTGGCCGCACCGCTGGCCGCCTATCTGGGCAGCCGCGAAGAGATCCTGATGGTCAGCGGCTTCACCGATGACGCACCGGTGCGCGAAGGCAACCGGCGTTTCGCCGACAACTGGGAGCTGTCCGCGCAGCGCTCGCTGACCGTAACCCGCACCCTGATCGCCGATGGCGTACCGGCTGACGCCGTGTTCGCCGCCGCGTTCGGCAGCGAGCAGCCGGTCAGTTCCAATGCCAATGAGGAAGGCCGCGCACGCAACCGCCGCGTGGAGATCGCGCCGATTCCCAAGCCCAAGGCCCCGGATGCCAAGTAAGCTTTCAGCGCTCGAAGGCCTGCGCGCACTGGTGCGCGACCTCGATGCGGGGTCGCGCTCGCTGCCGCATTACCCGCAGGTGCCGATGCTGCAGCAGGTGCAGCGCGAGTGGTCGGAGCTGCGCAGCGAACTGCAGGTGCGCCGCTCACTGCGCACCGAGGCCCCGGCCGACGGCGGCCCGCTGAACTCGGCGGTGCTGGTGCAGCGCATGCTGGACACGATGCAGGCCACCAGTCCCGGCTACCTGCGGCACTTCATCGACTATGTGGATACGTTGTCGTGGCTGCAGGCGCTGCAGGACGGCGCCGCCAGCGGCGCAGATACCGCGAAGCTGAAGCGGACACGCAAGCCGCGCTGAACATTCACTGGTAGTGCCGGCCGCTGGCCGGCATCAAACCGGACCGACCACGGCCGAAGCGCGCGCAAGCGGCGCTGAACAGCGAATGGCCGTGCTGAACATTGACTGGTAGTGCCGGCCGCTGGCCGGCAGTTATGCATCTTCGCGCGTGTCATGGGGTTGCCGGCCAGCGGCCGGCACTACCATCGAGGCTGCTCTGTGCGCCGGAACGCAATCTGCGCTGCGCTTCGCCTTTGCTGTGGTAGTGCCGGCCGCTGGCCGGCATCACAACCAGGCCGACCACGGCCAAGACGCGCGCAAGCGGCGCTGAACAGCGAATGGCTGCGCTGAACATCGACTGGTAGTGCCGACTGCCAGCTGCCGGCCGGCAGCGATGCATCTTCGCGCGGGTCATGGGGTTGCCGGCCAGCGGCCGGCACTACCACCGAGGGTGCTCTGTGCGCCGGAACGCAATCTGCGCTTCGCCTTTGCTGTGGTAGTGCCGGCCGCTGGCCGGCATCACAACCAGACCGACCATGCATACGGATACTCGCCAATCTGCCCAGCAAGACCGGCGCGCACCGGATTCCCCAGGATGTACAGCGCTTGCTGCGCCAGCGACTCCTCCGCCCTCACTGCATGATCAAAGTAGCCAGACTGCCAGACCGTACATCGACGCCCCACCAGGCGATTCAGGGCGAGCGCGCTCGACGATTTCATCCGGCGCGCGATGTCGGGAAGGTGAGCTGCGCGCAGCTCGAACATCCAGTGGACGTGATCCGGCATGACGACCCATGCGTGTGACTGTACGAGCCCGCGCTGTTCCATGTAGTGGAACTGGTCGATTACACATGCTGCTGCAGCTTCGCTTTCAAAGAGCCGGCGGCGCTGGTGTGTCGTGGTTGTCAGAACGTAGGACTGGCCGATGATCGAGTGACGGCCCAGGCGGAGGCGATGGCTGCTCATGCGCCATGGTGGGTCGATCATGGGGTATTGGCTGTCAGGCCATGCCTCGATGGGTGTTGGGAGATGTCTGAAGTTGAATGAGGTTGCCGGCCAGCGGCCGGCACTACCGGGACTATGGATTGCCGGCCAGCGGCCGGCACTACCGGGGCTATGGATTGCCGGCCAGCGGCCGGCACTACCGGGGCTATGGATTGCCGGCCAGCGGCCGGCACTACCGGGGCTATGGATTGCCGGCCAGCGGCCGGCACTACC
>NZ_JCAFRI010000039.1:0-19633 GCF_059367915.1 Stenotrophomonas sp. YJH_SMC_19
AGGTGGCTCTCGACCTTCTGCTGGCCGATGTTGACGGTGCCGCCGCTGCCATACACGAAGGTGCCGCCAGCCTGGGTCTGCTTGCTGGCGTAGTCGTCGGTGTCCTGCTCGCTGATGATGGACAGGTTGCCGCCGATGCTGGCCACCACCTTGTCGCCGCTCAGCTGGGCACCCTGCAGCGTGGTGTCCTTGCCGCTGATGACGGTCAGGTTGCGGTCAGCGTCCACCACGGTTTCGACGTGCGTGGTGCCGTTGCCGCTGCCCTTGCCCTTGGCGGTGCTGGCCGACACGTACCAACCGGTCTGCGCGCCGATGCTGAAGCCGATCTCACCGCTGCCGCTCTTGTTCTTCGATGACTGCGTGTGGTCTTCCGTTTCGCTGCGCAGGGTGATGTTGTCCCGCGCGGCCAGCGCCACGTTGTCACCCTTCACCCGGCTGCCGATGATGCTCAGGTCACCGGCGGTGGCCACGATGCTGACGTCGCCCTGGCTGCGGATGGTACTGCCCACCGCCGACTGGTCGTGGCTGGTCTGGCTGGCACTGGAGCTGGAGGCGCCGATGCCGATGCGCAGGCTCACGCCGTCGGTGGCGCCGGAAGCGCCTTGCTGCATGGCGCCGCCGACGCCAGCGGCGGCATTGGCCGCCTGCACCGCGTACAGCGCCTTCAGGCGGTCATCCTGCGCATTGCCGGCCGCCTTGGCCGCACCGTAGGCGGCCAGGGCGGCATCCACCACACCGCCGGTCAGGCCGACGTTGATACCGGCACTCTTCTGCTTGGTGCTCTGGTGTACGTCAGTGGTGCCCTGTGCCGCGTCGATCACCACCTGCCCGCCCACCAGCTGCGTACCGGTCTTCGACAGCACGTCCGAACCGGTGATGTGCAGCGTGTTGCCGGCGCTCAGGTTGACCCGGCCATCGGTTGAGCCGATCAGGCTGCCCTGTGGCGCGCTCTGCTCGATCTCCAGGCCCTTTTCCAGCTTGCTCTGGCCGATGGTCAGGTTGAAGCCACCACCGCCGAACACGCCCGAGCGCTTGACGGTCTTGTCATGCTCTTCGCTGTGCGTGGAGGTGGCCGTGCCGATGGTGAGGTCGCGGGTGGCGGCCACCACCACATCACCGGTGGCAGCCACCTGCGCCGCCTGCGCGACGACGTCACGTCCGGCGCCGATGGTCACCGTCTCGCCGCTGAGCGTGGTGCCCACCACCAGACTGTCCCGGGTTGCGTCGTAAGTGGTGGTGGTCTTGCTCGACAGCAGGCCCTTCTTCCTGCGCGTGGTTTCCTGCTCCCAGCTGTGGTCCTCCTGCGCCGCCAGCAGGTTCACGTCGCGCGTAGCGGCAATGCTGATGCCGCCGTCGGTGCTGCCAACCTGCGTGGCAGTGAGGTTGGCATCGCGCCCGGCCACCAGCGCAATGTCACCGCCGGCCTGCAGCGAAGTGCCGTGCACGGTCTCGTCCATGCTCTGCGTGGTCTGCGAGAAGCGCTTGCCACGGCTCTGCTGCTGGCTGGTGTTGGTGGTGGTTTCGGCCTGCAGGTTGAGATCACGCCCGGCCACCACGGCCAGGCCGTCGCCGGCCTTCAGCTGCGCGGCCTGCAGGTTCACGTCCTGCCCGGCCTGCATGCCCAGCGAGCCACCGGCCTCGATGCCGCTGGCGTTGAGGGTTTCGCGCGTGTAGCGGTTGCTGCCCCAGCCGCCCTGTTCGGTGGTGGTCAGTGCGTTGAGGTTGATGTCGTTGCCGGCCGTGGCATGGACGCTGCCGCCGGCCTTGGCGGTCACCGCCGTCAGGTTCAGATCGTGGCCGGCGTCCAGCGACAGGCTGCCGCCCACGTCCAGCGTGGTGCGACGCAGGCTGCCATCACCCTGCATCTGCGTGGTGAGATTGAGGTCGCGGCCGGCCTCCAGCGCCGCGTTGCCGCGGGCACGGGTCTGCGAACCGACCAGTGCCAGGTCACGTCCGGCTTCCAGCGCCAGGCTGCCGCCGCTGCGGATGCTGGCCACGTCGATGCCGCTGACACTCTTCAGGTCACGGCCGGCCACCAGGGCCACGTTGCCACCCTGGATCAGGCCGCTGTTGTTGAGGATGTCCTCCACGGCGGTGATGCGGGCATTGCCGCCCGCGGAAATGCCACCGCGATCGTTGAGCAGGCTGCCGGTATCGATGGTCAATCGATCATCGGCGCGGATCATGCCCTGGTTGGACACATTGCCGGCGCGGATCTCCACCGACTCGCCAGCGATGGCGGCGCCCCCCAGCTGCAGGCGGTTGGCGGTGGCCTGGGACAGGTACACCACCGGCACCAGCACCTTCTGGCCGTCCACTTCCTGGGCGACCATCCACACGATGTCTTCGTTGAGCGCGGCCACCTGTTCGGCCGACAGCGCCACGCCCACGCTCAGCTGCTGGCGCGCGGCTTCGGTCACGCCGGCATCCATCATGGCGCGGTACTGGCCCATGCCATCGCCCTGGTCGGCATCCAGGTAGCGACGCCCGGTCAGGCCGGTGATCTGTTCCATCACCAGGCGCTGCTCGTAGAAGTCGTCACCCATCCGACGCAGCTGCTTGTCGGGGTCCAGGTTCAGGCGCTGGAACATGTAGTCCGAGCCGATCCACTGCCCGAAGTTGGCGAAGCGCGGATCGGTTTCCACCAGCCAGCGCTGGTTGCCCGGATTGACCGTGTACAGGCCACCACTGGGCAGCGACAGGCCCGGCAGCGGATTCTGCGGGCTGCCCACCACCTGCGGCGGCGGCACCGTGGTGACACGGCCAGGGCCCGGGGAGCCGGTATCACCGGCCGTGCCCGCACCCTGCGCCTGCGCGCTGGCAGGCCCGGTGGCCACGCCCTGCTGTGCACCCGGTGCGCCAGCATTGCCGCCGACCGCGCCGGCGCCCTGCTGCTGGCCCAGTTCGGGTGCGTAGGCGTTGTTGCCCTGCCAACCGGCAACGTCCAACGGTGTGCCACCGCTGTGCGCGGTGACCACGGCGTTGTTGACCTCGCGCGCTTCGATCTGCACCTTGCGGCCGGCGGTGATGCTGGCATTGCCGCCGGCCAGCGTGACCTGCTTGGTGACCGTGCTGGTGCCCAGCGCGCGGCTGCCGCCATAGATCTCGAAGTCGCAGCGGCTGGGGCAAGGGCGGTAGGTGTAATCGATGGTCGACGTACGCTGGACCACCTTGTAGCCGGCCAGCGCCTCGTTGTTGACCACGCCGGCCCAGTCATTGGGGTCTTCGCTGTTGGATGAGCCGCGGCCGTTGATCGAGAGGTTGCGACCGGCGGCGATGGCCGAGTTCCGGTTGTCGACCGAGCCGCCGGACATCTGCATGTCGCGACCGGAAATCAGCTGCGATGCCGCGCTGGCGGCGATGACGGTGGTGCCTTCCAGCACCAGGTCCTTGTGCTCGGTCCAGACTTCCAGCACGGCACAGTCGCCCGGGCACAGCTTGCCCGGCGGTGCCGGGCCGTCGATGCCGTCGACCCTGAACGTCCCGCTGTCCGGGTCGGCAGCGCCTTCGTTGCCGCTGTAGACCTTGTGCTGGGTGACCAGCACACGACGCTCGTTGGCCACGCCCAGTGCAGCCAGGATCAGATCGTTCTCGGCCTGGATGCGCCCGGAACGGTTGCGGATCTGCTGGGCGTTGCCGCCGTTCCAGCCCTGCAGGCGGATGTCGCCCAGGCTGAAGAGCTCGCCGTCGAGGTTGTCGATGTAGTTGGCATACAGGTTGATGCGGCCGGTGGCCGCCATCAGCCCTTCGTTGTAATCGCGTGCGACCAGCGTGTTGCCCAGGTCGCGGCCGTTGGTGATGCGCGAGGCGCGCAGTTCCAGCGCGTTGCCCATCACGGTGCCGGTGTTGGTGATGTTGGCAGCCGACACCTCCACCGTATCGCCGTCCACGCGACCGGCATTGCTGAAATCGCCGGCCGTACTCAGCGCGACGCGACCACTGCCATTGCCTGCCGTGGCGTTGAACTGCCCGCCAGCGGTGTTCTCGATCCGCGCCGCCGAGACTTCAAGCGTGCCCTTGCTCTCCAGGCGCCCCTGGTTGACCAGTGCGCCGGCCACGTCCAGCTTCAGCAGCCCGTTGCTCTCCAGGCGCTGGCCATTGCCATGCACGTAATCGCCCGCCAGCGTCAGGCGCAGCTCGCTGCCGCCGAACAGGCGGCCGATGCCGCTGAAGGCCTGCAGGCGTGCGCCGAGTGCTTCATAGGCGCTGATTTCGCCGCCACCATTGGCCAGGCTGCCCAGCGTCAGCTGGCTCTGGCGACTGAGCAGCCGGCCGTTGCTGTTGTCCAGCGCGGCAAGATCCAGGCGCAGCAGGTTGCCTGCGCTGAGCTGGCCACCAACGTTGAATACCTGTGCGCCGGCGCGCTCCAGGTACAGGGTATTGGCGGCGTGGACCATGCTGCCTGCGTTGTCCAGCGATGCGGTCTGCAGGCGCAGGTCGGTTCCGGCCACCAGCTTGGCCTGGCCGCCTTCGGCGCGGTTGTCCACGCTGCCTGCGGTCAGCGTCAGCGCACCACCGGTGCTGCCCAGGGTGCCGCCACGGTTGTCCAGCGCAGCGGCCGATTCCAGCGACAGCTGCCCGGTGCCGTTGGCCACGATGCGGCCGCCACGATTGCCCACTGAGGCAGCGCGGATGTTCGCAGCGCCCTGTGCTTCGATGTTGCCCTGGCTGTTGTCCAGTGCCTGGCGGATCTGCAGATCCAGCGAGGTGCCGCCGTGGACCAGGCCACGCTGGTTGGCCAGCGCACCGGCCACGTCGAGCGCGAGTTGCTGGCGGGCGTACAGGTTGCCATCCACGTTGCGCAGGTCGCCCGTGCGGCTGGTCACGCGCGCATTGCCCTCGGCCCCCAGCAGGCCATTGCTGTTGTCCAGCTGGGAGGCCAGCACCTGCAGCTGGCCGGAGCCGCGCTGCACGATGGTGCCAGTGCGGTTGTCCAACGCCCCGGCAGCGTCCACGGTAAGGTTGCCGCCAGCATCGAGCCTGCCACCGGTGTTGACGATCTCCGTGCCGGTTACGCGTGCCCCGCTGCCTGCGGTGAGCGTACCGCCGCTGTTGTCGAGGCGCCCGGCAACGGCCACGTCCGCCTCGCCGTTGCCGACGATCAGGCCGGCATTGCTGTTGTCCAGTGTGCCGGTCTCGATCTTCAGCACACCCGTGCCCGCATGCTCGATGCGGCCACCCTGATTCAGCAGCTGCGCAGCCTTCAGGTGGACACTGCCAGCATTGGCGGCGATGCGCCCGCCGGTGTTGCGCAGGGCACCTGTCAGGCCAAGTTCAAAGGGATCGGTGCCGGTCTGCAGCAGTTCGCCGGCGCTGTTGTCCAGCGCGGCCGCCAACAGGCCGATGCGCGTACCCTGCAGACTGCCCGCATTGCGCAGCAGGTCGGTGGCACGCAGGTCGAGCAGACCGATGGCGGCCAGGCTGCCGCCGATATTGCGCCACTCACCGCTGCGCGCCTGCGCCAGCAGGGTGCCACCGGACCAGACCTGGCCACCCTCCAGCAGCAGGCTGTCGCCCAGCAGGTGAATCTGGTGGCCCGCGTTGATCTGCCCGCCATTGCGCAGCTGCTGACGCGCATCAAGGGTGACGCTGCCGGTGCTGCCGACCTTGCCGTCGGCCAGCAGGCCCGCCACGATCACGCCGCTGTTGTCGATCTGCCCCGCCCGCAATTCGATGTCACCCGAGGCCAGCACGCGCCCGCGATTGCTGGCCTGGGCGGCCTGCAGCGTGACCGTGCGCGCCTGAACGTCGGCCGCAGTGCGCAGTGCCTGCGCAGCCTGCAGCGACAGCGCGCCGCTGGCGAACAACGCCGCCTCGTTGTGCAGGTCGCCATCGCTGCGCACCTGCAGATCAGCGGCGCTGTCGATCGTTCCCTTCAGCGTCACGCCGGCATCGGCGGACAGCACGACGCCCTGCTGCGCAAAGACCTTGCCCGACTGCTCCAGGCTGCCGCCCGCGTGCGCGGTCAGTGTGCCGGCAGCCAACGTGCGCCCGCCCAGCACCAGGGCCTGGTCACTGCTGAGCTGCACGTTGCCGCGCTCGCTGCCCAGTTCACCCTCGCTGCGCAGGGTCCGGCCCCGCACCTGCAACGTCTGGCCGGCCACCAGACTGCCCTGGTTGTCCAGTGAATCGCGCACGGTGACATCGACATCGCCGGCGCCATAGAGGTCGCCACGGTTGTCGATCACATCGGCCTTGGCCGTCAGTGCTCCCTTGGCGAACACGTTGCCGGCGTTGTCCAGCGTCACCGCATCCAGCTGCAGCGACTGCGCACTGGACAGGTTGCCGCCGGCGCGGTTGTGCAGCGCGTCGGTGCGCACGTCAAGCGCGCCATCGCTGGCGATCACGCCGGCATTGTCCAATGTGGTGGTGCGCAGCTGTGAGCGGTCGCGACCGTAGATCACACCACTGTTGCTCAGCTCAGTGGTGCGCAGGTCCATTGCCTGCTGGCCATGCAGGCGACCGTCGTTGATGACCTTCTGCACGTCCACGGCCAGCACGCGTGCCAGCGCCGTGGCGGCCGCCTGCTGGTGCAGGACGCCGCCCTGCAGGGTCAGGGTGCCGCCGGCTTCAAGCCGGTTGCGGTTGTCGAGCGTGGCAACGGACAGACGGGCATCGGCTGCGCTGCCGATGATGCCGGCGTTGTCCAGCACATCGGCGTCGACCTGCAGGCCCTTGCCCCCCTGGATGCTGCCGGTGGTGTCATTGTCGATGCGTGCGTTGGACTTCAATGCCAGCAGGTCCACTGCCTGCAGCGTGCCGCTGTTGCGCAGACGATCGACCGTCAGCGTGGCCTGGCGGGCCTCAAGGGTGCCTTGGTTGTCCACGCCGCCGGCAGACAGTTCCAGCGCCTGCTCGGAGAGGATGCGTCCGGCGTTGTCCAGCTGCTGGCGCGCCTGGATCTTCAGCAGCACGCCCGCAGACAGCTCGGCGTCCTTCAGCTGGGTGATGCGGTCGCCCGCTGCACGCAGGTTGGCACCGGCACCGATGATGCCCTCGTTGTCGATGCTGGCCGCGTCGAGTTCGACGTCGGCGTCGCTGTACAGCTGGCCGGCGTTGTGCAGCTGCGCGGCCTGCATCCGTACGCCCTGGTTGCCCAGCAGCAGGCCGGCGTTGTCCACCTGGCGGACCTGCACGTCCAGCGCCTGCGCGCCCAGGCGCGCGCCCTTGTCCTGCGCCAGCGTGTCGGCGCGCACGGCAAGCCCGGCGCCTGCGGTCACCTGTGCATGGTTCTGCACCTGTGCGGCAGCCAGCGCGATGCTGCCCGCGCTCTTCACCGTGTCAGCCAGGGTCAGCATGCCACCGGCGTCCAGCTGCATCTGCGCGGCCTGCGCACTGCCGGCCAGGTCCAGATTCTGGTTGGCGCGTACGGCCAACGCAGCGCCCGCCGACGTGGAACCGGCAAGCGACGCCTGCCGGGCACGGATCTGAAGATCCCCCTGCGCGTACTGGGTACCGTCGGCCTTCAGGTCACCGCCGGTTTCGATCTGCAGGCGGCCTGCGGCCGCCGTGCGTCCACTCAGGCGGACATCGCCGGCCTGGGTCAGGATGAAGTCGCCTGCGTCGGCCACCATCTGGCCCGTGCTGCGCACGCCCACGCCGGCCTCGGTACCGACCAACCGGATCTTCCCTGCATACATGCCCCCGAGGGCGGCAACATCCAGGCCGAACTGCGGGCGTTCGCCTTCTCCGGTGATCGCCTGCGTCGCCAGGGTCTGGGCATCGATCTGGTTGGCGCCGGTGACCACGTTCACCTGGCGCGCCCAAAGGCCCGCGTTGAGCTGCACCGCGCGGGCCAGCAGGTCGACGCCTTCCAGGTTGCCGGCATCCAGGCCGTTGCCTTCCAGGCGGATCGTTCCGCGCGACACCCGGAACGCCGACAGGCTGCCATCGTTGCCGAACACCGGGGTGCCGGTGGTCAGCGTGCCACGGGTGGTATTGATGAAGCCGCAGCCATCGCAGGTGATGCCATTGGGGTTGGCGACGATCACCGCCGCCGAGCGCCCCGCCACCTCGATGTGGCCCTGCAGGCGTGACGCGTTGGTGGATGTCACCTCATTGAGGATCAATCGCGCCGACTGGCCCAGCTGCAGGTTGCCGTTGCCCTGGATGTAGCCACCCAGTTGGGTCTGCACGGTGCTCGCGCTGTTGTTGAGGATCTGCCCCTCGCGCCCGACGTTGTAGTCCTGGAAGCGGTTGTGCGATACGCCGCCCGCGTTGGGCCGGTTGATCTGGATGACCGGCACGCCGTTCGCCGCCTGGTCGGCCCGCGCCTGCTCGCCGGCCTGTACCTGCACCTGGGCAAACGAGCTGCCCGGGGCCAGGAACGCCAATGCCAGGGTGGCGCTCGCCATCGCGGTGCGCAGGCGCGTGGCCCAACCGGCGCCCGAAGCGGACAGGGACAGACTGCGGAATACGTTCTTCATGCCAGGTGCTTCCATCAACCCAGGGGGGAACTGCACACACAACAACCCGATCACGTCGCCACGCGGCGACGGTGCTTCCAGTCGAATCAGAACTGCCAGGACGCGCGGAATCCGATCACGTGACCGCGTGCCTCATGCTTGAGCCACGCCGGGCGGCTCATCGGTACGCCGACGAAGCCATCCCACGCCAATCCGCCCAGCTCGCCACGTGCACCCAGGTGGGCGCCGCTGAGGGTTCCGCCGCCGATACCCTGGCGGTCGTCGCGCTCGATGTGGCCGATATCGATGCCCGCATAGGGCGCGATGGCGCGATGTGCCATCCAGCTGATGCTGTTGCGCCAGTAGCCGCCACGGCTGCCGCCGAGTGGCACCTCGCCGTCGAAGCCGTTGACGGTATAGCGGCCACCGACGCTGATGAACTCCGAGCCGTACAGCGTGTCCTTGCTCCACTGGTAGCGGAGCGCGGTGTTCCATGCCAGCGGACGCGGCCCGGATGTCAGGGCGCCACCGGCGCCGATATCCAGCGTGGTCAGCCCATAGCGGAACGTCGGCGCCAGGTCATCACGGCCCACGGCGTCATCATCGCCTCCCAGCCACGGCACGCCGCGGCGGTGCGCCAGGCGGATATCTGCCTGGACCCGCCCCAGGTACTGGCGGTGCAGCAGCGCCAGCTCGACCGAGGTGGTACGCCGGCGCTGGCCTTCGATCTCCACGCCTTCCACGTAGCTGTGCGACGACCGTTGCGCCACGCGCAGCTCGATGCCGCTGCGGTAGCTCTGGCCACGCACCAGCAGCCGTTCCACGGCCAGGTCGACGTTGCTGGAGGTGCCGGTGCTGGCGAACGTGTCGGCGTTGCTGGCGATGGTCTGCTTGTAGCGCGAGCTGTAGGTGCTGGTGCTGAAACGCCAGTTGCCCAGCGGCACCGACCACGATGCATTGAAGCCGTGGGTACCCCGGCCCTTGTCGGCACTGCCGTCGCTGCTGACGCCAATGCTGAGCAGGTCGTTGACGCGAGCCAGGTTGTCTACCCACGCGGTCGCGCCGACCTGCTGCTTTCCGGTCGCACGGCTGCCGGCATCATCCAGCGACACCGAGGCACGCCATCGCTTGCCGTGGCGGATGCTGATGACCACGTCCGACTCGCCGGGCGCCTCGCCCGGCACCAGTTCCATGTTCACATCCTGCGACGGAACGCGCTTGAGCTGCTCCAGGCCCTGTTCCAACGCGCGCAGATTGAGTACGTCCCCCGGCCGCGCGGGAAACGCACTCTTCCACATCGAATCGGGTACCTCTTCCGCGTTGAAGCGGATCTGCCGGATCACGCCCGGCACCAGCTGCAGGCGCAGGGTTCCGCTGCCCAGGCTCTGCTCAGGCAGGCCGATGCGGGTGGTCACGTAGCCCTTGGCCAGCGCCAGATCCGAGGCACGCCGCACGATCAGCGCGATGCCCTGCTGGCCCACGCAGCGGCCACGGTAGCGGTCGAGATAGCGCTGCAGGAACGCGAACTGCCCCAGATGCGCGCCGTCAAGCTGCAGCTGCTGCAGGGTGAAGCACGGTTCTTCGTCCGGCAGTTCCAGCGAATGCAGATCGGTGGCAGCGGCCGGCTGTTCGCGTGATACATCCGGCAATGCCTGCCGCTGCTCACGCTCGCGCGCCTCGCGCTCGGCGCGTTCGCGCAGTTCCTGCTGCTCGGCGAACGAGGGACTGGCCGACTGTGCATGCACGACGCCGATCCACAACAGTCCCGCGGTGCCCAGAACGGCACGCACGCCGCATCCTGCTTTTCTGTTACCCATCAACGACTTCCTTGTCCAGCATTGGTACAGACCTGGGGCTGTGAACAGACATCGTGCAGAGAGAACATGCGGCCAGCACCGACTCGACCGCCAACCGCTATCGGCGGGAGTGCGCGGAACTTTAGGGTCTTTGCATCCGTGTACCCATTGCGACGACGCAGTCGAGCATCACACGCTGAAGGATGGGCATCCTTCAGCAGCCGTCATACGTCGTCAATCGCTGCGGCCGTTACGGCACCCGTGCGCACACCCATACACGCACGTCCCTGGCACCGGCCAGCCGCAACGTCTCGGCGATTTCCATCACTGTGCTGCCGGTGGTCATCACATCGTCCACCACGGTCAGCCGTGTCGGCGGCGACAAGCGCGTGCCGAATGCGTCAAAGAGGTTGTCCCTGCGCTGTTCTGCGCTGCGCTCGGACTGCGGCGCGGTGTGGCGGCGCCGGTAGAGGCCCTGCCAGACCGGCATCGGCAGCAACCGGCACAGTTCGGCGACCTGATTGTAGCCGCGCTGGCGCAGGCGCCGCCCATGCAGCGGCACCGGCACCAGCGACGCGCACGACCAGGGGGGTGGTGCGCGCTGCATCAGCTGCGCGAGCAGGCGACCTGCCGCCAGATCCTGATGGAACTTGTAGCGCACCAGCAGCTGATCGACGGGTGGAAGGTACAGCAGGCTGGCATGCGTGGCGGACTGCGGCGGTACCTCGTCGCGGCATATACCGCAGACGATCAGGGCGTTCCCGGGTAGCGGGAGTGCGCAGCGCAGGCAGGCACGACCGGCCCAGGGCAGTTCGGCAAAGCAGGCGCGGCACAGGTCAAGTTCATCGTGGCCCGGCTCGCCACAGACCAGGCAGCGCAGCGGTAGCACCACGCGAAGTGCCGCCTGCAGGAGGCGAGTGGACTTGAACAGGGCCGGCATGCGCTACAGCGTGAACGCGCCGGTGCCCCGAGGCCATCAGACGCACGCTCCTTGACCTGTAGGCATCTTTACCCGTTTATGGAGCACTTCACCGCGTTGGCGCAGGCTTCGCATCCACACGCGTGCGATACACCATGTACGGCGTCTGCCGGCGATCCACGCCACCATTGAAGCCGGCCTGTCGATGCAGCTGGTTGGCGGTGAAGTACAGATAGCCGTCCGGCCCCATCGACAGCGTATCCGGCCACAGGATGCGCGGGTCGTGCACCACCGTCGTCCATCGCCCCTGCGCGTCGCGGGCATGGATGGCGTTGTGCTCGTAGTCGCTGGCATACAGCCGGCCGTTGGCGTCCATCTCCATGCCATCGGAGGCGCCCTTGTCGCCCAGGTCGACCACCGCCGCCGCCAGTTCCGCTTCACTCAGCTTCGGGTCGCGCAGCAGCGCGGTCGGCACGCTGTACAGATGACGGCTGGACAAGGGCGTGTAGAACAGGGTGCCACCATCGGGCGACAGGGCGATGCCATCGGCGGCCACGGTGAACGGCGCCGACGAACCATCGGCGTTACGCAGTCGCATCTGCCGCCCTTCCACGATCGGCACGAAGGCGGCATCGGCCGAGGTGGATACGTGGCCGACCAGGCGCTTGGACGCGGCGCCAGTGGCGAGGTCGATCACGATGATGCCGCCGATACCGCTCAGCGACGAGTCGGTCACGTAGGCCACGCCCTCGCGGCCAACCCGGAAATCGAAGCGCACATCGTTGACATAGGTGCGCGCGTCGATGACGTTGGCCGGGAACACCAGCGTCCTGGCCACGGTGTTGGTGGCCAGGTCGATCGCCACCAGTTTGGCACCGCCGGCCTGTGGCGCAGAGAACCCGGGCGCGGCGGTATCCAGCACCCACAACCGGCCCTGACCATCGGCCACCACGCTCTGCACGCTGATGAAATGGGCCGCCGGATCGGGGCCGTCCTTGCGGTTGATGCGCGCATCCGGATAGGGAACGGCGCGGCCGTCGCGCCATTCGGCCACGCTGTAGGCCACCTCATCGCCCCAGCGCGGGAAATTGACGAAGATCCGCCCGGTTTCAGATACCGCCACGCTGGTAGGCATGGCACCTTCGAAACGCGCCACCGGTTCAAGGGTACCGATGCCGCGCTCGCTGGGCAGCAGGGGCGCGCCGGACATCGCCAGCGCGGGGGAACTGGCCAGCGCCAGGACGGCGGCCGCCAGGCGGCGGATACGGCAGTTGATCATGGTCGCGCTCTCGATGCAGGTCCGGGGGCAGCCCCGGCGTGGACGCATCTTCTGCGTCGCGCGTGGCATCGGGTAGACGGTGCAACGTGGAATCAGCTTCACTGCTGGAGTGAAGATGGAGGGCTGATTGATCGCGTTGATTGAAGCAATGATCGTTGTCTATCCGTTGCGTGCCTGCCTTGCGGCAAACCCGCTCAAGAAATCTCAACGGCTGCCAACGCGGTTTCGAACCTGTGCTGACCCTCTTCACCCCACCAGGGAACGGTCATCACGCCACCCCGCCGCTGCAACTGGTGCAGAAGGAGCAGGAAGGCCTGGACCTCCCGCTGGCCCCATGACGCTCCCATGCGGTAATCGAGCGTCAACCCATGGCGCATGACGAGCACACCCAGTTCTGGCAGAAGAACGCCGCCGCAGGCAATGTCTGCAAGGCCGACATGGAAGGGTTCCACTTCGTCCTGGAGAACGCGTCGCGCGTCGCCCGGTCCCATGAACGGCTGACCAAGATCTTCCGCACGGTGCCAGAGCTGCACGCTTCCAGAACCCGCGACGCGGGCACCGCAGGCAAACAGATAGGCGAACGCATCGGCCGTTCCGGCGGCCTCACGGTACGCGAGCTCCACTTCCGGAAGCGAGCCATCATCGGTCACGAAGTAGCACCGTAACGTCGCCAACACCTCCTCTGGGAGGAGAATTGCTGCTCCAGGCTGCATTGCTCCTAGTCATCTCCATTTTCGCGGGTGCGGGAGGTTCGCACAGCAGGCGCCTCGACAGCCACATCTTCAGCCGTTTTCGGCACCATCAACAACTCCGCCAACCCGCGGTAGATCGGCACGCGGCACACCAGCCCGGACACACCACGCGCGATCAGCACCGTGGCCAGGATCGGCAGCAGCAGATCGCCGCTGTCGGTCAGCTCCAGCGAGATCACCGCCGAGGTCAGTGGCGCCTGGGTCACACCGGTCAGGTAGGCGCACATGCCCAGCAACACGAACGCGCGCGGGTCCACACCCGGCATCAGCACTGACAGGTTGTGGCCGAGTCCCGCGCCGACCGCCAACGCAGGCGAGAACAGGCCACCGGGAATGCCCGCCACGTACGAGGCCAGGTTGGCCAGCAGCTTCATCAACCCGAACTCGTGGCCGACCAGCGCCTGGCCCTGCACCAGGCTGCGCGCTTGTTCGTAACCGGTGCCGAACGCGCCTTCGCCGAACACCAGGGCCAGCACGACCACCACCAGGCCGCAGCCCGCGGCCAGCAATACCGGATGCCGCTGCCGCAGCTGGCCCAGCCAACGCGGACGGCCCGCCGCGCTGGCCAGTACCGCACGTGCGAACAGCCCACCCAGCAGGCCCGCCACCACGCCGCACAGCAGGATCGCCAGCCAGCCCTGGCCGAGCGGCAGACGCGCGCTCACATGGCCGAAGTAGGTGTAATTGCCCAACAGACCGAGCGATACCACGCCACCGACGATCACCGCGGTCAACAGCGTGCCGGAGAAGCGATGTTCGAAACGGCCGCTGAGCTCCTCAATGGCGAAGACGATGCCGGCCAGCGGCGTGTTGAACGCCGCCGCAATACCAGCAGCGCCACCGGCCAACAGGAAATGCGAGAGCTCGCGGGGATCCTTGAAGCCGAACCAGCGGCCGAACAGATACATCAGGCTGGCGCCTACGTGCACGGTGGGTCCCTCGCGCCCGACCGATGCGCCCCCCAGCAGCGACAGCGAGGTCAGCAGCAGCTTGCCGGCCGAAACCGCTGGGGAAAGGTTGGTTTTCCGGAACGGCTCATCAGCCTTGTCCAGCGCAGCGATGACCTGCGGAATACCGCTGCCCCGCGTGGGCTTCAGCACGCCGGAAGTGAGCCAGGCCAGCAGCGCGAAGATGCCCGGCGTGAGCAGCAGGGCCCACCACGGCGAGTGCGAGGTGATGCGCTGGAACAGATGGAAGGCCGCATCGCTGGCCTTGGCAAACAGGATCGCCACCAGTGCCACGGCCACCGCGCCGCCCCACAGCGCGGCGCGGCGGCGCCAGGCCTCGCTGAGGACCAGCGCGGTGATGCGGCCACGAAGGCGGTAAAGATCAAGCATGGGAAAGAGTCTGCGCGCCAGCACTTGCGTTGTGCAGCAGGCACTGTGGCTGGACGCCTTGCAGCATGCGGTGAAATGCGGCGCTTCGCTCGATGCTCTATTGCACCAACGATCCGTAAACCAAATTAAAATATAGATGGTTGACAGCCTCCCCGCGCCCACCCACACTGCCGCCCTCGCTCCACTCGTATCCAAGGTCCCGCCATGGCTGCTGCCATCCGCCACGACTGGCAACACGACGAACTGCAGGCGCTGTTCGATCTGCCGTTTCCCGAGCTGCTGTTCCGCGCCGCCGCGGTGCACCGCGAGCACTTCGATCCGGCGCAGGTGCAGGTGTCCACGCTGTTGTCGGTGAAGACCGGAGGCTGCCCGGAAGACTGCGCGTACTGCCCGCAGGCGCAGCGCTACAGCACCGGGGTGAACGCGCAGAAGCTGATGGAGACCGACGCGGTGCTGGCCAAGGCGCGCCAGGCCAAGGCCGCCGGTGCATCGCGCTTCTGCATGGGCGCCGCGTGGCGATCGCCGAAGGACCGCGACATCCCGAAGGTGGCGGCGATGATCGCCGGGGTGAAGGCACTGGGGCTGGAGACCTGCGCCACGCTGGGCATGCTCAGCGGCGAGCAGGCGCGTGCGCTGAAGGATGCGGGCCTGGACTACTACAACCACAACCTCGACACCGCGCCAGACTACTACGATTCGATCATCCACACGCGCCAGTACCAGGACCGTCTGGATACGCTGGAGCACGTGCGCGATGCCGGCCTGAAGACCTGCTGCGGCGGCATCGTCGGCATGGGCGAGACGCGCGCGCAGCGCGTCGGCCTGCTGCTGGCGCTGGCCTCGCTGCCGGCACATCCCGATTCGGTGCCGATCAACAAGCTGGTGCAGGTGGCGGGCACGCCGCTGCATGGCAGTGCCGAACTGGACCCGTTCGAGTTCGTGCGCATGATCGCGGTGGCACGCATCGCCATGCCGCGCTCGATGGTGCGGCTGTCGGCCGGGCGCGAGGCGATGAGCGACGAACTGCAGGCGCTGTGTTTCCTGGCCGGTGCCAATTCGATCTTCTATGGCGACAAACTGCTGACCACCGGCAACCCGGAGAGCGAACGCGACCTGGCCTTGTTCGCCCGGCTGGGCCTGCGGCCGATGGCGGTGCAGGTGGATGCCGAGGGCCACGACCACGGCGGTACCGTGCACGCCGATATCAGTGCCGATACGCCCGGCTGTGGCTGCGCTCACGCGGCCTGAGACGGGCCGCAAGCAGGCGCCGCGGCAACGCGCTACCCTAGCCGCCCCGTCGACGCATTCAGCCACCATGGCCCGCCCCGACCTGACCGCTCGCCTCCACGCCCAGCGCGCCCTGCGCGATGCCCAAGGCCGTCGCCGCCCGCGACGCACGGTCACCCGTCGCGATGGCGTGCGCCTGGAAGTGGACGGCCAGTGGCTGACCGGCTTCTGCAGCAACGACTACCTCGGCCTGGCCCAGCAGTTCAGCGTGGTCAACGCGCTGCAGGACGCCGCCGCACGCGAAGGCGCTGGCGCCGGTGCCTCGCACCTGGTCTGCGGCCATCATGCCCTGCATGAGGCGCTGGAACGCGAGGTGGCCGAATGGCTTGGCTATCCGCGTGCGCTGCTGTTCGGCAGTGGCTTCGCCGCCAACCTGGCGGTGCAGCAGGCGCTGCTGAGCGAAGAGAACGATGTCTGCGTACAGGACAAGCTCAACCACGCCAGCCTGCTCGATGCCACCCGGTTGGCCGGTGCACGCCTGCGCCGTTATCCGCACCTGGATGCGGAAGGCGCAATGCGTCAGCTCAAGCATGCGCCCGATGGCGCGGCAATGCTGGCCACCGATGGTGTTTTCAGCATGGATGGCGACATCGCACCGCTGCGTGCATTGTCGCTTGTGGCACGCCTGCAGCAGGCGCTGTTCTATGTGGATGATGCGCACGGTGTAGGCGTGGTCGGTGATGGCCGGGGTGCCGTGGCCGCCGCCGGACTGGGCGTGGACGATGTGCCGCTGCAGCTGGTCACGCTGGGCAAGGCACTGGGCGGTTCCGGTGCACTGGTGCTGGGCCGCGACGACCTGATCGAGCATCTGGCCGAGACCGCACGCCCGTACATCTACACCACCGCCGTGCCACCGGCGATGGCCGCCGCTGCGCTTGAAGCGGTGCGCCTGGCGCGCAGGGACAACTGGCGCCGCACCAAGCTGACCGACCTGATCGCGCTGTTCCGCAGCGAAGCACGCCGCCACGGGCTGGACCTGATGGCTTCGGACACGCCGATCCAACCGCTGCTGTGCGGCGATGACCACACCGCCGTGGCCATGTCCACGGCGCTGGAACAGGCCGGCTGGCTGGTCGGTGCGATCCGCCCGCCGACCGTGCCGGAAGGCAAGGCACGCCTGCGGGTGACACTGTCTGCGCTGCACACGCCGGAACAGGTGCGGGGGCTGGTCGAGGCCATCGCCAGCGCGCGCGAACGCGTGGCCCTGGCCGTGCGTGAAGCCGCGCCACCGCCGCTGCCTGTCTTTGCCTGAGTTCCGTGTCGTTGCCCATGCATATTGACGTCACCGGCCGTGGGCCGGACCTGGTGCTGATCCACGGTTGGGCCCTGCAGGGCGGCGTGTTCGCGCCGCTGGTGCAGCGGCTTGCGGACCAGTTCACCCTGCATCTGGTCGACCTGCCCGGCCATGGGCACAGCCGCGAGGACACCACGCCGCTGCGCCTGCCGTTCGTGGTCGGTGCCATTGCCGCGGCTACGCCGCCGGCGGTGTGGTGCGGCTGGTCACTGGGCGGCCTGTTCGCATTGCACGCGGCGGCCACGCTGCCAAAGGTGCGCGGGCTGGCGATGATCGCCGCCACGCCGCGCTTCGTGCGAGGCGAAGACTGGCCGCACGCGGTGGAGCCGGCGGTGTTCGAGCAGTTCGGCCGCGAGCTGGCGACCGACTTCAGCGGCACGCTGGAACGCTTCCTCGCGCTGGACGTAATGGGCTCGGCACACGCCCGCGAGGAGCTGCGCACCCTGCGCCAGCGCCTGGTCGAGCGCGGTGCGCCCACCGAACGCGCCCTGCTGGAAGGCCTGCGCCTGCTCGAAAGCACTGACCTGCGCGGCGCACTGCCAACGCTGGGCAAGCCCAGCCTGTGGATCGCCGGCCAGCGTGACCGGCTGGTGTCTCCGGTGGCGATGCAGGCCGCCGCAGCACTGGCCCCGGGTGCGCAGGCGCTGACCATCGCCCACGGCGGCCACGCGCCGTTCCTTGGCCATGCCGACGAAGTAGCCGCCGCCCTGCAACACTTCGTTGCCGCCCTGTCGCCGGCTGATGGCGGACAATGAGCACCTTCCGAATTCCGCAGGACTGACGCATGGATCTGGGCATCAACGGCCGCTGGGCACTGGTCTGCGGCGCCAGCAAGGGATTGGGCCTGGGTTGCGCGCGTGCGCTGGTGCGCGAGGGCGTCAACGTGGTGATCGTGGCCCGTGGTGACGCTGCGCTGCAGGCCGCCGCTGAAGAACTGCGTGCCGTGCCCGGCGCTGCCGAGGTGCGCGCGGTTGCCGCCGATGTCACCACCGAGGCCGGCCGTGCTGCGGCACTGGCCGCATGCCCGCAGGTGGACATCCTGGTCAACAACGCCGGCGGCCCGCCGCCCGGTGATTTCCGCAATTTCGAGCGCGACGACTGGATCGCCGCGCTGGACGCCAATATGCTGGCGCCGATCGCGCTGATCCGCGCCACCGTCGACGCGATGATCGAGCGTGGCTTCGGCCGCATCGTCAACATCACCTCGTCGGCGGTGAAGGCCCCGATCGACATCCTGGCGCTGTCCAACGGCGCGCGCAGCGGCCTGACCGGTTTCGTCGCCGGCCTGTCGCGCCGCACCGTGGCCCACAACGTCACCATCAACAACCTGCTGCCCGGCCAGTTCGACACCGACCGCCTGCGCGCCAACTTCGCCCACAGCGCGGGCAAGGACGGCGATGCTGGCGAAGTGGCCGAGCGCCGCCGCCAGCAGATTCCCGCCGGCCGCTTCGGCACGCCGGACGAGTTCGGCGCCGCCTGCGCCTTCCTGTGCAGTGCGCAGGCCGGTTACCTCACCGGGCAGAACCTGCTGATCGACGGCGGCGCCTACCCCGGTACGTTCTAAGAGACTTTCGCAATGCCGTCCCACTTCGATGCCCGCCACGTCCGCCGCGCGTTCGCGCGTGCCGCCAGCAGCTACGACACCGCCGCCGCCCTGCAGCGCGAGGTGCAGTCGCGACTGATCGAATCGCTGGACTACCTGGAGGCACGCAAGCCCGAGGTGGTGCTGGACATCGGCGCGGGTACCGGCCATGCCAGCGCGTTGATGAAGAAGCGCTGGCCGAAGGCGCAGGTGATCGCGCTGGATGTGGCGCTGCCGATGCTGGACCAGGCCAAGCGCCAGGCCGGGTGGTGGAAGCCGTTCCAGCGCCTGTGCGGCGATGCCGCCGCGCTGCCGCTGGCCGACAACAGCGTGGATGTGATCTTCAGCAACCTGTGCCTGCAGTGGGTGGACGACCTGCCGGCGGTGTTCGCCGGATTCCGTCGCGTGCTCAAGCCCGGTGGCCTGCTGCTGTGCTCCACCTTCGGCCCGGAAACCCTGATCGAACTCAACGAGGCCTTCGCCGCCGCCGATGATCGTCCGCACGTGAGCCGCTTCGCGCAGATCGCCCAGTTCGGCGACGCGCTGATGATGGCCGGCTTCCGCGACCCGGTGCTGGACCGCGATCTGTTCACCCTGACCTACGACGACCTGCCCTCGCTGATGCGCGAACTGCGCGCGATGGGCGCGACCAACGCGCGGGTGGACCGCCGCCATACGCTGACCGGGCGTGGTCGTTTCGCCGCTGCCGCCGCTGCATACGAGCCGATGCGCCGTGCCGACGGCAAGCTGCCCAGCAGCTGGGAAGTGATCTACGCCCACGCCTGGGCACCGGATCCGGGCGCGCCGATCCGCGAAGGCGGGCATGACGTCGCCTCGGTGCCGGTGTCGGCGATTCCGATCCGCCGCAAGCAGACCTGATCGTCTGGTAGTGCCGGCCGCTGGCCGGCAACCTCACGATTCCATGGTGGCCATCTGCCGGCCAGCGGCCGGCACTACCAAATGCCACGCCATACGCGAATCG
>NZ_JCAFRI010000040.1:0-16793 GCF_059367915.1 Stenotrophomonas sp. YJH_SMC_19
CGAGCACACCAGGATCGCGCCGTCCATCTGGGCGGCACCGGTGATCATGTTCTTGACGTAGTCAGCATGGCCCGGGCAATCGACGTGGGCGTAGTGACGGACCGGGGATTCGTATTCGACGTGCGCGGTCGAGATCGTGATGCCACGCGCCTTTTCTTCCGGAGCGGCGTCGATCGAGGAGTAATCCTTGAACTCGCCACCGAAGCGCTCGGCACCGATCTTGGTCAGTGCGGCGGTCAGCGTGGTCTTGCCGTGATCGACGTGACCGATGGTGCCGACGTTGACGTGCGGCTTGGTGCGCTCGAACTTACCCTTTGCCATTGTTCTATACCTTGATTGTTCGTAAGTGGTTTCAAGAGAGGCTGAGCGAGGCTCAGCCCTTCTTCATGACGGCTTCGGCGATGTTGGTCGGAGCCGGCTCGTAGTGATCGAATTCCATGGTGAAGGTGGCGCGGCCCTGGGTCTGCGAACGCAGCGCAGTGGCGTAGCCGAACATTTCACCCAGCGGGATCATCGCGTTGATGATGCTGGCCGAACCGTCACCGGTGGTGTCGGAACCCTGCAGCACGCCGCGACGACGGCTGACGTCGCCCATCACGTCACCCTGGTAATCCTCCGGGGTCACGATCTCGACCTTCATGATCGGCTCCAGCAGCACCGGCTTGGCCTTGGCGAAGCCCTGCTTGAAGGCCATCGACGAAGCCAGCTTGAACGCCATTTCCGAGGAGTCAACGTCGTGGTACGAACCGAACACCAGCTTCACCTTGACGTCCACGACCGGGAAGCCAGCCAGCGGACCGCTGGTGATGGTTTCGCGCAGGCCCTTTTCAACCGACGGAATGAATTCCTTCGGGATCACGCCGCCGGTGATGTCGTTGATGAACAGGAAGTCGTCCTTGATGGCCGGAGCCAGCTTCGGATCGGCACGGTCGGCAGCGGTGATCGGCGACAGTTCGATCACGACGTGACCGTACTGACCCTTACCACCGGACTGCTTGGCGTGCTTGTAGTCCGACTTGACGTCGGCCAGGGTGATGGTTTCGCGGTAGGCCACCTGCGGCGCGCCGACGTTGGCTTCAACGTTGAACTCGCGCTTCAGGCGGTCGACGATGATGTCCAGGTGCAGCTCGCCCATGCCCGAGATGATGGTCTGGCCGGATTCTTCGTCGGTCTTGACGCGGAACGACGGATCTTCCTGCGCCAGACGGCCCAGGGCCAGACCCATCTTTTCCTGGTCCGACTTGGTCTTCGGCTCGACGGCCATCGAGATCACCGGCTCCGGGAACGTCATGCGCTCCAGGATGATCGGGGCGTCCACGGCGCACAGGGTGTCACCGGTGGTGGTGTCCTTCAGGCCCACGGCAGCGGCGATGTCACCGGCCAGAACTTCCTTGATTTCCTCGCGGTTGTTCGAGTGCATCTGCAGGATGCGGCCGATGCGCTCCTTCTTGCCCTTCACCGAGTTCAGCACGGTGTCGCCACCGTTCAGGGTGCCCGAGTAGACACGGAAGAAGGTCAGCGCGCCGACGAACGGGTCGGTGATGATCTTGAAGGCCAGCGACGAGAACGGAGCCTTGTCGTCGGACTTGCGGGTCATTTCGACGGTGTCGTCGTCAACGTCCACGCCCTTCACGTCCGGCACGTCGACCGGCGACGGCAGCAGCTGGATCACGCCGTCCAGCATGGCCTGCACGCCCTTGTTCTTGAAGGCCGAGCCGCAGTACATCGGCACGATCTCGGTCGCCAGGGTACGGGTACGCAGGGCGTTGATGATTTCGGCCTCGGCCAGCTCTTCGCCGCCCAGGTACTTTTCCATCAGCTCTTCGCTGGCTTCGGCAGCGGTCTCGACCATGAACTGGCGAGCCTCTTCAGCCGGGCCCTGCAGTTCGGCCGGGATTTCACCGTATTCGAACTTCATGCCCTGCGAAGCCTCATCCCAATGGATGGCCTTCATCTTCAGCAGGTCGACAACGCCCTTGAAGTTGTCTTCAGCGCCGATCGGCAGCTGCATCGGCACGGCAACCGCGCCCAGCTTGGCCTTCAGCTGGCCGACGACCTTCTGGAAGTTGGCACCGGTGCGGTCCATCTTGTTGACGAACGCGATGCGCGGCACGTGGTACTTGTTGGCCTGGCGCCACACGGTTTCCGACTGCGGCTGCACGCCACCGACGGCGCACAGGACGAAGACGGCACCGTCGAGCACGCGCAGCGAGCGCTCCACTTCGATGGTGAAGTCGACGTGCCCGGGGGTGTCGATGATGTTGAAGCGGTGCTCCGGCAGGGACTTATCCATGCCCTTCCAGAACGCGGTGGTGGCAGCGGACTGGATCGTGATGCCACGCTCCTGCTCCTGCTCCATCCAGTCCATGGTGGCGGCGCCGTCATGCACTTCACCGATCTTGTGGCTCTTGCCGGTGTAGAACAGGATGCGCTCGGACGTGGTGGTCTTGCCGGCATCGATGTGAGCCATGATGCCGAAGTTACGGTAACGCTCGATGGGAGTGGAACGGGCCACGGGAGCCTCTCAGATTTCTTGGATTTCGGATGGCCGAACGCCGCCTTTCGGCGGCCTTCGGATTGGCGCAGCCCTTCTGGGACCGCGAGGCAGCACGCACCGAAGTGGTGCTGCCCTGCCTGTTTTACAAGGCCGTCAAACTCACCAGCGGTAGTGGGCGAATGCCTTGTTGGCTTCGGCCATGCGGTGGGTTTCTTCGCGCTTCTTGATGGCGCCGCCACGGTTTTCCGAGGCGTCGATCAGTTCAGCAGCCAGCTTCTTCGGCATGGTGTTCTCGCCACGCTTGCGCGCGGAGTCGATCAGCCAGCGCATGGCCAGGGCCATCTTGCGCGACGAACGCACTTCGACCGGCACCTGGTAGGTGGCACCACCGACGCGGCGCGACTTGACTTCGACCGCCGGAGCGACGTTGTCCAGAGCCTTCTGCACCAGTTCAATGGCGTTGGCGCTGCTGTTCTTCTCGGTGATCACGTCCATGGCGCCGTACACGATCTTTTCGGCGACGGACTTCTTGCCGCTCTGCATGACCATGTTGATGAAGCGGGCGATGGTTTCGCTTCCGTGCTTCGGATCGGGCAGGACGGAACGCTGCGGAGTATTACCCTTACGCGACATAGTGCTCTCTCCTTATGCCTTCGGACGCTTGGCGCCGTACTTGGAACGGGCCTGGCGACGCTTGGCAACGCCGGCGGCGTCGAGCGAGCCACGAACGGTGTGGTAACGCACACCCGGCAGGTCCTTGACGCGACCGCCGCGGATCAGGACCACGGAGTGCTCCTGCAGGTTGTGGCCTTCACCACCGATGTAGGAAATCACTTCTTCCTGGTTGGTCAGGCGGACCTTGGCAACCTTGCGCAGAGCCGAGTTCGGCTTCTTCGGGGTGGTGGTGTAGACACGGGTGCAGACGCCACGGCGCTGCGGGCACTTGTCGAGCGCCGGCGAGGCACTCTTGTAGGTGGTCGCTTGCCGCGGCTTGCGGACCAGCTGGTTGATCGTCGCCATCAGTAGGTTCTTCTGATTGGTGGCCGGAAAATCCGGCCAGAGATGCGGAAATGTTAAAGCAGGCCAAAATTCTGGCCTGCTGAGACAGACGATTGTAGCAACCTGCCAGGAAAGCAGTCAAACGCCTCCTGTCAAGCCCGTTCCTGATCCCGGAACGTTACTGGGGGGCCTCCATGTACCCCGTTCAGGTTGGCGGGGTGAACCGCAAGCGGTCCACCCTGCCCTGCACCGGTAGAGTCGACTGTCAGTCGACTCTCGATAGCAGTCGACTGACAGTCGACGCTACCCGCCCGGGTGGTCCGGCCCTGAGGCCGGACCCGTGTTTCAGTCTTCCGAGGCCTGTTCAGCTTCGGCTTCAACCACCGGTGCCTCGACCGCGGCCGGGGTGCCGGCAAGGGTCTGCATTTCCGACTCGGTGAGGCCGGAAGCGCCGCGACGGCGGTTGCTGTGGTACGCCAGGCCGGTACCGGCCGGAATCAGGCGACCCACGATGACGTTTTCCTTCAGGCCACGCAGGTTGTCCGAGGTGCCGCGGACGGCCGCTTCGGTCAGCACGCGGGTGGTTTCCTGGAACGACGCGGCCGAGATGAACGATTCGGTCGCCAGCGAGGCCTTGGTGATACCCAGCAGGACCGGATCGAAGTGCGCCGGCAGCTCATTGCGGGCTGCAAGGCGGGCATTCTCCTCGATAACGCGCTGGCGCTCCACCTGTTCGCCGTTCAGGAACTTGCTGCTGCCCTGGTCGGTGATCTCGACCTTGCGCAGCATCTGGCGGGTGATCACCTCGATGTGCTTGTCGTTGATCTTCACGCCCTGCAGGCGGTACACGTCCTGGATTTCCTTCACCAGGTAGGCGGCCAGCGGTTCGACACCCAGCAGGCGCAGGATGTCCTGCGGGCTCGGCTCGCCGTCCACGATGGTTTCACCCTTGGTGACATGCTCGCCTTCGAACACGATGACCTGGCGGTACTTCGGGATCAGCTCTTCGTGCTCCGAACCATCGGTGTCCTTGATGATCAGGCGCTGCTTGCCCTTGGTGTCCTTGCCGAAGCTGATGATGCCCGAACGCTCGGCCAGCACCGCCGGATCCTTCGGCTTGCGGGCCTCGAACAGATCGGCCACGCGCGGCAGACCACCGGTGATGTCGCGGGTCTTCGACGCTTCCTGCGGGATCTTGGCGACCACGTCACCCACGCCGACGGCAGCGCCGTCCTGCAGGTTGACGATCGAGCGCGGCGGCAGCAGGTACTGCGCCGGCAGGTCGGTGCCCGGAATCGACAGGTCGTTGCCCTTGGCGTCGACGATGCGCACGATCGGGCGCAGGTCCTTGGCCTGGGTACCACGACGCTTCGGATCGGTGATTTCGCGCGACGCCAGGCCGGTCAGCTCGTCGGTCTTCTCGATGACGGTGATGCCGTCGACGAAGTCGATGAAGCGGATGAAGCCGGCCACTTCCGACACGATCGGGTGGTTATGCGGATCCCAGTTGGCCACGGTCTGGCCAGCCTTGATCGCATCACCGTCCTTGGACGTGATGGTCGCACCGTACGGCAGCTTGTAACGCTCACGCTCACGGCCGTGGGCATCGAGCACCGAGATTTCGCCCGAGCGCGACACTGCCACCAGCGAGCCGTTGGCATGCTCGACCGACTTGAGGTTGCTGAACTTGACCGAGCCGGTGGTCTTGACGGTGATGTTGTCGACCGCAGCAGCTCGCGACGCCGCACCACCGATGTGGAACGTACGCATGGTCAGCTGGGTACCCGGCTCACCGATGGACTGGGCGGCGATGACGCCGACCGCTTCACCGATGTTGACCAGGTGGCCACGGGCCAGGTCGCGGCCGTAGCAGCGCGAGCAGACGCCGAAGGCCGATTCGCAGGAGATGGTCGAGCGGACCTTGATGGTCTGCACGCCGGCATCTTCCAGCTTGGCAACCCAGGCTTCGTCCAGCAGGGTGTTGCGGGTGACGATCGGATCTTCGTCGTTGCCCGGCAGGAACACGTCCTCGGCAACCACGCGACCCAGCACGCGGTCCTTCAGCGGCTCGACCACGTCGCCGCCTTCCACGATCGGGGTCATGATCAGGCCTTCGGTGGTACCGCAATCCACCTCGGTGATCACCACGTCCTGTGCCACGTCGACCAGACGACGGGTCAGGTAACCCGAGTTCGCGGTCTTCAGCGCGGTATCGGCCAGACCCTTACGGGCACCGTGGGTGGAGTTGAAGTACTCCTGCACGTTCAGGCCTTCGCGGAAGTTCGCCTTGATGGGCGTCTCGATGATCGAGCCGTCCGGGCGGGCCATCAGGCCACGCATGCCGGCCAGCTGACGGATCTGCGCCTGCGAACCACGCGCACCGGAGTCGGCCATGATGTACAGCGAGTTCATCGACTTCTGGTCGATGGTCTCACCCTTGGCATTGACCACCTTCTCGGTACCGATGGTGTCCATCATCGCCTTGGCGATGCGCTCGTTGGTGCGCGACCAGATGTCGACCACCTTGTTGTAGCGCTCGCCGGCGGTGACCAGGCCCGACTGGTACTGCTCCTGGATTTCCAGCACTTCGGCTTCGGCCTCGGTGAGGATGCCCTTCTTCTCGTCCGGGATCAGCATGTCGTCGATGCCGATCGAGACGCCGGCGCGGGTCGCGTACGCGAAGCCGGTGTACATCAGCTTGTCGGCGAACACGACCGTGTCCTTCAGGCCCAGCTGGCGGTAGCTGGAGTTGATCAGGCGGCTGATGTTCTTCTTGGTCAGCTCGGTGTTGGCCAGCGCGAACGGCAGGCCTTCCGGCAGGATTTCAGCCAGCAGGGCGCGACCGATCGTGGTGTCCACGATCGAGGTCTTGTTCTGCTTGTTGCCGTCTTCGTCGGTCACCACTTCGGTGATGCGGACCTTGACGCGCGCGTGCAGTTCCACCACGCGGTTGTCGTAGGCACGCTTCACTTCGGCGATGTTGGCGAAGGCCATGCCCTCGCCCTTCTTGTTTTCCAGCGAGCGGGTCATGTAGTACAGACCCAGCACGACGTCCTGCGACGGCACGATGATCGGCTCGCCGTTGGCCGGCGACAGGATGTTGTTGGTCGACATCATCAGCGCACGCGCTTCCAGCTGGGCTTCCAGCGAGAGCGGCACGTGGACGGCCATCTGGTCACCGTCGAAGTCGGCGTTGAACGCGGTGCAGACCAGCGGGTGCAGCTGGATGGCCTTGCCTTCGATCAGCACCGGCTCGAACGCCTGGATGCCCAGACGGTGCAGGGTCGGCGCACGGTTCAGCATCACCGGGTGCTCGCGGATGACCTCTTCCAGGATGTCCCAGACTTCGGCTTCTTCGCGCTCGACCAGCTTCTTGGCGGCCTTGATGGTGGTGGCCAGGCCACGACGCTGCAGCTTGGCGAAGACGAACGGCTTGAACAGCTCGAGCGCCATCTTCTTCGGCAGGCCGCACTGGTGCAGGCGCAGGTACGGGCCGACCACGATGACCGAACGGCCCGAGTAGTCGACGCGCTTGCCGAGCAGGTTCTGGCGGAAGCGACCCTGCTTGCCCTTGATCATGTCGGCCAGCGACTTCAGCGGGCGCTTGTTGGTGCCGGTGATGGCACGGCCACGACGGCCGTTGTCCAGCAGCGCATCGACCGACTCCTGCAGCATGCGCTTTTCATTGCGCACGATGATGTCCGGCGCGCTCAGTTCGAGCAGGCGGCGCAGGCGGTTGTTGCGGTTGATGACGCGGCGGTACAGGTCGTTCAGGTCGGAGGTCGCGAAGCGGCCGCCATCCAGCGGGACCAGCGGGCGCAGGTCCGGCGGCAGCACCGGCAGCACGGTCATGACCATCCATTCCGGACGGTTGCCCGATTCCAGGAAGGCTTCGATCAGCTTGATGCGCTTGGTGAGGCGCTTGAGCTTGGTTTCCGAACCGGTAGCGGCGATTTCCTCGCGCAGGCGGGTCATTTCCGACTGCAGGTCGATCGTGCGCAGCAGTTCGTACACGGCCTCGGCGCCCATCGCGGCGTCGAAGTCGTCACCGTGCTCCTGGCGGGCCTGCAGGTACTGTTCCTCGGTCAGCAGCTGGCGGCGCTCCAGGGCAGTCAGGCCCGGCTCGGTCACCACGTAGGCTTCGAAGTACAGCACGCGCTCGATGTCGCGCAGGGTCATGTCCAGCATCAGGCCGATGCGCGACGGCAGCGACTTCAGGAACCAGATGTGCGCGACCGGCGAGGCCAGGTCGATGTGGCCCATGCGCTCGCGGCGCACCTTGGCCAGGGTCACTTCGGTACCGCACTTTTCGCAGACCACGCCGCGGTGCTTCATGCGCTTGTACTTGCCGCACAGGCACTCGTAGTCCTTCACCGGGCCGAAGATGGCGGCGCAGAACAGGCCGTCGCGTTCCGGCTTGAAGGTACGGTAGTTGATGGTTTCCGGCTTCTTCACTTCGCCGAAGGACCACGAACGGATCAGGTCCGGCGAAGCCAGCGCGATCTTGATCGCGTCGAAGTCCAGCGTCTGGCGCTGCTGGTTGAAGAGGTTGAGCAGGTCTTTCATGGTGTTCTCCAGAAGGAGGAATGCTGTGTCGATGGGCTTTCAGTTCACTGCCAGCGGCGCGGCGGCGTTGACCGCCGCGCCGGCATGGATCAGTTGTCTTCCAGTTCCATGTTGATGGCCAGCGAGCGGATTTCCTTCACGAGCACGTTGAAGGATTCCGGCATGCCCGCGACCATCTCGTGCTCACCGTCGACGATGTTCTTGTACATCTGGTTGCGGCCCTGCACGTCATCGGACTTCACCGTCAGCATTTCCTGCAGGGTGTAGGCCGCGCCGTAGGCTTCCAGCGCCCAGACTTCCATTTCACCGAAGCGCTGGCCGCCGAACTGCGCCTTGCCGCCCAGCGGCTGCTGGGTGACGAGCGAGTACGGACCGGTCGAACGGGCGTGCATCTTGTCGTCGACCAGGTGGTTCAGCTTCAGGTAGTGCATGTAACCGACGGTGGTGTGGCGATCGAACGCTTCACCGGTGCGGCCGTCGTACAGCTGGGTCTGGCCACTGCTCGGCAGGTCGGCCAGTTCCAGCATGCGCTTGATTTCCGCTTCGGTGGCACCGTCGAACACCGGGGTGGCCATCGGCACGCCGTCGGTGAGGTTACGGGCCAGGCGCAGCAGCTCCTCGTCGCTGAACTGCGACAGGTCGACGCGGTTGGCCACGTTGGTGTCGTCGTGGTTGTAGATGTCGTCCAGGAACTTGCGCAGGTCGGCAACGGCGGCCTGGGCTTCCATCATCGCCTGGATCTTGCGGCCCAGGCCCTTGGCCGCCCAGCCCAGGTGCACTTCCAGGATCTGGCCGATGTTCATACGCGACGGCACGCCCAGCGGGTTCAGCACGATGTCCACGGTTTCGCCCGAGGCCATGTACGGCATGTCCTCGACCGGCACCACGTTGGAGACCACACCCTTGTTGCCGTGGCGGCCTGCCATCTTGTCGCCCGGCTGGATGCGGCGCTTCACGGCCAGGAACACCTTGACCATCTTCAGCACGCCCGGGGCGAGGTCGTCACCGGCGGTGATCTTGCCGCGCTTGTCGGCGAAGCGACGCTCGAATTCCTTCTCGTGCGCCTGGATCTGCTTCTGCGCGCGTTCGATGGCTTCCGAAGCGTCCTCGTCCTTCATGCGCAGGGCGAACCAGTCAGCCTTCTTCAGGCCGTCCAGGAAGGCGTCGGTGATCACGTCACCCTTCTTCAGGCCAGCGCCACCGTTGACCACCTTGCCCACGATCTGCGAACGCAGACGCATGTAGATGGCGGCTTCCAGGATGCGGAACTGGTCGTCGAAGTCCTTCTTGACGCGCTTGATTTCAGACTCTTCGATCTGGCGGGCGCGCTTGTCCTTCTCGATGCCGTCGCGGGTGAAGACCTGCACGTCGATGACGGTGCCGTCCATGCCCGGCGGAACGCGCAGCGAGCTGTCCTTAACGTCCGAAGCCTTCTCGCCGAAGATCGCGCGCAGCAGCTTCTCTTCCGGGGTCAGCTGGCTTTCGCCCTTCGGGGTGACCTTGCCGACCATGATGTCGCCGGCGCGGACTTCCGCACCGATGTACACCACGCCGCTCTCGTCCAGGCGGTTCAGCGCCTGCTCGGAGACGTTCGGGATGTCGGCGGAGATTTCCTCCGGCCCCAGCTTGGTGTCACGCGCGACGCAGGTCAGCTCTTCGATGTGGATCGTGGTGTAACGATCCTCTTCCACCACGCGCTCGGAGAGCAGGATGGAGTCTTCGAAGTTGTAGCCGTTCCACGGCATGAACGCGATCAGCATGTTCTGGCCCAGGGCCAGTTCGCCGATGTCGGTGGACGGACCGTCGGCCAGCACGTCGCCGCGGGCGATGACGTCACCCACCTGGACCAGCGGACGCTGGTTGATGCAGGTGTTCTGGTTCGAACGGGTGTACTTGACCAGGTTGTAGATGTCCACGCCTGCATCGGTGGCGCCAACGATCTCTTCCTCGTTGACCTTGACCACGATGCGGGCCGCGTCGATCTGCACGATCTCGCCACCACGGCGGGCGTTCACGGTCACACCGGAGTCACGCGCCACGGCGCGCTCGATGCCGGTACCGACCAGCGGCTTCTGCGCACGCAGGGTCGGCACCGCCTGACGCTGCATGTTGGCGCCCATCAGTGCGCGGTTCGCGTCATCGTGCTCCAGGAACGGAACCAGCGCGGCCGCGATCGACACGGTCTGCATCGGCGAGACGTCCATGAAGTGGACTTCCGCCGGCGGCTTCAGCAGCGATTCGCCCTGGAAGCGGCACGGAACGAACTGCTCGGTCAGGGTGCCCTTGGCGTCGGTCAGCGCGTTGGCCTGCGCAATGACGTACTCGTTTTCTTCGATCGCCGACAGGAACTCGACTTCGTCATAGACCTTGCCGTCCACGACCTTGCGGTACGGAGTCTCGAGGAAACCGTACTGGTTGGTGCGGGCGTACACGGCCAGCGAGTTGATCAGGCCGATGTTCGGGCCTTCCGGGGTTTCGATGGTGCAGACGCGACCGTAATGGGTCGGGTGCACGTCGCGCACTTCGAAGCCGGCGCGCTCACGGGTCAGGCCGCCCGGGCCCAGGGCCGAGACGCGACGCTTGTGGGTCACTTCCGACAGCGGGTTGTTCTGGTCCATGAACTGCGACAGCTGCGAGGAGCCGAAGAACTCCTTGATGGCAGCGGCAACCGGCTTGGCGTTGATCAGCTCCTGCGGGGTCAGGCCTTCGGACTCGGCCATCGACAGGCGCTCCTTGACCGCGCGCTCGACGCGGACCAGGCCGACGCGGAACACGTTCTCCGCCATTTCGCCGACCGAACGCACGCGACGGTTGCCCAGGTGGTCGATATCGTCGACCACGCCGCGACCGTTGCGGATCTCGGTCAGGACCTTGATCACGTCCAGGATGTCGGAGCTGTCGCCGTGGGCGGCGACCAGGCGCTTGGACTCTTCGTCGTTGCGCTCACCGAAGTACTTGCTGTCGTACAGCACGGCTTCGCCGGTGGTTTCCTTGCGGCCCACGCGACGGTTGAACTTCATGCGGCCGACCGCGGACAGGTCGTAGCGCTCGAAGGTGAAGAACAGGTTGTGGAACAGGTTCTGCGCAGCGTCCTTGGTCGGCGGCTCGCCCGGACGCATCATGCGGTAGATCTCGACCAGGGCTTCCAGCTGGGTCTTGGTCGGGTCGATGCGCAGGGTGTTGGACAGGTACGGGCCACGATCCAGATCGTTCACCCACAGGGTGCCCACGGCATCCACACCGGCCTTGCGGAAGGCCTGCAGCTGCTCGTCGGTGATCTCGTCATTGGCCTGGGCCAGCAGTTCGCCGGTCGATGCGTCAACCACGTCGTGCGACAGGATGCGGCCGACGATGTAGTCGTCCGGCACGGCCAGGGCGGCGATGCCCGAGGCTTCCAGCTGCTTGATGTGGCGCGCGGTGATGCGCTTGCCGGCTTCCACGATGACCTTGTCGCCGTCGGCGAGGTCGAAGCCCAGGGTTTCGCCACGCAGGCGCTCCGGCACCAGCTCCAGCTGGACGCCTTCATCCGGGTTGATGTGGAAGGTGTTGATCTCGAAGAACTCGGCCAGCATCTCTTCGTTGCTGTAGCCGAGCGCGCGCAGCAGGATCGACACCGGCAGCTTGCGGCGACGGTCGATACGGGTGAACAGCGCGTCCTTCGGGTCGAACTCGAAGTCCAGCCAGGAGCCGCGGTAAGGAATGATGCGGGCGCTGTACAGCAGCTTGCCCGAGCTGTGGGTCTTGCCACGGTCGTGGTCGAAGAACACGCCCGGCGAGCGGTGCAGCTGCGAGACGATGACGCGCTCGGTGCCGTTGACGATGAAGGTGCCGTTCTCGGTCATCAGCGGGATTTCGCCCAGATAGACCTCCTGCTCCTTCACGTACTTGATGGCCTTGGTCGACGACTCACGGTCGTAGATCACCAGGCGCACGGTCACGCGCAGCGGGGCGCCGTAGCTCATGCCACGCTGGCGGCACTCGCGCTCGTCGAAGACCGGTTCGCCCAGCTTGTAGCCGACGTATTCCAGGGCAGCGTTGCCGCTGTAGCTGGCGATCGGGAAGACCGACTTCAGCGCAGCGTGCAGGCCGTGGTCCGTGCGCTTGGCCGGATCGACGTTTTCCTGCAGGAATTCACGATAGGAATCCACCTGGATGGCGAGCAGGAACGGCACTTCGAGAATCGAGCGCTGCTTGCCGAAATCCTTGCGGATACGCTTTTTTTCGGTGAACGAATAGGACGTCATGAGGTCTTCCACCTTGTTGTGCGGATCGTGCGCCCACGATCCGAAGGGAACTTGAAATTGTCAGTTGGAAGTCGCTGGTATTGCCGGCACCAGCACGCCTTCTCCCGCTACTTCCAACTGCCAACTCGTCTGCTACCACGCCCCTGCTGCCGCGCACTGCGCTGGCCGGCGGGGTTTGACTGCAGCCCGTGTTGGGCTTTTTGCTGCATTTGAAACGGTAGAGTCGACTGTTAGTCGACTTCCTTCACAGCAGTCGACTAACAGTCGACTCTACCGACACCGCAACAACGACCAAAGGCCGGGGGCTTACGCCCCCAGCCTTGGCTGCATCGCCGTGAATCGGTGACGATGCAAGGTAACTGCTTACTTGACTTCGACAGTCGCGCCAGCAGCTTCCAGGTCCTTCTTCATCTTCTCGGCGTCTTCCTTCGAAGCGCCTTCCTTCAGGACGCCACCGGCTTCGGCCAGGTCCTTCGCTTCCTTCAGGCCCAGGCCGGTGATGGCGCGGACGGCCTTGATGACTTCGACCTTCTTGTCGCCGGCCGACTTCAGGGTGACGGTGAACTCGGTCTGCTCTTCAACAGCAGCGGCCGGGCCAGCGGCAGCAGCCACGGCAACCGGAGCAGCGGCGGAGACGCCGAACTTCTCTTCGATGGCCTTGACCAGCTCCATCACTTCCATCAGGGACTTCTCGGCGATGGCGTCGACGATCTGTTCGTTGGTAAGGGACATGATTAATACCTTTGGATGATTTTCTGGGTTGAGGTTCCGTCAGGAACCACGGTAAGTCGAAACTCAGGCGGTCTCGGCGGCCGGTTCGGCAGCGTCGGCGGCGACGTCGCCACCACCCTGCTTCTCGCCAACGGCCTTGATGGCGCGGGCAAACATCGTGACCGGCTCGGTCAGGACGCGGGCCAGCATGGCCAGGGCCTGGTCGCGGGTCGGCAGCGATGCCAGCACGTCGACGTGGCTTGCCGGGAACACTTCGCCACCGATGGCGACGACCTTAGCCTTCAGCTTGTCGTTGCCCTTGGCGGCTTCCTTGATCAGGCGACCGGCAGCGCCGGGCTCCTCGAGCGAGAACGCGTACAGCAGCGGACCAACCATCTGGTCCTGGGCGACTGCGAACTCGGTGCCTTCAACGGCGCGCGAAGCCAGGGTGTTCTTGACAACCTTCAAGAAAACACCGGTTTCACGAGCCTGCTTGCGCATCGCGGTCATCTGGGCGACCGTGGTGCCAGCGTATTCGGCTGCGATCAAGGAGTGGGCCTTGGCGGCGACGTCTGCCAGCTCGGCGACTACTTCTTGCTTCTGGGACAGATTGAGAGCCATTGCACTCCTCCTATTGAACTCCGCTTACGGCTCCTGCCGTGTGCGGTCCTGTGCGGCATCCGTCCTGGACGCCGGGAACATCGGGATGATGTTCCGGGGGTGGGCCGTTCCAGACCTGGAGGCAATCAGGGAAATCCCAGACGTGCGTGAACCAGAAAAACTCCAGAAGGGCACCATCTACGCAGGGTGATTCCGGGGAATCGATTAAGCGCTCATGACTGCTCCGGCGGCGACTCCTTGCCAGATCGAGCTTCCGTGCCCGTCGCCGGTATTGCCACGACCGCGCCTGCGGTCTTTGACGGCTACCGCGGGCGATGCACTGCCAACGATGCCTTCAAATGTCACGGTCACGGCACCGAAGGTACCGTGACCGCTTGAAACAATTACTTCAGGGTCAGCGACGACTGGTCGACGGTGACGCCCGGGCCCATCGTCGAGCTGACCGAAACCTTCTGCAGGTAGGTGCCCTTCGAGGTGGCCGGCTTGGCCTTGATCAGGTCCAGCAGCAGCGCGGTCAGGTTCGACTTCAGCGCGTCTTCGGCGAAGTCGGCCTTGCCGATGGTGCAGTGGATGATGCCGGCCTTGTCGGTGCGGTAACGGACCTGACCCGACTTGGCGTTCTTCACGGCTTCACCCGGGTTCGGGGAAACGGTGCCGACCTTCGGGTTCGGCATCAGGCCGCGCGGGCCCAGCACGGTGCCCAGCTTACCGACGACGCGCATGGCGTCCGGGGTCGCGATGACGACGTCGTAGTTCAGATCGCCGGCCTGCATCTTCTCGGCCAGGTCATCCATACCGACGGCTTCGGCGCCAGCGGCCAGGGCTTCATCAGCCTTGGCACCGGCCGGAGCGAACACGGCGACGCGGACCGACTTGCCGGTACCGGCCGGCAGCACGGTGGAGCCACGGACCTGCTGGTCGGACTTCTTCGCATCGACGCCCAGGCGCACAGCGACGTCGATCGACTCGACGAACTTGGCCTTGGTGGCGCTCTTCAGGATGTTGATCGCGTCCTCGAAGGCGTATGCCTTGCCCGGAACGACGGCGGCCTTGATGGCCTTCTCACGCTTGGTCTGTGCCATCTTATTAACCCTCCACCACGAGGCCCATGGAACGGGCAGAGCCAGCGATGGTACGCACGGCGGCGTCCAGATCGGCGGCAGTCAGATCCGGTTCCTTCGCCTTGGCGATCTCTTCCAGCTGCTTACGGGTGACCTTGCCGACCTTCTCGGTGTTCGGGCGCTTGGAGCCCGACGAGATGCCAGCGGCCTTCTTCAGCAGGGTGGTAGCCGGGGTGCTCTTGGTGATGAAGGTGAACGTACGGTCCGAGTAGGCCGTGATGATCACCGGAACCGGCAGACCCGGCTCGAGCTTCTGCGTGGCAGCGTTGAACGCCTTGCAGAATTCCATGATGTTCAGACCGCGCTGACCCAGCGCAGGACCGACCGGCGGCGAGGGGTTGGCCTGACCGGCCTTCACCTGCAGCTTGATGTAACCGACAACTTTCTTTGCCATGTGAGTACTCTCCGGGTGCTAGCGCCTTTCGACAACAGGCTCCCCATCGGACCGGGAATCACGCGTCCCGGCATCGCGTTTTGAAATCATGCTGAAGGCCACCTTGCGGCGGCCTCGTCCTGCTGGCTTCCCAGCGGGGAGCCGCGCACTATATCAGGTTTTTTCTTCACATGCCTGAAGCGGCACATAAACGGACGAAACCGGGCAAGGCCCGGTTCCTGGTTCCGTGGAGTCGAGCTTGCTCGACCGATCAGCAAAGTCGAGCAAGCTCGACTCTACAGCTGGATCAGACGGCCTTTTCGACCTGGCCGAACTCGAGTTCGACCGGAGTGGCACGACCGAAGATCAGCACCGAGACGCGCAGACGGCTCTTCTCGTAGTTGACCTCTTCGACGACGCCATTGAAATCGTTGAACGGGCCGTCGGTGACGCGGACCATCTGGCCCGGCTCGAACAGCACCTTCGGACGCGGCTTCTCGACACCTTCCTGAACGCGGTTCAGGATGGCTTCAGCCTCGGAATCGGCAATCGGCAGCGGACGGTCGGCGGTGCCGCCGATGAAGCCCATCACGCGCGGAGTTTCCTTGACCAGGTGCCAGCTTTCGTTGTCGATGCGCGGGATACCGGCTTCTTCGTGGGTCTCGATCTGGACCAGCACGTAACCCGGGAAGAACTTGCGCTCGGAGCGGCGCTTCTGGCCAGCGCGCATCTCGACCACTTCTTCGGTCGGGACCAGGACATCGCCGAAGCGCTCTTCCATGCCGTCACGGACGATGCGATCGCGCAGAGCCTGCGCCACCGACTTCTCGAAGCCCGAATAGGCGTGAACGACGTACCAACGCTTCATGCAATTCTCCTTAGCGGCTCAGGAACAACTGAACCAGCCACTGAATGACGTAATCGAACCCACCCAGCAACAGACTGAGGATGGTCACCACCACCATCACGACCCAGGTCATGCGGATGGCTTCCTGGCGCGTCGGCCAGACCACCTTGCGCAGTTCGAAGCGCGACTCGGAGAGGAATTCGCGGGTGTCGCGCCCCTTGCCGGTCAGCATGAACACGCCGATACCGCCAACCAGACCGACCACGACCGCCAACGCACGCAGCTGACCCGCCCACGCACCCAACTGGGTGGCGCGACCGGAGTCGGCGGAGAACCAGAACCAGACGAACAGACCGGCCAGCACCAGCAGCGATGCGGCGACGTACTTGACGATATCCCCGCCGTTGGCGGAGTTGTCCTTGGAATGTTCGATCTTGCTATTCATCCGGCTGTGTCTGCTTTAGCGGCCCAGGCCGCTGGATAAGGTGGGCAGATGGCACGCCAGGAGGGACTCGAACCCCCAACCTGCGGTTTTGGAGACCGCTGCTCTGCCAATTGAGCTACTGGCGTACGTGTTGAAACTTGCCTTCCCTTAGACGGCGAAGGCGGACCGAGGTTCCCGGCCCGCCATTCGCGTAACCGGCGGCGCTATGCAACCACCGGTACTGCAGGCTTACTCGATGATCTTCGAGACCACGCCGGCGCCGACGGTACGGCCGCCTTCGCGGATGGCGAAGCGCAGGCCTTCGTCCATTGCCACCGGGTTGATCAGGGTGACGACCATCTTGACGTTGTCACCCGGCATCACCATTTC
>NZ_JCAFRI010000041.1:0-7192 GCF_059367915.1 Stenotrophomonas sp. YJH_SMC_19
CGCCCTGCAGCGCGTGACCAGCCAGCAGTACGATCCGCTCAACCGACTGGCGCAGACCCTGCAGGATGTCGGCGGCGTGGCGGCGGAGATCCGCAGCCAGTACAACGCGCTGGACCAGGTCACCCAGGTCACCGACCCGAAAGGCCTGCATACGACCTATGCCTACAACGGGTTCGGTGACCTGACTGGGCAGGTCAGCCCGGACAGTGGCGCCAGCAGCTTCACCGTGGACGCCGCCGGCAACCGCAAGACGGCCACCGATGCACGCGGCGTCACCGCCACCTATCACTACGATGCGCTCAACCGCCTGATCGGCATTGCCTATCCAGACCCCAATCTGGACGTGGGCTACAGCTATGACGTGGCACCGACTGCCTGTGCCACCGACGAGCGCTTTGCCAAGGGACGCCTGGGGCAGGTGCTGCATGCCAATGGCAGCACCCAGTACTGCCACGACCGCTTCGGCCAGGTCACCCGTAAAGTGCAGACGATCAATGGTGTCGCCAGCACGCTGCGCTACGCCTACAGCAAGTCGGGCCGTCTGACTGCGTTGACCTACCCCGACGGCAGCGTGGCCGACTACGTGCGTGATATCCAGGGCCGCATCAGCCAGATCGGCCTGACCCGGCCCGGCCAGGCGCGCCAGATCGTGGTGAACAACGTGACCTACGCGGCCTTCGGTCCGGCGACAGGCTGGACCTACGGCAATGGCCGCCAGCTGCAGCGTCCGTTGGACCTGGACTATCGACCGCAAGCGGTGCACGACCCGGCCGCGGGCGGCCTGTCGCTGGGCTACGGCTATGACCCGGTCGGTTCGATCACCGAGCTGAAGAACGGCACAGGCTCAACGGTACTCGCCAAGTACGCCTACGACGCGCTGGGTCGCCTGACCCAGACCCAGGACGGCGCGACTGGCACGCCGATTGAAACCTATGCGTATGACGCCACCGGCAATCGCACCGCGCTGACCACTTCGGCGGGCACTGCCAGCTACACCTATCCCGCAACCAGCCACCGGCTGACCGCCGTGGACGGCGAAGCGCGCAACCATGACGCGGCGGGCAACACCACCAGCATCGGCAGCAAGACGTTCACCTACAGCGATGCCAATCGCATGAACGCGGTGAAGCAGGGTAATGCCGCACTGGAGAGCTACGGTTACAACCATCGCGGCGAGCGCGTGCTGCGCAGCCCGGCCGGTGGCGCTGCTCAGATCACCCTGTATGACGAAGCAGGGCAATGGCTGGGCAACTACTCGGCCACGGGCCAGGCGCAGCGGCAGGCCATCTGGCTGGACAACTATCCGGTAGCGCTGATCAATGTGCCGGCCACCGGCGTGCCTGAACTGGCCTACGTGCAGCCGGATCATCTGGGCACACCGCGCGTGGTGATCGATCCGGTACGGAATGTCTCGATCTGGGAGTGGAGCAACAAGAGTGAGGTGTTCGGCAACCAGATTCCGAGTGCCGATCCCGATGGCGATGGTGTGGCGTTCGAGCTGGCGTTGCGCTTCCCCGGCCAGCAGGCGACGGATTCGAGTGGGTTGTTCTACAACTACCAGCGCGAGTACGACCCGGCGGTGGGGCGGTATTCGCAGAGTGATCCAATTGGGTTGGATGGGGGAATCTCAACCTTCAGTTACGCGGATCTCACTCCACAGGCTAAAGCGGACCCGCTCGGATTGGCGACATGGACTGGAACCATGACGTTTGCGGGCACTGGCGTAGGGATTGTAGGTGGTGTGGGTGGTGCAAGACTGACCCTTACGTCCGAATGTCTCAATGGCCGTCAGGCGTCCGTCGAACTCGGCTTTGCTGGGGTTGGCGTCGGCACTGGATCTCCCATCTCCGTCACCGTCTCTAATGTCACTCTCACTGGAGGCAACCTGATGTATGTCGATCCAAGCGAATTGCTCGGAGCTTCTTCCATTCTTTCGTTGGGAGCAGCGGCCGGTGGGGGGGGGGCTCTCTGTCAACCCTGAGGATTGGCGATGTATCTTCATTTGGAATTGGGGGCCAGGGGGGGTGGGATGCCTCGGCGAGCTACCTGATTGGGCGAAGCAGATTCATGGGGAATGGAGTTACCTGGAGCGACTGCGAATGTCATTAGAATCAGTTTTTGAAGCCCTTTGCATGCTCGCTATCGCAACGTTGTTGATAGCTTTCGTTTCGCGAATTTTTCTGGTTTGGGAGTTAAGGAGAAATTCCCCTGAACTGTGGGACACCCTTGGCAGACCTGCGATCCTGGAGCGAGATCATTTCTTAACCAAGTATCCGATCTGCGGATGGAAGCGGGTTCATAACGGCGCATCAGGAGTGCGCAAGTTGTTCCTCTTGGTGTTCTGGTTCTCGTTCCTTGTGTATCTCATATCGCTGATTCCCCTGATCGTGATCTGGATTATGCGCTGATCCTCTTCCGTTGGTCTGAAGCCATTGCGCTATGCTCTGTCCCGCGGGCCAATTACGATTGCGACACGCTGGGCCGCCTGACCCAGACCCAGGACGGCGCGACTGGCACGCCGATCGAAACCTACGCGTATGACGCCACCGGTAATCGCGCTTCGCTGACCACTTCGGCGGGCACTGCCAGCTACACCTATCCCGCAACCAGCCATCGCCTTGCCGCCGTGGATGGCGAAGCGCGCAACCATGATGCAGCGGGCAACACCAACAGCATCGGTAGCAAGGCGTTCACCTACAACGATGCCAACCGCATGAACGCGGTGAAGCAGGGCGATGCCGTGCTGGAAAGCTACGGTTACAACCATCGCGGCGAGCGCGTGCTGCGTACTCCAGCCGGTGGCGCAGCTCAGATCACCCTGTATAACGAAGCAGGGCAGTGGCTGGGCAACTACTCGGCCACGGGGCAGGCGCAGCAGCAGGCCATCTGGCTGGATAACTACCCGGTGGCGCTGATCAACGTGCCGGGCACCGGCGTGCCGGAACTTGCCTACGTCCAACCAGATCATCTGGGCACGCCGCGCGTGGTGATCGATCCGGTACGGGACGTCGCGATCTGGGAGTGGAGCAACAAGAGTGAGGTGTTCGGTAACCAGATTCCGAGTGCTGATCCGGATGGCGATGGTGTGGCGTTCGAGCTGGCGCTACGATTCCCGGGCCAGCAGGCCACGGATGCGAGTGGGTTGTTCTACAACTACCAGCGGGAGTATGACCCGGCAGCGGGGCGCTATTCGCAGAGTGATCCGATGGGATTCGACGGGGGGTATCTACCTTCTCCTATGTATCAGCTGATCCAGTGCAGGCGGTTGATCCGCTCGGACTGCTGGCCAATTGCATTTGCGTGGATGGTGGAGTTCATATCGACATCCCTATTCGCTTCAGTGCTGAGGGAGCTACTCCTGAGACTTTGAGTAAAATGATAAATGCAATTGAATCGACCTGGTCTGCGCCCGGATTTACAGTGACTGTCAGCCAGCCGGAGAAAGGTCGGTTAAACCGTGTTGAGGTTCCGCTGGGGAGGGGGGGGGCCGTAACTGGAGGCAGTGTCGGTAAATGGTATGCAGGAAACACTGAGTGGACGGCTGCGCACGAAGCAGGGCATTTGATGAAATTCAAGTACGATGGTCGTTTTGATATGTACGATGTGGTGTCGCAGGCGCCGTCTCGTTCTACCAAGCCCGTTCCGGGGTGGGAGGGAAACATCATGGCAGAGCATCTTGGCGTTCCAGACGATAGGGTTCGGGACGCTATCAAGAAGCGGTTGGGGTGCAAATGATGGTGAGTCTACGCGTGGCTGCGCTCCTTCTTCCATTGCTCGGAGGCTGTGGCACTAGCCAGATCAAACACATTGAATGGAACTCAGATTGGGTGGACTTTTCATCGGATGAGATCATTCCTGGGAACTCGACGACACTTCGAAGTGACCGCTTGGCCACCTTGAATCCGCAGAGCGAAAAATCGATTGCTCAGTGGATGCTCGATCAGAACTTGAGCATCATCCAAGCATCGGATGCTGCTGAGAAATTCGCGCCACTACAGTTGAATGGGTTAGTGCCGGCAGAGGGGGAGACTGTTTATCTCGTCAGAGCGGCCTCGGGTGCAGGAGGCGGGAGTTTTGTCGGCTACATAAATGACAATGGAATTCTCATCTTGTACGGGGTAATGGGAAGTTGTGGGGAGCAAGTGCATCGAGTGGTTGCTGTGAGCCTGAGTAAGAGGCCTGCCAAGTTCTTCGGAGGGTGTTCAGGAGCGCTTTGAAGATTCTTATGTGTGTGGGTCTGAGGTGGGAATAGGGAAGTGGGAATTTCATTTGCGAGCGCTCTGTTGGTGTGTTTGCGGGCGGGGGCATAGATTGCAGCTGTTGAGCGGCTTGGCGACACCGTGGTCTTCATTGAGGCCTCTGTCGGCGCAGAAGATTGCACTTCTAGTAGAGGGCGCTTGGGAAGGCCGGTTGATTCCTGTCAAATCATGACTCTTGAGCAGAGCTTCCCGGGACGATCGAGCTATCGATCACAGGCGTAACAGTAGACCGCTAGGCCAGATGGGGACGGGCTGTTCTTTTTCATGCGAATCCATGGTGGGTGCGGAGCGATTGGCCGTTGTGGCGCATTGATCGATTGAGGGCATCACCCCACGGCGGACGCACCGCTTGGCTTGAGCTGGGGCAGGTTGCGGGGCATGTAGGCCGGCAGGGAGCTGACGCAGGGATGGATTACAGGACGGATCACCATCGGGCCAACGCAATGGGCTCTACCGTGCGTGCAGCTAGATGAACATCATGGATCTTGTACTCAGCGAACTGCTTTCCCGGTTCGGTGTCGACAGTGACTCGGGCAGGCAGGTACTCTCGAGCGCTGCGCGATGGGCTGCGTGAGTAGGCCGCCAAGCAGGAGGCAAGGTGCATGAGCTCCCGCGCTCCTCCACAACAGAACGCGATCGGCCTGCACGCCTCGGAGAGGTACAAGATGAAAGCGAGGCAGATTCTTCGGTACGGGCTGGCCTACGCGGTGTCGTGTGGAGCACTCTGGCTGTTCCTGCACTTTGTGGGCAGGGCGCTTTACGCCTTCGACTCACATCAGGTTTTCTTCTGGCTGTATGCCGTCAGCCTTCTGTTGCTGGGAATTGGCGCACGGGTTCCCGCCGCTGGCCGCCTGACGTTCAGGCGGCTTGCCAAGGGGGCTGGCTTGGGGCTGCTCGCGGGCCTTCTGGCCCAGGTCGTGGTACTTGTACTGGAAGCCTACAGATTCAGCGGATTCAGGCCATCGCTGCTCTGGCAGGTACCGGTTTCGCTGACGGTGATCAGCGTCGTGCTGCTCACGCCGCTCTGGGGCGTAGTGCTGGTTGCCCTCACCGCCGCATTCCGCCGCGACAACCACCCACATCAGGCCTCGAACCCATGAAGCGCCTGACTGCCTTTTGCCTCGCGGCCGCACTGACATCCTGTGCGGCGCATCCGAACCGCACGACGAAGTGTCAGCCGGCCCAATTCACTTACATCGGCACCGAGAGCATCGACGGGCTGACCTATGGGCGCTTCCAGGTCAGCCACAACGCTGGTCAGCCGCTTCAGCTGTGGGTGGATGAGAGACGCAGGTTGAACTCAAGGACCGCTCGCGCAGAGATGAGGCGCACAGGCGAAGATGCCTGGCGGCCTTACAACGTGATCCTTGAGGAAATCACACCGGGAGCGATCGGGGTGTCGATCGGGCAGGATGAACAGCAGAGCGTTCTGTTCGATGGTGATGGCCTGTTCCTGCCCGGCGCATCCAGCGCGGGCGCGAATTACTCCATCGTGGTACAGGACGCTGCCGGTTGCGAACATCGCTCGGCAACGTTCATTCCCTGACATTCCTGGCGGCGAGCCGGATTCCTTGCGACTTCGCAGCATCGCCCGGTTGGGACGCTGCGTACAGGCAATGAAGGAAAAATGGCGCGCCCGGAGGGATTCGAACCCCCGACCAATGGCTTCGGAAGCCACTACTCTATCCGGCTGAGCTACGGGCGCGTTGTAGAACCGCCGCGCCGTCGGCCAGTGCCGGGGCGGGCGTCGCAGCGCCATGAGGCGGTGCGGGACCGGCATTCTATCCAGTTTCGTCGAACAAATCTCCCCCCACCGGCAAAGCCCTGCCGGAGGGGCAGGAGTATCCTATCGCCATGGCTGATACCCCCCTCACTTCGCCGCAGTCGCCGGCGACGCCGCGTTGGCGGCATTACTGGAGTCTGATGCGTGCTGATCGCCCGATCGGCACGTTGCTGCTGCTGTGGCCCACCTGGTGGGCGTTGTGGCTGGCTGCCGGCGGCCTGCCGCCGCTGTGGACGCTGTTCGTGTTCACCGCCGGCGTGTGGCTGACCCGCTCGGCCGGTTGCGTCATCAACGACTACGCCGACCGCTGGCTCGACCCGCACGTGGAACGCACCAAGGCGCGTCCGCTGGCCACCGGCGCAATCAGCGGCCGCGCCGCGCTCGCTCTGTTCGCGGTGCTGATGCTGGTGGCGTTCGGCCTGGTGCTGACCCTGAACGGGCTGACCATCGGCCTGAGTTTCATCGGCGTGTTCCTGGCCGCCAGCTACCCGTACCTGAAGCGCTACACCCACCTGCCACAGGTCTACCTGGGCATGTCATTCGGCTGGGGCATCCCGATGGCCTTCGCCGCCGTGCAGGGCGAGGTGCCGATGCTGGGCTGGCTGCTGTACGCCGGCAACATCCTGTGGTCCACCGCCTACGACACCTGGTACGCCATGGTCGACCGCGAGGACGACCTGAAGATGGGCTCGCACTCCACCGCGATCCTGTTCGGTGATCTCGATCTGGTCATCCAGGGCGTGCTGTACGCGCTGTTCCTGGCCACCATGGCGCTGGTCGGCGTGCGTGGCGGGTTGGGTGGGTACTATCTGGCCGGCGTGGCCGTGGCCACCGCGCTGGTGGTGTACGAGTTCTGGATCTGCCGCAACCGCGAGCGCGGCCCGTGCTTCAAGGCGTTCCTGCACAACAACTGGGTGGGTGCCGCGCTGTTTGCCGGCATCGCCGTGGATCTGGCACTGCGTTGAGCCCAAGGTGAGGTAGGGCCGGCCGCTGGCCGGCTGCACCCGTGCGCGATCTCGAGGTTGCCGGCCAGCGGCCGGCACTACCGCCACCCACTACCTGCGACCGTCCCCAGATCTGGTAGAGCCGGCCGCTGGCCGGCTGCACGACCATCCCAATTGGGAAATTGCCGGCCAGCGGCCGGCGTTAC
>NZ_JCAFRI010000042.1:0-5146 GCF_059367915.1 Stenotrophomonas sp. YJH_SMC_19
AGATTCCGGCGTGGGCGCCAAGCTACATGGCGATCGTCGAGATCCAGGCTCGTACGGCGGCCCACGCCGGCTCTCGACACCTACGCTGACAGATTTTCATCAGATAAGGCTCGGTCGCCGCATCCATGCGGCTCACGCCCCCGCAACCGAACCCACCCCGCCTTCGACATATCTCCGCGATCTGCAGTAGATCCACGCCATGCGTGGATGAATCTCCATCGGAATCGAATATTTCGAATTGGAATCGAAATGCATCCACGCATGGCGTGGATCTACCGTGTCGACCAAGGTCGACACCTACCAACAGCAGCAGGAATCTGTCAGAGGTGGGGCGGTGTGGGTTGGCAGGACCGTTGGCGCCATGGATGGCGCCATCGAGCCCCCAGGGACGGGTTTACGGCGTGTCCTGCCAACCCACACCGCCCCGCCAAACCACGGAATGCCGCTGTCGCTGTTGCTGTTGCTGTTGCTGTTGCTGTTGCTGTTGAGGTTGCCGGCCAGCGGCCGGCACTACCGCGGGTGCAGGGCGAAGCCCTGCCGACACCCTCTCAACGGCGGCGGCGCTTGCGGTCCACGTACAGGGTCTTGGCGATGCTCAGCACGATGCCGACCCCGATACCCACCACGCAGCCCAGCAGCAGGTTGTCGGCCCCCAGGCCCACACCCACGCCGACCACGGTGGCGATCACCATTTCGACGGTGTGGGAAATCGGTTCGGGCTTCGGGGCGGACATGCGGGCTCCAGCGTCAGATCGGATCTTCGGGATGGGCCAGTGGCCCGGAAACGACGAAGCCGGGTTGCCCCGGCCTCGTCTGGTGTCACCTGCAGCGGGCCGTCAGTGCGATTCGGCCGGGCCTGCGATCGGCGGCAGCGGACGGGCGTCGCCGCCCTTGTCGTTGCCGCCATCCTTGTTCGACTTGCTCCAGCCCGCCGGCGGCGGCGGATCGCGGCCTTCCATGATCGCGTCGATCTGCGGCGCGTCGATGGTCTCGTACTGCAGCAGCAGCTGCGACATCACGTGCAGCTTGTCGATGTTCTCGGTCAGCAGCTGGGTCGTGCGGGCGTAGGCCTTGTCGAGGATGTTGCGCACTTCTTCGTCGATCCGGCGCGCCGTGTCGTTGGACACGCTCTTGTGCTGGGTGACCGAACGGCCCAGGAACACCTCGTCGTCCTCTTCGCCATACGCGATCGGGCCGAGCTGCTCGGACAGGCCCCACTTGGTGACCATGTTGCGGGCCATTTTGGTGGCACGCTCGATGTCGTTGGAGGCGCCGGTGGTGACCTTGTCCTCGCCGAAGATCAGCTCTTCGGCGACGCGGCCGCCGTACAGCGAGCACAGCTGCGACTGGATCGCCACGCGGTTCATCGAGTACTTGTCGCCTTCCGGCAGGTACATGGTCACACCCAGCGCGCGGCCGCGCGGAATGATGGTGACCTTGTAGACCGGGTCGTGCTCGGGCACCAGGCGGCCGACGATGGCGTGGCCGGCCTCGTGGTACGCGGTCAGGGTCTTCTCGTCCTCGCTCATGGCCATCGAGCGGCGCTCGGCACCCATCAGGATCTTGTCGCGGGCACGGTCGAAGTGGTCCATGCGGACTTCCTTCTCGTTGCCACGGGCGGCAAACAGGGCGGCCTCGTTGCAGAGGTTGGCCAGGTCGGCACCGGAGAAGCCCGGGGTACCACGCGCGATCACCATCGGCTCGACGTCGTCGGCCAGCGGCAGCTTGCGCATGTGCACCTTCAGGATGTGTTCGCGGCCCTTCACGTCCGGCAGGCCGACCACGACCTGGCGGTCGAAGCGGCCCGGACGCAGCAGCGCCGGGTCCAGCACGTCCGGACGGTTGGTCGCGGCGATCACGATCACGCCTTCGCCGCCTTCAAAACCGTCCATCTCGACCAGCAGCTGGTTCAGGGTCTGCTCGCGCTCGTCGTGACCGCCGCCCAGGCCGGCGCCACGGTGGCGGCCGACGGCGTCGATTTCGTCGATGAAGATGATGCACGGCGCGTGCTTCTTGGCCTGCTCGAACATGTCACGCACGCGGCTGGCGCCGACGCCGACGAACATTTCCACGAAGTCCGAACCCGAGATCGAGAAGAACGGCACCTTGGCTTCGCCGGCGATGGCCTTGGCCAGAAGCGTCTTGCCGGTACCCGGCGGGCCCACCATCAGCACGCCGCGCGGAATCTTGCCGCCCAGCTTGGTGAACTTGGACGGGTCGCGCAGGAAGTCGACCAGTTCGCCCACTTCTTCCTTGGCCTCGTCGCAGCCGGCGACGTCGGCGAAGGTGACCTTGATCTGGTCTTCGCCCTGCAGCTTGGCGCGCGACTTGCCGAAGGACATCGCGCCCTTGGCACCGCCGCCACCGCCCTGCATCTGGCGCATGATGAACAACCAGAAGCCGATGATCAGGATGACCGGCAGGAAATTCATCAGGATCGCGCCGAGGGAAATGCCGCTGGACGGCTCCTCCTGCACGATCTCCACGTTCTTGGTACGCAGCACGTTGATCAGGTCACGATCGAACGGCGCGGTGATGGTGGACGACTGCCCACCGCGGGTGGTGTAGGTCAGCTGGCTGGTGCCGCCGCGCATGTCGCCGCCAAAGGCGACCTTCTGCACGTTGCCGCTGTCCACCTGGTCCAGGAACTGCGAGTAGGACGCGCCCTGCGCGCCGGCCCCGGAGGACTTCGGCGAGAAGCTCTGGAAGACCACCATCAGCACGACGGCGACGACCACCCATAGCAGGAGGTTCTTGGTCAAGTCGTTCATCCTCATTGGCTCCGGTGTTCCTCTCAGTGCTGGCGTTGCGTTGGGGTCGAACTTGCGTACGTTGCGAGCTTACTTCATGTGGGCGCGTTTTCCCTGACCCAAGGCATACACCTCGGGAGAGCGCTTGCGCGACGCTTCCGGCTTGCGGATGGAGACCTTGTCGTACCGGCGGCGCATGTCGCGCACGTAGTCGTCAAAGCCTTCACCCTGGAACAGCTTGATCAGGAACGCCCCACCGGTCTTCAGGTGGTTGTCGGCAAAATCCAGGGCCAGCTCCGCCAGGTGCATCATCCGCGGCTGGTCGACCGCGCCTACACCACTCTTATTGGGGGCCATGTCCGACAGCACAAGGTCTACCGGCTGATCCCCGAGCATGGCTTCAAACTGCGATAGGACGGCTTCTTCCCTGAAGTCACCATGAAGGAACTCCACGCCGGCCAGCGGCGGCATGTCCAGGATGTCCAGCGCCAGCACGCGACCGGTGTCGCCGATCTGTCTCCGCACCTGCTGAGACCAGCCGCCCGGGGCGGCACCGAGGTCGACCACCACCATGTGCGGCTTCAGCAACCGGTCACGTTCCAGCAGCTCTTCGAGCTTGTAGGCGGCGCGCGAGCGCATGCCTTCGGCCTGGGCCTTCTTCACGAAGGGGTCGGAGAAGTGTTCCTTGAGCCAGCGCTGGCTGCTTTTGCTGCGGGTAGCCATTGAAAATAGGGGCTGATGGGGTCCTCATGATACCCTGATCGCCCCATTCAACCGTGTTTTCCTGCATGTCCATCGCCCTGACCGCCTCCCAGACCCGTTTCCTGCGCGGCCAAGCCCACGACCTGAAGGCCCTGCTGCAGACCGGCGGCAAGGGTGTGACCCCGGCCTTCATCGCTGAGCTGAACGAAGTGCTGGAGCGCCACGAGCTGGTCAAGGTGAAGGTCGCTGCCGAAGACCGCGACGCCCGTGACGTGATGATCGGCGAGATCGTCGAAGCCACCGAAAGCGCGCTGGTGCAGCGCATCGGTCACGTCGCCGTGCTGTACCGCCCGAGCAAGGAACAGCGCCAGATCGTGCTGCCGCGCGGCTGATCGCCCTACTGCCATGCAGCTGAACCACGAACCGCCGGATTACGCCTATAGCCTCCGTGCCGCCGATGGCCGCTCGGCCAAGGTGAATGACCAGGCGCTGGGCAGCAGTTTCTTCCTGACCCCGGACCAGCTGGTCACGCAATGGCCGGTGGTGAGCGCCACTGCGCTGCAGCTGGCTGACCTGGAGCCGATCCTGGCGCTGAATCCGGCGCTGATCGTGCTCGGCACGGGTGACCGTCAGGTCTTCCCGCCGGCGGTAGTGATGGCCGCCTGCCTGTCACGCGGCATCGGCCTGGAAGTGATGAACAATCCAGCCGCCGCGCGCACCTTCAATATCCTGGCCGGCGAAGGCCGCAAGGTCGCCGCCGCCTTCATTCTGGAAGGCTGAGGTCGAGTCGCCGGGTGGCTCCCGGCTAGCTGCCCGAAGGTGTGCAGCGGAATGCCGAGAACGCCTTGAGCCGGCCAATCAGGTTGCCGCCCTGCCCCCAGCGTATATCCATGACCTTCCAGTCCCGGCCCTGCCGCTGCAGCAGGACCTGGTCGGTCCAGCGATAGTCGCCCACGGCCATGTCGACATGGATCCAAGTGGCGTCACCGCTCGATCCGGGCATTCCCACGGATATCGTTTCCGGTCGATCCGGCGCCAGCAGATACGGGCTCTGGTCCAGCATGTGCGGCTTTTCATCAGGCGCCGCCAGTGCGGTGCAGGCCTGTTCATATGCACGCTGCCCAGCGATGGCTGAGCGGAGGGCCTCACCCAGCAGAGGGGAAACGGTCGTTTCGTTCGACGTCGGTGTCTGGATGGCGTCGTAGAGGCGGGTGACCACGTCACGTGGATCGCTGCTGGCGGCGGCCACCAATGGCGCGACGATGAGCAGCACGAAAAGGGCTGTTGTGCGAGACATGCGGCACCGGATTGGGGGGCCGTTGAAGCATGCCGCTTCCCTGGCTCGCCGGGAAGCTTGAGATGTGCCACTCAAGGTCGCAAATGGCCACCCACGGCAGCCAGCGTACAGCGAGTCGAGCATGGCTCGACGCTACAGGTCGGGAACGCCGAGCATTGCCCGGCGCCACCCGATCCCACGGCCTCAACGCGCCGACAGGTACTGCTGCGGGTCCACCGGCTTGCCGTTGTAGCGGGTGAGCCGGCGGTGTTTGCGGCCCATGGGCCGCACCGTTGGCGAACGCCCGGCGCGCTGCGCCGGGCCGGGGATCCGCCCAGATGGCGAATCGACGATCAGCGTGCCGGCAGGTATTGCTGCGGGTCCACCGGCTTGCCGTTGTAGCGGGTGAGCCGAGGGC
>NZ_JCAFRI010000043.1:0-4787 GCF_059367915.1 Stenotrophomonas sp. YJH_SMC_19
GATGATCTCGGCGATCTTCTTCGACGAGGCTTCGATGGCCGACATGGTGGTGACCACCTGGCCGACCACCTCGCCGCCCTGCGAAGCGACACCGTGCGCGCCGATGGCGAGCTGGTTGGCCTGGCGGGCGTGCTCGGCGTTCTGGCGCACGGTGGAGGTCAGTTCCTCCATCGAAGCAGCGGTTTCTTCCAGGTTGGCGGCCTGCTGCTCGGTACGGCGCGACAGGTCACTGTTGCCCGAGGCGATCTCGCCGGCGGCCGAGCTGATCGCGCGGCTGGACTGCTTGATGCGGGTGACGATTTCACTCAGCTGCGCGGCGGTGGCGTTGGCGTCGTCGCGCATGCGGGCGAACACGCCCTGGTAGTCGCCGTGCATGCGCACGGTCAGGTCACCCTGCGACAGCGCGGCAAGCAGGCCGGAGATCTGTTCGATGCTGCCGGCATTGGCGTCCAGCAGGCCGTTGATCTGCTGGGCCAGCTGCAGGAAGAAGCCTTCCTTGTCGCTGGCGTCGATGCGGCCGGACAGGTCGCCGGCGGCGGCCTGGGCGATCACGCGCGCCACTTCGGCTTCGACCAGTGCCTCCTGGGTGCGGTCGCGCCATTCCACCACGTAGCCGACGGTGTCGCCGCCTTCGTTGCGGATGGTCGACACCACCTGCGCGAACTGGGCATCGCCGTACTGCATCGGGCGACGGGCGACGCCGTGGGCCTTCAGGTTGCCCAACAGCGTCTGGTCCATCTCGCCGCGGTGTTCCAGCACGGTGACCGGCTTGCCGATCAACGAGGCCTGGGCGTCGAAGTCCGGCAGGTCGCGGCGTACTTCATCCTGGTACTGGCTGAGGGTCTGCTGCAGGGCGCGGTTGCTGTAGACGATGGTGTTGCTGGTATCGGTCAGGTAGACACCGGTCGAGCTGTAGTCCAGCGCGGTGCGGATGCGCAGGTTCTCGCGGGCAACGGCCTGGTCGGTTTCGATGCGTTCGCGCAGGTCGCGCTGCATCCGCTGCATGGCCTGCATCAGTTCGCCCACTTCATCCTGGCGGCTGACGTCGATGTGGCCATCGAGCTTGCCGCCGGCCACGTCGTTGGCAACCGACACGGCGCCACGCACGCTGCCGACCAGGGCGCGCGCGAACAGCCAGACCAGCACCAGGCCGAGCGCGGCGCCGCCCAACAGGGCGATCACGGTCAGCACGGCGGAGGCGGAATAGGTGGACGCGGCCTCTTCGCGCGAGGCGCGGGCGAGGCGGTTGTCTTCGGCGATCAGCGCTTCCAGCGCCGAAGCAGCCTTGCGGTGCTTGGTGCGGGTCTCGCCCACGAAGGTATCGATGGCATCGTCCGGCAGGTCCAGCTCCAGCATCTCGGTGACGCTGTCGTAGGAGGCCAGAGCGTCCTTCCATTCCTTGGCGAAGGTATCGAACAGCTTCTTCTGCTGCGCGTTGTCGACCAGCTTGGGGTATTCCTTGATCGACGTGTCCATGCTGGTGCGCAGGTCGACGGCCTGCTTGCGCGCGTCGGACTTGACGTCATCGCTGGCGCGGATCAGCTGCTGGTAGGCGGCATTGCGGTACTCGCCCAGCATGCCGCGCATCTCGCCGGCCATGCGGATGCTTTCCATGCGTGAACCGGCCAACTCGGTGGTGACGTTGTTCAGCGAATGCAGTCCGCGATAGGCGACGATGCCCTGCAGCAGCATCACCAGCAGGAGGACGCCGAAGGTCAACAGCAGCTTCGGCATCAGTTTCAGGTTGTTGATCCACGGCATGGGCGTTGCGATCTCCTAAGGCAGACGCGTCCGGGCGTCGGGCCCGGTTGCAGCAGAAACCACGCCGGCACAAGCTCCGGCGTGGTTCGACGGACAGCGGATTACTTGATGTTGGCCAGCTTCAGGCCCGCCGGCGAGCTGACTTCGATTTCCGCGCGCGAGGCGTCGCGCTGGATCTTGCCGATCACGCACACGGTCTTGCCTTCCAGGGTTTCCAGCGGGAAGGAGAACTTGCCGCGGTTCTCGCCGGCGATGCGGGCCGAGAAGGTGTGGCGCGGGAAGGCACCGCCCATGTACAGGAAGGTCGGCTGGCCTTCGGAACCTTCTGCGTAGCGGGCCTTTTCGACCTTGCCACAGACCATGCCGTCCTTGCCGACCGAACGCGGGGCCAGTTCCGGCGGGATCATGTCGGCCGCCTGGGCGAACGCGGAGGAAGCGGTGGTGGCCAGGACAGCGGCCGAAACGAACGCAAGCAGGGACTTCATCGAGGTGTATCTCCGGGGATGGTGATGGTCGTTCCGGTTCCGCGCGCTCCTGCGCGACCGGCTTCTGTCCCCCTATCGGCACTGCTGGGGGGAACTGAAGGGTTTTGTGACCAGAACGTGAAGCAGGTCCGATGGATCAGGCGGCAGCGTCTTCGGCGAGGGAGGCCTGGCCCATGTCGGCGCTGTCGAGCAGGGTCTCGATGTCCAGCAGGATCAGCATGCGGTCGTCGTGGGTGCCGATGCCGGAGATGAAGCGGGTGTCGACTGCAGCGCCGAACTCCGGGGTCGGGCGGATCTGCTCGGCCGACAGCGGGATCACGTCCGACACGCTGTCGACCACGATGCCGACCACGCGGTCTTCGACGTTGAGCACGATCATCACGGTGAAGGCGTCGTAGCGGGCGTTGTCCAGGCGCAGCTTCAAGCGCAGGTCGATGACCGGCACGATGGTGCCGCGCAGGTTGATCACACCCTTGATGTAGTCCGGGGCGTCCGGCACGCGGGTGACCGCATCGTAGCCACGGATCTCCTGCACCTTGAGGATGTCCACGCCGTAGTGCTCGGCGCCGAGGGTGAAGCTGAGGAATTCGCCACCGGCGCTGGCGGCGGAGCTGGTCTTGTCGTTCATCGAGGGGTCCTGGTTCTGCCGGAAGTCCCGGTGTCAGGCTCGATATCGGCCCCGCGTGGGGGGACTTTAGGTGCCGGGGGAGAGGCATCCACGCATGGCGTGGATCTACCGCGGCGCGGCCGGCACGCGCATATGGCGTGGATCCGCCGAAGATCGCTAGTGCCGACCGCTGGCCGGCGACTGCATCATGCGGGTTGCCGGCCGCCGGCCGGCACGAACGGTCGAACGGGCCTCAGAGCTCGCCGTTGCGGCGCGCCTTGCGCTGGCGGTCGATGCGGAAGATGTAGCGCTGGATGGCGCTGTCGCCGCCGCGCGGCAGGCTGTCAAAGCGCATTCCCACGCGCTTCACCTCGATGCCATTGGGCTGTCGCTGTGGCAGCAGGTTGCAGACCACCAGTTCGATGTCCAGGTCGGGGCCATCGGGCAGCGACAGCTGCGCCGGGTAGCGCTTCTGCAGGCCGAATACGGCGCAGTCGTTGGGAACCACTACGGCCAGGCCGCCACCGCTGATGTCCACCACCCGCATCGACAGCGCTTCGGCACGTGCTTCGCCGGGTGGCAGCAGCAGATGCGGCGAGTCGGTGACCGGGGTCTCCAGCCGGTACAGCTCGCGGCGCTGCAGATGCACCAGTTCGTCCGGCAACGGGGCTCGGAAGGCGGCGTGGCCATCGTTGTCCACGCGCTGCAGTTCGTGCAGGCGGAACCGCACAAGGACACGTTCAAGCTGGGCGAAGCAGAGCAGGTGGTCGGCCTGCTCGGCGGCACGGTTCGATGCCTCCTGCGGGCTGCCGTCGAGCAGCAGGTAGTCTTCGTCCTCGTCGAGATCAAGCAGGGCGGTCGGGAAGGAACGATCCCGGCCGTCGATATGCGCGTTGATCAGTGATCGCTGGTCGATCAGCGAGCGCAGCAGCTGCCGCAGCTGGCGGGGGTTGCGGACCAGGAAGCGTTCGTCCGCGGCGTCGGCCGCGTGGACATCATGCAGTTCAGTGTCGTGGCCGTCGGACATGGAGTCTGTGATCAGGGGCGGGCGCCAGCACGCGTTGGTGCAGGCTCGATGGGGATATCGGCCTCTGCATTGGATTATGAAGTGAGATTTGCATCACTTTCCATGCATAAGGGGTCAGATCCCTTTCCCGTGGGAAAGGGATCTGACCCCGTGGCCCGCCATGCTGGTGCATCCACCCCATGGGCGGATGCTTTCTGCGTGGGGTCAGAACTCCTGCCAATCACCCTCGGCAGCCAGCGCCGGCTGGGCGGCCGACGCCCGCAGCGGCCGTGTCGGTGCGGCCTTGGTGACGGGCAGGGCGGCCGCGACCTGACGTGGCTGCGGTGCATTTGCCAACCGTGCCGGCGCAGCGGCGACGCCGTGCGATGCCAGCCGGAAGCGCGCCACGGCTTCGCCCAGCTGCACGGCCTGGTCTTCCATGGCGCGCGCCGCAGCAGTCGCTTCCTCCACCAGCGCGGCATTCTGCTGCGTGGTTTCGTCCATCTGCACCACGGTCTGGTTGACCTGCTCGATGCCGGCGCTCTGTTCCTGCGAAGCGGCGGAGATCTCGGCCATGATGTCGGTCACGCGCTGCACCGAGGCGACGATCTCGCCCATGGTGCTGCCGGCCTGGTGCACCAGGCTGGAGCCTTCGGCGACCTTGCCGACCGAATCATCGATCAGGCCCTTGATCTCCTTGGCCGCCGCAGCCGAACGCTGGGCGAGGGTACGCACTTCGCTGGCGACCACGGCGAAACCACGGCCCTGCTCGCCGGCACGCGCGGCCTCCACTGCGGCGTTCAGCGCCAGGATGTTGGTCTGGAACGCGATGCCGTCGATGACGCTGATGATCTCGGCGATCTTCTTCGACGAGGCTTCGATGGCCGACATGGTGGTGACCACCTGGCCGACCACCTCGCCGCCCTGC